>JAYWAJ010000287.1:0-12360 GCA_043782525.1 Deltaproteobacteria bacterium | reverse complement strand
CCGGCGCCCGTGGCCGCGTCGAGCGACATGGCGCGGTAGTCGTTGTTGGCCGGCTCGACGCCGCCGACGACGCTGCCCTTGAACGGCTTGCCGAAGATCACCGTGCAGTGGTGGTCGCCGTGGTGGGTACGGCCGTTGCCGTTGCCCCGCGCCGCCGAGAGCGTGCGGCCAAAGACGTTCATCATCGCGAAGGTGACCTTGTCCTGCAGCCCGGCGCTGACCAGCTGGGTCCAGAGCTTCCCGAGGGTGCCGACGCCCGCCACCGTCTGCCGGGTCTCGCCGGCGAGCAGGGCGTCGACGTGGTTGTCGCCGCCGAAGGGGATGTGGATGCTGACCACCGGCGAGACGTTCATGCGGAAGAGCGTGACCGCTGCCGTCACCTGCGAATCGGCGCTGTTGTCCTTGATGCCGGCCAGCGTTCCCAACAGGCTCTCCGAGATGTTGCGCGCCTCCTGCTGCGAGAGGGCATACCGGTCGATGAACGACCGCTGGGCGGCGTTGCCGTTCTGCTTGTACCAGGCGTTGAGGCTGTCGAGGTCGGCATCGCGGATCTTCTGGATCTGCCCGAGCGGCCCGGTGGGCGAGGCCAGGAGGGTCGAGAGGGTGCTCGGCGAGAGGATGGGCTGCGGCCTGCCGCCGGTGGTGAGGGCCTCCGAGGCGCTGCGCGGGCCCAGCGCGATGGGCTCCTTCTGCACCGTGCCCAGGCAGGCCGCGAGCTGCTGCGAGATGAGCGAGACCAGCATCTCGTGGTGCGAGACGAAGCCCTGCAGCGACATGACTTTGGCCAGGTCGGGGTGCACCACCGTGTAGGTGCCGTGGTGGAAGAAGCAGGCGCGGTCGAGCAGGGCCTGGGGCAGCGCCGCCCAGGGCGCGGCGGCCACCGTCGACCTGCCGGCGAGGGAGAGCGGCGTCGCCGCCATGAGGGGATCGGGCGGGTGGGCGATGTCCGCGATCTGGTACATGCCCGGCACGTTGGCGTTGACCGGGTCGCCGCTGCCGGAGCTGCTCCAGAGGACGAACTGGGCCGCGGGCGGGCAGGCTTGTGCTCTGGCGCTGCGCGGATTGAGCAGCACCGCCGCCGGCACGCCGGTGGCCAGCGAGCGCAGCCCGACCAGGCCGGCGCCGAAGAGCGTCTCGAGCAGCAGCTGGCGGCGGGAGACGCTCATTGGCCGATCCCCACGACAGAAGGCGACAGGCAGGCGAGCATGAAGGTGCTCTTGAGCGCGTCGGAGGTGGTCAGCCCGGCGGAGCGGGCGTTTTGCAGATGGGTTTGCAAGATCGACAAGGGCGTGGCGTCGGACGCCGCCGGAATCCCCATCAAGAGGTGAACGAAGTCGCCGATGGCGGCGGGCGGGTTGACGCTGGTCCACTTGCTGCCCGCGCCGTTGTCGATGAGCTGGCCCGCCAGCGCGGCGCAGACGTTCTCCATGCCGGTGCGGAAGAAGAGGCTGGGGTCGTTGGCCAGCACCGGCTGCTCCGCGCCGCGGCTGTACTGATCGGAAGGCAGGACGCTGGCGATGAGCTGCACCGGCAGGAGCTTGGGCAGCACCTTGGTGTTGACGTCGAGGCCGCAGACGTCGGCGAGCCCGAGCCGGTTGCTGAGCGTGGCGCAGAGGTGATCGCGGCGGGCGACCGGGAAGACCTCGCCCTGGTCGGCGGTCTGCGTCTCCTGCCCGTAGCTGACCAGGGGCGAGGAGAAGAGCTCGACGGTGAGCGCGCCCCAGCTGAAGTTGCTGTCGGCGAAGACCTTGGTGAGGCGCTGGAACTCCGGGTCGGTCTCGTCGCAGGGCGCGGAGTTGGCATAGGTGCAGAGCTTCTGCGTCCAGGCGGCGGCGAAGTCGGGGTGCGCGGCGAGGATCTTCCCCAGGTCGAAGATGGTGCTCCCCGACGCGGTCACGCCGCGAAACCCGAACGAGCCGGGCAACGACATCTGCGCCGGCGCCGCCTGCAGGTGGAAGGAGAGGCTGTACTGCTGCCGGAAGAACTGCCGCAGCGGATCGAGCGACTGGTGGCAAGCGAAGCAGGCCGACCCCTGCGGCGCGTGGGCCTGATCGACCGGCAGCAGGCTGGGCGGCAGCGAGGCGTTCTGCGGGCTGATGGCGCGGCCCAGCGCGACGATGAGCGTCTGGTTGAGCGTCACCCGCGCCTGGTTGGAGTTGTTGGTGTTCCACTCGGCGAGGAAGCTGGGCGTGGTGAAGAAGCCGACCCGGGGCGTGTGCAGCACCAGGTCGTGGCCGGCGCGGAAGCCCGCCAGCGCGAAGACCGGCGTGGTCGCCTCACCCGCTGCCGGTGCGCGGACGTTGACGAGCTGCCACTGCTGCGTGTCGGCGACGGTGAGGGCTGCGGTCCCCGCCGGGAAGGCGGGCGGCTGGCAGCGGTGGGTGCCGGCGCCGCTGGGAATGTTGAAGCCGGGCGGCGCCCCCTCCAGCGTGACCAGGAGCGCGTTGGTGACCGAGGGCTGGCCGGTTCCGCCGTTGTAGACGACGGGATCCTGCGGGCAGAGCGGGTCGTAAGGAGCCGCCAGCTGCGGGGCGTAGAAGACCATGAAGTGCGCGCTCGCCGGGTCGAGCGAGTCGGCGACGGCGATGGGCCCCTGGGTCGCGGTGAGGGTGAACTTGAAGCCGGCGTTGGCCTTCTGGAAGAGGTCGCTGGTGCCGCCGTTGTCGCCCACCTGCACGGCGTCGAGGAAGGCGTAGAGCGCCATCAGCCGCGGCGTCAGCATGAAGCGCTGGGTGGTGACCACCGAGGTGAAGGGCTCCCCCGCCTGCACCAGCGCGATGGCGGTGCGCGCGAAGCTCTCTCGCAAATTTGCGAGGAGGCGCGTGTCGAGCCGGTTGAGGGCGACCGGCCCCAGCTGATCGACGAAGTCGGCCTGCACCGCCTGGCTCTGCTGGAAAGCGTTGGAGAAGAAGGCCAGCAGCTTCGGCTGGTACTCGGGCGCCTGCGTCCACTGCGCCACCAGGCCGCGCAGCGCCGCGCGGTCATGGGCGACGGCCGCGATCTCCGCGTCGGTGGGCGGAAGGCCGGTGAGGAGATTCTTGACCTTGCCGGTGGAGGCGGCGACCGAGAGAGGCTGGTAGAGCGCGGAGGGCGGCGGCGGAGCCGGGGCGGCGACGTCCAGCTTTCCGGTGCACGAAGCGATGCCGCAGGCGGCGAGTGCCGCGGCAAGGCCCTGCGCTGCGGTGCTCCGGATCGGCACTCTTCCCCTCCCCTGCGGGCACGATAACCCGCGGGCAGGGGCAAGGTTAAACGCACATCGTCCGACCCGGAAATGGCGGCGGGCCGGCTGCCGCCGCGTTAGGGTCGGCCGCCAGAGGAGATCTCCCATGCGCGAGGCGATCGAAGTCGGGTTCCAGACCTTCATTTCCGACGGCGGCGAGGAGTTTGGCGCCGTCCGCGCCATCTCGCGCGACGGCAAGCTGCTGACCGTCTATGTCGAGAACGCGGGCGAGTTCACCGTCCCGGCCAGCGCGGTGGTGTCGGTGCAGTCCGAGAAGGTGACCCTCGACTGCGGCAAGCTGGAGCCGCGGCTGCGCCAGGCCATCGGCCACGCCCACGACGCCGAAGATCGCTGAGCGCCGCGCCGCTGGGAGCCGCCCCGCCTACCCCGCCTGGGCGTGCAGGCCCTGCACCTCTTCGGGCAGCGCGTCGCGCACGCCGGTGCCGGCGCCGAGGTAGATGAAGTCGCCGCTGCCGCGCCGGCTGATCACCTGGCCCGGGTTCCCCAGCACCACGCCGTTCTCGGGGACGTCCTCCGTCACCACCGAGTTGGCGCAGACCACGGCGCCGTCGGCGAGGCGGTGCGGCCCGATGACCTTGGCGCCGGCGCCCAGGTAGACGCGCTCGCCGAGCACGGGCGCGTTCGATTCGGGCGCCGGCCCGGTGCCCTCGAGCGTGCACATCTGGCTCACCGAGCTGTTCTTGCCGATGCGCACGCCCGGCCCGATCCGCAGCGAGACGAAGTGCCCGACGTAGAAGCCGGGCTCGATGAGCGCGTCCACGTCGATGGAGATGGAGGTGAAGAGCCCGACCATGAGCTCCCAGAAGCGGTAGACGCCCCAGAGCCAGGGCGCGGCCCAGCCGGCGGGCGGAATGGTGCGCAGGCGCCGGCCGAAGCGGTAGAGCGCCATCGCCCACGAGCCGTCGAGGACGAGCGCGAGCCGCAGCTTCGTCATCGGTCCCGCATCGGGGTGGTAGACGAGGTGGCGCTGGAGATCGGCGCGAAAGGCGGACCAGAAATATTCGGGCTTCATCGGTTTTCCCCGGGGCCTGCGGCCGACCTGGTAGCGCTGCGGAGCGGGTGCGAACTGCTGCATCGGAAGATCGCGCGGTCTCGACGGCACGCCCATCCAGAGCGTGTTGGTCTTCATGGCGCGGCCGGCGAGCGCGCAGGGGCCGATGACGACTCCGTCGGCGATCTGGATCGGTCCCACCGCCGTCGCCCCGGGGCACATGACCACCCGCTCGCCCAGCTGCGGATGCCCGCGCAGCGGGGGCCGTCCGCCCACGCCGATGGTGTTGCCGCCGTGGAGCATCGAGCCCCGCCCCAGGCGCGAGCCGAGGGAGATGAAGACCTCCCCCTGGGGCGCGATCCAGACCTCGCGCTCGATGCGCGAGCGGACGCTCAAGCTGGTCTTGGTGAGGCGGCGGCCGATCTCGAAGAGCACCGTGTAGAGCGCGCGGAAGGGCAAGCCGACCAGGCGCGGCTGCGCGTAGATCCAGCGCCCGAACCGGTAGAGCGCGAGGCCCCAGAAGGCGCGCGAGGCAGCCAGCATCCACAGGCGCGAGAGGGTGTCGTCCGCCCCGTGGATGGCCGCGAAATGTCGGAAATCGGACCGGATCCCGCTCCAGCCGCTCGGAACTTCGGCTTCTTGCATCCGCTCGCCCCCTCGCCCGGAAGCTAGGGACGAGCGGCAAGCTGTACAAGCGTCTCAGGGAGCTTGCGCTTCGCCGGAGCCAAGCAGGCTCCGGTGAAAGGTCGCGCGGTATGGCCTCCCCGCGCGCCTGCCGCCCATCGGTCAACTAGCGGTCCAAGGCGATCAGCGGATCGGAGTCTTCTCGCGGGCGCTCTTGATGCGCAGGGTGTCGCGCAGGATGGGGAGCTGGGCCGGTCCCCTGCAGCACCGCCGCCGTGGACCCGACGATCAGGGCTTCGAGCCCCACTCCGTCCAGGGCCGCGAGGAGAACCTCGAGAAAGCTCTCGTCAGGGGACATGTCCGCCGCCGCCAAGCGGGCGCAGGAAGAAGCTCCTGCCACTCCCGATCGGGCGCAGGAGGCTTTGCAGGATGAGGAGCAGGTCGCCGGGATCGATGTCCGGCAAGCGGGGCGAAAGGCCGTCGCGAAGCTCCAGGCAGCGCCGGAGCAAGTCCTCGGAGAGGGGCGCTTCCATCGACGGAAGCAGAGCAGCTTTACAGCTCGAGGAGGCCGAGCTTGAGCCCCTTCACCACCGCCTCGACGTGGCTGCGGACGCCCAGCTTCGTATAGATGTGCGCGAGCTGGGTCCGCACCGAGCGCCGGTCGAGCGCGACCACCCGCCCGGCCTCCGCGTTGGAGAGCCCGCGGGCGATCATCATGAGGATCTCCAGCTCCACCGGGGTCAGCTCCGGGACGGCGGGCTTGCGCGGCTCCTGCACGCCCTTGAAGTACGCCCAGAACCGCTTCGCCAGCCGCGGCTCGATGACGGTGCCGCCCGCCTCGACCTCGACGATGGCCTCGATGAGCCGGCCCGCGGGCGCGCCCTTGACCAGGTAGCCGCTGGCCCCGGCGCGCATGGCGTCGAAGAGGTGCTGCTCGTCGTCGAAGGAGGTCAGCACCAGGACCTCGAGGTCGGCGATGGCCTTGAGCGCCCGGGTGGTCTCGACGCCGGAGGCCCCGGGCAGCTCGAGATCCATCAGCACCACCCGCGGCGCGGCAGCGGGGGCGAGCCGGAGCGCATCTTCTCCCGAAGCAGCCGTGCCGACCAGCCGCACCTCCTCGCGCCTGGAGAGCAGCTTGCGCAGCGCCCTCATGGCCTCTGCGCTGTCCTCGACGGCGAAGACCGGGATGGGCACAAACTCAACTCTTGCACAGAGCCGCACTCAGGGGGATGATCGATCGTCCGACCTTATGGCGATCCCGAAATCGCCCGCCGACTCCGTCCAGGACGTCCTGCGGGATCCCGAGCTCCAGCGCCTCCTGACGAACCCCGAGCACCAGGGCCTCGAGCTGGCGCACAGCCGCCAGATCTATACCAACCGCTCCTTGAAGATGGAGGACATCTCCATCGTCGGCTTCGACATGGACTACACGCTCGCCGTGTACTCGATGCGGCAGATCGAGGAGCTGGCCTTCCACATGACGCTGGAGCGCATGGTCAGGAAGCGCGGGTATCCGGCCTACCTGGAAGGCCTCAAGTACGATCACGCCTTCGTCATCCGCGGGCTGGTGGTCGACAAGGACTTCGGCAACATCTTCAAGATGGACCGGCACAACCACGTCGGCCGCTGCTACCACGGGCGGCGCGCGCTCAGCCTCGACGAGCGCCGCGCCCTCTACCAGACCAACGAGAAGATCCGCCTCAGCCTGCCGCGCTTCGCCTGGATCGACACGCTCTTCAGCCTGCCGGAGGCCTGTCTCTACGCCGAGATCATCGAGGCGATGGAGGCGCACGGCGAGAAGGTCGACTACCACCAGCTCTACGACGACACCCGCGAGAGCATCGACGAGATCCACCGCGACGGCTCGCTCAAGACCGAGCTGCGCAAGGACCTCTTGCGCTTCATCAAGCCCGATCCGGAGCTGCCCCAGGCGCTGCACAAGCTGCGCTCGGGAGGCAAGAAGCTTTTTATACTTACCAACTCCTTGCTCGACTACACCGAGGCGGTGATGTCGTTCCTCCTCGACGGGCGCATGCCGGAGTACCCCTCCTGGCGGAACTACTTCGACTACGTGGTGGTGGGCGCGCAGAAGCCGGCCTTCTTCGCCGAGCACCGGCCCTTCGTCGAGCTGAGCCCCGCCGGCGCGGTGGTCAAGCCGCAGGCCGACAGCATCGAGCGCGGCAAGGTCTACGAGGGCGGCAACCTCTTCGACTTCGAGCGCATGACCGGCTTCGCCGGCGAGTCCGTCCTCTACGTCGGCGATCACATCTACGGAGACATCATCCGCAACCGCAAGGCCTCGCAGTGGCGGACCTGCTTCGTCGTCCAGGAGCTGGAGCAGGAGATCGAGTACATCGAGCACCACGCGCAGGAGGTGATCCGCCTCAACGAGCTGGACGCCCTGCGCGCGCGCCTCGACGACATGATCAACCACCACAAGCTGCTCCTCAACGCGCTCGACCGGCGCCTCGAGCGCGGCGGCCCGCTGCCCCCCGACCTGGAGGGCCGCCGCCTGCGGGAGAAGCAGGACCTGGAGAAGCTGCGGCGCGCCTTCAAGGCCACCCTCGTCGAGGGCAGCGTGGTCGAGTCGCGCTTCGAAAAGGGCGCCAACGACTACTGGGGACTCGTCTTCAAGGAAGGCAACGAGAACTCGCGCTTCGGCGAGCAGGTCGAGGACTACGCCGATCTCTACACCTCGCGGGTGTCGAACTTCCTCTCCTACTCCCCGATGCAGTTCTTCCGCTCGCCCCGCGCCGCCATGCCCCACGAGCGCACCTCGCTGCGCCGTGGCTGAGGCCGTGGTGGCGGTTGAATCGGCGACAGAGGGCCCGCGTCTGACGCGGCGACCCGCCTGCGAAAGGGCACCATGCAGCCAATGAAGATCGCCGCCGTCTGCGCCCTGCTCGCCGCGCCCGCCCTCGCCCGGGGCGGTCCGCCCTTCACCCTTCCTCCCGGCCCGACGCTGTCGTTGCCCTGGGCCGAGCATGGGCGCCTCTCGCAGGTGACCGGCCGCACGCCCCCCGGCTTTACCCAGGAGGCGTACGTGATTCCGCAGCGGCCGGGCAAGAACCTGGTCCGCTACTTCGACTACAGCTGGCGCGACTTCGACTTCCTCGACGACGACGGCAGCGCCGGCGTCCGCTTCTACTATTACGACCGCGAATACCCGGTGGCCCGCATCGCCGCCGGCCTGGTGCGCGAGAGCTGGCGCTACCTCTCCGACCGCTTCCAGTACAAGCCGTCGGTGAAGGTCCCCTACATCCTCTACAACACCTACCGGGAGTTCCTCGAGACCAACGTCTTCCAGGTGCAGGAAGGCGTGCTCGGCGTCACCAGCCCGCAAGACCTGCGCATGTCGCTGCCCTATGCCGGCGACCGGGGCTTGTTCAAGCTGGTCTCGACCCACGAGATGACCCACCAGTTCCAGATCCAGAAGGTGGCCGAGCGGGCCGCCAGCGCGGGACTGGAGAGCCCCATCGGCGCCTTCCCCCTCTGGTTCACCGAGGGCCTCGCCGAGTACTACGCGCACAACCAGCAGATGGACAGCGAGACGGAGATGTTCCTCCGCGATATCGTGCTCAATCCCAGCGGGGAAATTGGATATGATTTTCCCACTCTGGAGGAAGACAGGCCCGGGGTTTATCTCTATACCTATAAATATGGGCAGGCGCGGCTGGTCTTCCTCTCCGAGACCTACGGCGAGCGCGTCATCCAGGCGGTGCTCGACCAGAGCCCGCGCCTGGCCGGCGGAGGGGCGCGCCGGGGCGAGCCGCGCGAAGGCTTCATGCAGCTGCTCGGGCACGTCGCCGGGGAGACGCCGGCGGAGATGAACGCGCGCTGGCAGACCTGGGCGCGCAAGCGGGTGATGAAGACGTACCTGGACGCCAGGCAGGACCTGCCCGACGTCACCGAGCTGAAGCTGCCCGACGAGCTGGAGTCCTTCGTCAGCTCGCGGGACGGCAACCTGCTCTTCTACCGCGGCGTCGAGCGCGAGACGGGCCGCGCCAAGCTGGTGCTCATCGACCGGCGCGATCCCTCCTCGGCGCAGCAGCTGGCCATCGACCAGCATCCGGGCACCGAGAGCCTGCACCCGGTGCAGCGCTCGGTGATGGCCCTGGCCGAGAACGCGGTCGCCTGGTTTGCGCAGTCCGGCGACTCCGACGTGCTCCACCTCCGCCCGCTGCACCGGCGCGAGAGGAAGGACGACCGCACGCCGCGAACCCGGGTGGACCTCGATCTGGGCCCGACCCGCGACATCCACGTCATCCGCGACGGGCTCATCGAGGCGGGCGATCCGTGCTTCAGTCCGGACGGAAACCAGCTGGCCTTCTACGGCCTCGACCGCGACGGCAAGATCGACATCTACACCCTCGACCTGGCGGCGAAGGACCCGCACGTGCGCCGGCTCACCGACGATCTCTACACCGAGCGCGACCTCGCCTGGGGCGAGGACGGCATCGTCTACGCCAGCGACGCCACCGAGAGCGGGCGCTTCAACCTCTTCCGCATCGACCCGCAGACGGGCACCCGGGTCCGGCTCACCGACACTCCCGTCAACCAGCGCAAGCCGCTGGTGCTGGAAGGCGGCGCGGTGGTCTTCGCCAGCGAGGCCAGCGGCAAGACCGATCTCTGGTTTCTGCAGAACGGCCGCATGAAGCGGATCACCGACTTCGCCACCGGCCTGGGCGGCGGCGAGCAGTGGGGCAGCGCGCCGGGGCTCTCACCCAACGGCCTCTACGCCGTGTCGTTTTACGGCGCGCGCTTCCGGCTCTTCGAGGTCTTCAGCACCGCCCTGCTCTCGGTGGACGACCAGGACGCGATCCCCCCCGGCTACCTCGCCACCCTCGACAAGCCGCAGGGCTTTACCGACGAGCCCATCCCCCGGGACGCGCCCTCCTACAATCCCCTCGACGTGGGCAAGAACTGGCGGGTCGAAGGCGGCGGCGCCTCCATCGGCGGCGCCGGGGTCGGGTACGCGCCGGTGGGCTCGGGCGGCGTGCTCTTCGCCGACATCATGCGGGACCGCAGCGCCCTCATCAACCTCGCCATCTACGGATCGTTCGACCTCACCGACGCGCTCGCCTTCTACGTCGACAAGTCCAACCGCATGGTCTGGGGCCTCGGCATCTTTCACACCTTCCAGCAGGGCCGCGACACCCAGTTCCCCAGCGCCCAGCAGTGCTACCGGCCGCTGACGCCGCAGAACCAGGGCGCCGCCTGCGAGGTGCTCTACCTCCAGCAGGAGACCGGCGCCGAGGGACTCATCTCCTATCCCCTCTCGACGTTTAGCCGCCTCGAAGGCAGCGCCCGGCTGATGGGCGTGCAGCGCAGCTTCTTCGACAACTTCGCCTACGACCGCTTCGGCAGTCCCAGCGCCAACATCCCGGCCACCGACCTCGACCAGATCCGCGGCTTCGACCCGCAGGCCGAAGTCAGCGGCAGCTACGGCTGGGATACCACCCGCTACGGCCAGGGCGGCGCCATCGGCGGGACCTCGTTCATCGCCACGCTGGGCGTGGGCGACCTTCCCTCCCGCGGCAAGGACGGCGTCTTCACCTATCTGCAGAGCGACGCCATCCAGACCTTCCGCATCATCGGCCGCAGCCACTTCGACATCCGGGCGGCGGCGGGCGCGGCGCAGGGCAGCCGGTTCGGGCGCAGGTTCTACCTCTCCAGCTTCGACAACCTGCGCGGCTTCCGCTTCGGCGACCCGCGCCTGCTCGGCGACGGCTACTACGTCGGGCAGGCCGAGTTCCAGTTCCCCCTCGACGTGCTCATCCGCTTCGCTTTCTTCAGCGGCATCACCGGCGTGGTCGCCTTCGACTTCGGCGGGGTGGTCGACTCGAACCGCGCCCAGCAGAACCACGCCGGCTACACCAAGCTGCACGCGGCGCTGGCCGACGCCTGGCAGAACCGCACGGCGGACTACGTGCTGGGCGTCAACCTCGGCCTCGGACCGTTCGAGCTACGCGTGCAGTTCGCCCACGGCATCGACGTCGGGGGCCTCTTGCCCGAGACCGACTCGAACGGCGGGCCCACCTGGGTGCCCAACATTTCTCTACACTACGTATACTTCTAGTCACGCGTGGACCCCGCCGGACAGTGGGCCGCGCTGGTCGAGCCGTGGCGCGCAGTCGCCGCGCGGAACGGCTTCCGCTTCGTCAAGCGGACCGTCGAGCGCATCGCGGGCGGCCATCGCTGCCTCGACGTCCTCGCTTCGGGAGCGAGCTGGCTCGACCTCGCCGGCGAGCTGGGCCAGGTGCACGGATTCCGCGCGGCGAGCCTGAAGACCTGGATCGACGCCGGCGAGTCGCGGTTTTCGCTCGAGACCGTCGGCGAGGCGCTTCCCCGGCCGCGCCCTGCCGGCGCCGCGGGATGGCTGGCAGCGGCCCTGGTCGCTCCACTGATGCACAAGCTGGCGCCGCCCGACGCGCGCCCTCTTCCGCTGCGGGCGCCGGAGGAGCTGGGGGCGGCGATCGCGCAGCACCTGCGCGAGCTGCTGGCCATCGCCGGAAAGCCGGTGCCGCTCCCGACCCTGGAGGATCGCTTCGCACAGGAGCGCCGCGACCAGTCGTGATAGAGAGCGCGGCCCATGTACACCTTCCTGCTGGCCGTCCTGCTCGCAGCCCGCCCGTTCACTCCCGAAGAGCTGCTCCAGACCCACCGCCCCGACGACCTCCAGGTCTCGCCCGACGGCAAGTGGGCGTCGGTGACGGTGCGGCAGAAGAGCCTGGAGGAGAACCGCGACCTCAAGGACATCTGGCTCCTGCCCCTCGACGGCAAGGGCGCGCCGCCGCGGCAGTTCACCCGCAACGGCAAGTCGGAGCACGCGCGCTGGTCGCCGGACGGGTCGGCGCTGCTGGTGGTCCGCGACGGCCAGCTCTGGATCTACGGGCTCTCGGGCGGCGACGCGCGGCAGCTGACCACGCTCTCGACCGGTGCCGACGGCGGCATCTTCTCGCCCGACGGCCGCTGGGTCGCCTTCACCAGCGAGGTCTATCCCGGCTGCAAGGACGACGCCTGCAACAAGCAGCGCGAAGGCGATCGCGGCAAGGCCTCCAAGGGCCGCATCGTCGACCACCTCTTCGCCCGCCACTGGGCCGAATGGAAGGAAGGCAAGCGCACGCACCTCTTCGTGCAGTCGGCGGCGGGAGACGCGCGCGGCCCCAGGGGCGCAGGCGCGGTGGCGCGGGACGTCACCCCCTTCGACTCCGACTGGCCTGGCTTCAGCTTCGGCGGCGAGGAGTACGCCTTCACCCAGGCCGGCGAGCTCATCGTCCACAGCAAGGCGGCGGCCCACGAAGCCTGGAGCACCAACGGCGACCTCTTCCTCATCGACCGCGAGGGCGGCCCGCCGAAGAACCTGACTTCGGAAAACACCGGCGACGACGCGCAGCCGCGCCCTTCGCCCGACGGCCGCTTCCTCGCCTGGACTTCGCAGGCGCGCGACGGCTACGAATCCGATCAATGGAAGCTCAAGATCGTGGACCGCAAGAGCGGCAAG
>JAYWAJ010000286.1:0-12394 GCA_043782525.1 Deltaproteobacteria bacterium | reverse complement strand
CCTCTTCGATCTGCCTGCGGATGGCCAGGGCCTCGCCTCCGGCCTCGGCGATGACCTGGGCGGCGCGGTCCGACGCCCGCAGCCCCGCGCACGACTCGGCCAGCGCCGCCGCATCGCCCGCGCGCGCCGCCTCCGCATGCGCCGCCCCCAGCTCGCGCCCCTGCGCCCGCAGTCCCTGCAGCGCGATCTGCTGCAATGCTTTTTCCGGCTCCAGCCGCGCCGCCAGCCACATCGCGGGGGCGCAGCGCGGATCGCGCGCTGCCGCCGACCGCGCCGACCCCAGCGCTTCCTCCGGGCGACCGAGCGCGAGCTGCAGCACCGCCAGCGCGGCCAGCTGCGGCGCGCCCACCGCCAGCGGCTCCAGCGCGGCCAGCTCGCGCTCCGCCCGCACCCGCGCCTCCGCCGCCGGCAGATCCTTCAAGAGCTGCTCCGCCCCTTCCAGCGCCGCCAGCGCCACGCTGGCGCGCGACGAGGCCACCTCGGCGAGCAGCCGGTGCAGCCGCGCCCCGTCGAGCGCCTGGGCCCACTCGCGCAGCCGCTGCGCGCGCTCCGGCGCGGTCTCGGGCAGCTCATCGAGCGTCGCCCGCGGCAGGTAGAGCTGGTGCGCCGCGGACTCCAGCAGCGCGGCCCGGCGTTCGTCCTTGCGCAGCGCCGCCAGGTCGCGCGACGCCTCGGCAGCGTGCGGCCCGGCCCGGCGCGACAGCTGCAGCAGCATGCCTTCGTCGAGCAGCGCCGCCGCCCGCCGCCAGGCGACGTGGTCGGCCGCGGGATCGTGCAGCGCCCGCAGGCGTGCCTCGTCCTCGAGCAGCTCCGCTTCCTCGCGCTGCGCCTGGAGGAGCTTCGCCTGCGCCTCGGCGCGGTGGGCACCGTCGAGGTGCGCGTCGAGGTAGCGCCGGAAGGCAGGCGCATCCGACGCCGCGCGCCACTCGAGATCGTCGAGCGCGGCCTGCGCCTTCTCGCGCCCAGGCGCCGCCGGATTTTCCAGGAGCCAGGCGCGCAGCGCCCCCGCCGACTCCGCCCGCAGCGCGGCGGCCAGCCGCAGCGAGGAGAGCCGCGCCCACGCTTCGCCGGAATGCGCGCCGCGCGGCTCGTCCTCGAGGTACCCGGCCAGCGCCGCCTCGCTGCCGTCCTCCTCGGCGGCGGTCCAGCGCAGCCCTTCGAGCAACTGCCGCGCTTCGGGCGCGTGCCGCGAAGTCTCGAACTCCTTGAGGAAGCGCCGGTACCCGAAGACGCTGTGCGCCGCCCGCGCCTCGTCCCATTCGCGCGCCTCCAGCCGCTCGCGCGCCTCGCGCACCCGCGGGCCCTTGGCGTCACCGGAGAGGGCGGCGCGGTAGGCGTCCTGCGCCCCCGGCTGGTCCGGCGCCGGCAGCGGCGTCGCGCAGGAGGCCAGCAGCAGCGACACGAAAGTATACCTGGTACATCGCAGCTTCCCCACCGGCCGACGATAACATCCCTTGCGCAGCGCCCGCCCCTCCCATTACAAGCGCGACCCGATGAAACCCGACCTCGCCGTCGTCTGCGACTTCGATGGGACCGCCACCCTCCTCGACCTCGGCGACGAGATCAGCAAGCGCTTCGGCGGGCAGGCGCACTTCGACGAAGCGAAGGCGCGGTTCCTCCGCGGCGACCTGACCACGCGGGGGATCATCGAAGGCATCTACACGCACGTCCGCGCCAGCGAGAAGGAGGTCTGCGACTTCGCCGTCGCGGCCGCCCGCCTGCGCCCCGGCTTCGAGGCGCTGGTGCGGGCCGCGCGGGATCGGGGCGCGCCCTTCCTCCTCGCCTCGGGCGGGCTGCGGCAATACATCGACGCCGTGCTGGCGGCGCACCTGCCTGCCGATCTGGCCGCCCACGTGCAGGTGCGCGCCAACGAAGCGGTCTTCACGCCCGAAGGGCTGCGGGTGCAGTTCCCCGGCGACGAGGTCTCGCGGCTCTCCGGCTGCGCGGTCTGCGGTTCCTGCAAGCGCATCGCGGTGGCGGAGGCGCGCGGCTTGGGCGCGGGCCACGTCATCGGCCTCGGCGACGGCTTCGCCGATCGCTGCCTCGCGCAGTTCGCGGACCGCACCTTCGCGCGGCAGGACAGCTATCTGCAGAAATACTGTCTCGAGCACGGCCTCCCGCACACGCCCTTCACCGAGCTCTACGAAGCGGCCGAGGAGGTCCGCCGGCACAAGCCTTGCTGAGCGCTCGTCGACGACCCGCTTCCGGGTCCGGAGATGAGACATGCTGCTGCTCTTCGCGGCCCTGCTCGCCGCGGGCGATCCCGCCGCCGAATTCTCGCTCTCGGCAGCCGCCGGGACGCGCGGCGAGAAGCGCGCCGAAGCCATCGCCCGCGCCGGCGACACAAACCTAACAATCACCCTGGGAGCGGCGCAGCTGTCGGGACCACTCGCGCCCGATCGGCAGGAGGTGCTCCTCGGCGCCCAGGCGGGCGTGGTCCGCGGCGAGCTGCGCGTCGTCCCGCAGAGCGCCGGGCTCTTTCGCGCCGGCGGCGAGGTGGGGGTCCATTTCGAGACGGTGGGTCTCATCCTGGTCGCGCGGACCGCGTCGCTGGGGAGCACCCGGCTGCGCGGCGCGGGGGCGCGGCTCGAGCTCGAAGGCCAGCTCGACGACGGGCTGCGCGGCGGCCTGGCAGCCTCGGCCTGGGCGCTGCAGCTCGACGCCGGGTCGCCGCGCGGCGCCTGGCTGCGCTGGGGCAACAGCACGCTCGACTGGGCGCAGCGCTGGGAGACCGGGGCCTGGCTCTCGCAGGAGTTTGCTGAGCTCTTCTCGCTGACGCCCGCGCTCGCGGTGGCGCAGCCGGCGCAGGAGGGCGCGTTCGAGGCCCGCGCTTCGCTGGCGCTGGAGGTGCCGCTCGGCCCGGTCAAGCTGCGGGTCGAGCCGGCGCTGGTGCGGCAGTGGCCGGAGCTGTGGATGCTGGACGTGACCCTGGGGGTGGCGATGAGCCTTTACTAAACCGCAGCACCGGCTGGAGGCCCGTCGGCCCCCTCCGCCAGTGCGCGAAACGTCTAGGCCGGCTGCTGCCCCGAGACCTGGAGGGCGAGCATGGCCAGCGCGCGGTTGAGCAGCCCAAGGCGCATCTTCGCGGCTGCCACCGCCACCCGGGCGCGGGGCGAATCGTCGTGGTAGCGCTGCATGGTGTCCTTCAGGTTCTCATACGCGAGCTGGACGCGCCCGATGAGCTGGATGCGGTTCAGACGCTCCTGGTTGACGCGGGGCTGGCGCTTCATGTGCTCCTCCGGGGTCGCGCCTGCTGGGATTGCTGGCGCCCTTCTGCCAAGAGTTGGATGCACGGCGCCGGCCAAACGTTCAAGCGTCGCAATCATCTGATTTTACTTGTGTAGGATACGCGCGCACCAGGCTGCGTCAGTCGACCCTGCCGGCCAGTGTCCGGCGCCGCACACAACACGCCCCCAAATTTGCGGAAAGCGTTTCCCACCAACGGAAAGACGCTACTCCTCGCGCAAGAGGCGCGACAGGGTCTTGCGGTCGATGCCCAGCGCTTCCGCGGCGCGGGTCTTGTTGCCGCCCGACTCGCGCAGGACCCGCTCGGCGTAGCGCCGGTTCAACTCGTCCAGCGTCGGGTGATCGGCGAGCAGCGGGTCCGGCGGCGGCGGCAAGGGCGGCGGCGGCGTGATCGAGGAAGCCGGCTTCACCCCGCCCCGCTGCGCCTGCCAACGGGCACGGACCGGTTCGGGAAGGTCTTCCGGCAGGATGGTTCCTCCCGGGTTCAACGCCAGCGCCCGCGCCACCGCGTTGTCCAGCTCCCGCACGTTGCCCGGCCAGTCCCAGAGGAGCAGCGCCTCGCGGGCTTCGGTGGTCAGGTTCGCGCCCCGCTCTCCGGCGTGCCGCGCCGCGAAGTGCTCGGCCAAGAGCGGGATGTCCTCGCGCCGGTCGCGCAGCGGCGGAAGGGCGATGGTCACCACGTTGAGGCGATAGAAGAGATCCTCGCGAAACCGGCCCAGCTTCACCTGCTCGGCCAGGTCCTTGTTGGTGGCGGTGACCACGCGCGTGTCCACCCGCACCGAGGCCGACTCGCCGACCCGCCTGATCTCTCCTTCCTGCAGCACGCGCAACAGCTGGCCCTGGATGCGCCCGCCGATGTCGCCGATCTCGTCGAGGAAGAGCGTGCCGCCCGCGGCCTCCTCGAAGAGGCCGCGCCGGGCGCCGGTGGCGCCGGTGAACGACCCGCGCGCATGACCGAACAGCTCGCTCTCGAGGAGGCCTTCGGCGATGGCGCCGCAGTCGACGGCGACGAAGGGCCCTGTGCTTCGCGCCGAGGCGGTGTGAATGGCGCGCGCCACCAGCTCCTTGCCGGTGCCGCTCTCGCCGACCACGAGCACGGTGGCGTCGGTGAGGGCCACCCGGGCCGCGGTCTTGTAGACTTGCAGCATCCCGTCGCTGCGGCCGATGACGTTCTGCAGCGCGTACTTCTCCCGGATCTCGCGCTTGAGCCGCCGGTTCTCCGCCGCCAGCCGGCGGTGCCGGAGCGCGCGGTCCACCACCAGCTTGATGGCGTTCACGTCATAGGGCTTGGAGATGTAGTCGTAGGCGCCGCGGCGGATGGCATCGACCGCGCCGTCGACGTTGCCGAAGGCGGTGACCAGCAGCACCGGCGTCTCGGGGATGTGCTGGTGGACCCAGTCGAGGACCTCGAGGCCGTCGACGTCCACCATGCGGATGTCGCTGACCACGGCGTCGAACTCGCCGGCGCCGGCCGTCTCCTCTTCCAGCTTGCGGATGGCCTCGGAGCCGTCGGAGCAGGCGAAGACGAGGTGCCCGTCCTCGGCGAGAATCTGCTCCATCAACGCGCGCGAGGCCGCGTCGTCGTCTGCCACCAGGATGCGGGCGGGTTCCGTCATGCACTGCGGAACATAGCGGAAACCGCCCGCGCCGGTGGACCTGCTTACAGCTTGAAGCCCGCCTTGAGGCCCACCTGCAGCCAGCTGTGGCCGGTGGTGTTGGCGTAGTCGTTGGTCAGCCCGCCGGCGGTAAACGACGTGTACTTGCCGAAGAGCTGGTAGCTCGCGAAGGGCCCGATGGTGAGGCCCTTGCCGAGTCCGAAGTCGACGCCGACCTGCAGGTTCAGGAGCTCGAAGCCCTTGGCAGTGGTGTCGTCGCCCGAGATCGACCGGCTCAGGGTCTCGTAGCCAAAGCCGAGACCGGCCCACGGCTGCAGCAGCGCGGTGGGCGCGAAGTTGTAGAGAACCTCGACGCCGAAGCGCATCCCGTGCGAGGTGCAGGTGGCGCCGGCCAGGCAATTGTTGAAGCCGAACGCATACTGGTAATACGCGCCGGCGTAGAGGTTGCGGTTGAACCAGTACCCGGCCTCCAGCCAGACGGGGAGCTGCCACGAGAGCGAGTCGCCCAGGCCCTGATCGGCGGTGAGCCCGCCCGAGGGCCGTGCCCAGGCCGCCCGGATGCCCAGCCCGAAGCCGCTGCCCTCGTCCTCGGCAGCGGCCTGCTGGCGGTTGCGCTTCGAGGCCGGAGCCGACGGCGCAGCGGCCTCGGTCTTCGTCTCGACCTTGGTTTCGGTCTTGGTCTCGGTCTTCGGCTTGTCCGGCCACTGCGCGAAAGCAGGCGCAGCAGCGACGAGCGCGGCGATGAATAGCGATCGGTTCAAGCGGTCCCCCTGAGGAAAAATGGATCGTTCGATGACGTCATGGCTGGGTCCGGAGGGCGAAGGCCGCGCGCACACTTCGAGCGCGCGGCCCCCGCGCCGTCATCAGGGGCCGCTGATGACCACGAGGCCGCTCTCGCCCGTCCCGTCGGAGAACTTGAGCGCGCCGGCCGGCGGCGACAGCACCAGGAACGGGGAGGCCGGGTAGTCCTTGGGAGCCACCGCCGCCGTGCCGTTCTTGTAGGTGATGGTCACGCCGCGGTCGGTGGCCGCGGGAGCCTGCGGGGTGCCGGTGCTGCCCGCGGGAGTGGCCGAGTAGTTGGGGGTGAGCGTGAGCGTGAGGCCGTCGCTCGAGGGGATGGCGTTGACCGGCTGCACGGTGTTGAGCTGCGAGGTACCCGGAGTGGTTCCGTCGGCCTTGGTGCCGGGGTTGAGGGTGGCGGCGAAGCCGTTGGGGTTCACCAGCGACACCGGCGTGTTGAAGGTGATGACCAGCGCGCCAGTGGACTGGATGGAGCCGCTCGCGCGGTTGCTGGCGTCGGCGAGGTACACCGGCAAGGCGGTGGTGGCGGGGGTCAGGTCGGAGAGCGTGATGGGCTGCAAGACGTTGGCGAGGCCGACGATGATGGCCGGCTTGCCGCCCGCCCCGGGGGCCGGAGTCAGGCCCAGTTGGATGGTGGTGGTGGTCGCGTCCTTGAAGGCGACCGGCAGGACCTGCACGTTGTACTGGGCGCCGAGCGCGAGCAGGTTGCCGGCGAAGGTCGCCTTGCCGGCAGCGTCGGTGGTCGCCGCGAGCGAGGAGACGTAGCCGTTGAAAGCGGAGAGCGTGTCGCCCGTGCCGCCGGTGATGAAGGTGTTGCCGTTCGAGGCCGAGATCGGGTCGAGCAGCACGGTGGCGCCCGGGACCGGCTTGCCGTTGTAGGTGGTGACGAAGCTGTAGTCCGGCGCGGTGGCGCCGGTGGGGAAGAGGTAGATGTTGCCGATCCGGCTAAAGGCCGAATCCAGCACGGTGGTGCTGCCCTCGCTGATGGTCAAGGCGTGGAAGGCCACCTCCGACTCGAAGCGCTGGTAGCCGGACTTCACCACCACCACCTTCCAGGTATTGTTGCCGCTCACGTACGCAACCGGGACGCCGGTGAAGGCGTACTCGCCCATGAGCGGATCGGTGGTGCCAGTGATCAGGCGCGACGGCCCGCGCACTTCCGGACCCTGGATCAAGAACATCTTCAAGTCTCCGCCGAGGCGGGCGCCGGTGACGGCGTCGGCGACGATGCCCTGAAGGGTATAGGTGGAGCCCAGGGTCTCTATGGAGTTCGATCCCGAGCAGGCCACGAGCAGCAGCAGCCCGGCGATAACCAGGCGGTTCGCAATGCGATTCATTCTGTATCCCCTCCCAGGGAAGTGCATTTTTACCTGGCCGCTTCTATCACGGGCGGATGCGTCAATGCGTGATTTCCGACACATCCAGCCAGGAGATCAGGCCGGAGCGCTTTCGACCGGGAAGCGGACGGTAAAGGCAGAACCTTTTCCGGGCTCGCTCTCCACGTCGATGCGGCCTTTGAGGGCGCGCGCGATCTCCTTGCAGATGGCAAGGCCGAGCCCGGTGCCCTTTCCGCTGGGCTTGGTGGTGTAGAACGGCTCGAAGATGTGGCGCTTCACCTCGGGCGCCATGCCGGTGCCGGTGTCGGCCACGCGCAGCACCAGATCCTTGCCGTCGTGGCGCGCCTGCACCTCGAGCCGTCCGCCCGCGGGCATGGCGTCGACGGCGTTGGCGAGGAGGTTGGTGAGCAAGTGCCGCACCAGGCCCGGGTCGGTCCGGACCGCGCCGCCGTCCACCTCGCGCGCCACCTGGATGCGCGCCCGCGCCTCGGTCCCGAGGGTGAGATCGAGCGCCTCTTCGATGAGCGGCGCCAGCTGGACGGTTTCGGCCGCCGGCGTGAAGCCCCGGGTCTGGTCGAGGAAGCGGCGGATGATCTGCGTCATGCGCTGCACTTCGCCCTGCAGCACGCCCACCTGCGCCTTGGCCGGGTCGGCGAGATCGGGGCGCCGCGCGAGGAGTTGCAGGTGGCCGTTCAAGGCATTGAGGGGATTGCCGAGCTCATGCGCGATGGTGCCGGCCAGCTGGCCCAGCGCCGCCAGCCGCTCCTTGGAGGTGAGATCGCGCCGCGCCGCCACCAGCAGCTCGTTGAGGTCGGTCAGCTCGCGGTTCTTCTGGGTGAGCGCGAAGGTCGCCTCCTCGATCTTGCCGGTCAGCTCCGCGTTGAAGCCGCGGATCTGCGCCAGCATCCGGTTGAAGCCGCGGGCGAGGTAGGCGAGCTCGTCGCCGCCCTGCTCGGGCCCCGGCGCCTTGACGTCGAGGAGGCCGCCTTCGACCGCGCGCATGGCGAACTGCAGCGCCGAGACCCGGCGAATCAGGATCCGCCCGAGCAGGATCCAGAAGGCGACGATGAGGAACAGCGACGCGCCCACCGCCACCTGCAAGAGCGCCTTGCGCTCCGCCGCCACCAGGCGCTCCGCTTCCGCCAGCGAAGCGAGGAGCACCAGGCGCGCCTTGCCTCCGCGCGCGTCGTTGAAGGGCGCGACCACGCGGAGCGCGCGCCCGTTCTCGGGATCGTCGACCACGTCTCCGGAGAGCCGCGCCGAAGGCCCCCGCCAGCGGGAGAAGACGATGCCGCTCGGGGTGATGCGCGCCGCGGTGAAGTCCGCGTCGATGCCGAGCGACGCCTGCCGGGAGAGCTCCGCCCGCAAGAGGCCGCGATGCATGCGCACGGTGGCCGCGAGCTCCTCGGAGAGCTGATCGTCGTCGGTGCCGGCGTGCTTGAGCGCGAGCGTGGTGGCGCTGGCGAGCTCGGCGGTGCGCTTGCGGATCTCGTCCTCGACCGATCGCTGGCCGATGCGCAGCCCCAGCACGGTGGCGACGAGCAAGGTCGCCGCGAGCACCGCGGTGAAGAGCGCGACGAGCTGCAGCCGGAGCGACACAGCCCGCCGTTGTACCTCGCTTCAGGCCCGCGGGATCTCGCTGCCGGAGCGCGCTTCCGGGACCGGCAGCTTCTTCTCCTCGGGCTCCTCGGCCTCGGTGAGTCCCTTCTTGAAGCCCTTGATGGCCTGCCCGAGGCTGGCGCCCAGCTGCGGGAGCTTGGAAGGACCGAAGAAGAGTAGCGCCAGCGCCAGGATGACCAGGATCTCGCCGAAACCGAGCCGCATGAAGAACCTCCCAGGCGACTTGTTAATGCAAACCAGGCGCCGCCGAAAGGAGAATTTTGCCGCAGGTGGCCGGGTGGAGGAAAGCGGCGACCGTCGGAGATGACCGTTTCCGCCCTGCAGGGACCGCTTCCCCGGCTACTGCTTGACGTTGACCTGGAGCGCGGTGAAGGCCTTGAGCGCCAGGCCCAGCTCGTCGAGGTGCAGGGGGCCCGAGAAGGTCTCGAGCTGGTCGGAGGTGGTGGTGCCGCTGGTCAGCTGCAGCGCGAGCAGGCGCGCGGTGGGGCCCTTGACGGTTCCGTCCGGCGCCTGGGCGTCGGCGAAGGGATCGCAGAGCACCGTGAGCGGATCGCAGGGGCCGGTCCCCGAAAAGAAGCCGGGGTTCGGCAGGTGGAAGTTGCGCACCGCCGTGGCGCTGCCGGTCGGCGGAGCCCACAGGTTCCAGCTCTGGCGGGCCGCGTTCTCCAGCTCGAAGCGGTAGATCTGCATGTTCGCGTCGGCGTCGCCGGTGATGCCGACGTTGCGGGTGGACCGGGTGACCACCACCGAGCTCGAGGCCGGCAGCTTCATGAAGTCGGGCGGCGCGATTTTCGGATACGCGCCTCCGGGCGCGACGTACTTGAGCTGGTCGTTGGCGATGACGGTAACCTGGCCGCTGACCGCGACGTGGGACACCGAGCCGGGAGTGAGGCCGCCGAAGTTCAGCGCCAAAAGCGAGACCGCGAGGGGGCTGCCCTCGGTGCCGCCGTTCTCGGGCGCAAACTTGATAGGCAGGAGGTTGGTGTCGCAGCCGGCGGTGCCGGAGATGGCCACGTCGCAGGTCGGGTCGAGCACCCCGCCGGCGTTGTCCTTGGCGGAGAGGCCGGCGGTGAGCCCGAGCGGCACGAAGCCCATCGGCGAGTCCAGCGCGCCCGCCACCGCGATGACGCCGTCGAGGTAGGCGCCGTCGAGCTTGGGCAGCCTGGGCGAGGTGGCGTCGACGCGCAGGCGCATGGGCGTGTTCAGCTGGATGGGCTGGTTCTTGAAGGTGGGCGTGGTCGCGTTGGCCGGCGCCTGCACTCCGACGATGGCGCCGGCCTCGAGCCGGCTGAAGAAGCCGAGCAGCTGCGGCAGGAGCGCGCCGATGTCGACGGTGGCGTTGGGCCCCAAAAGCGGCGTGAGGATGGAGACGATCTTCGAGAGGTTGATGTTGCCGCCGATGCCCCAGAGCGCGCGCACGCCGCCCTCGGTGAAGACGCGCGGGTCGTTGGTGCCGAAGAAGTTGGTGCCGATGCCGAGCACGAGGCCGTACGGCAACCTCAGCGCCTTGGAGGTGGAGGTCCCCGGCAGCGCGATGGTGACGCTGTGCATGGGGCCGACCAGCGTGTCGACCGAGAGGTCGAGGAGGCTGTTGGGGATGCTCGAGCCGAAGAAGGCCAGGTGCACGGCCTCGCCCTGATCCTGGAGCGGCGCAAACTCGCCCTCGGGCGAGGGGCACTGCGGCTTGGTGGCGTCGCCGGTGTTGGGATCGTCGAGCTTGCTGTCGCAGAGGTGGCTGGAGAACCCGCTGCGATTCGCCACCGGGACGTAGGGGGCGACCGGCACCAGCAGGTCCAGCGAGCGGGTCTGGATGAAGGAAGTGTAGTTGTAGCCGACGGCGAAGACGTGCACGTCGTGCGCGCCGGCAGCGGCGCCGGCGAGGGTGGCGACGCCGGTCGCGTCGGTGGTGAGGGTGGCGCCGGCGTCGACGAGGACCTTGGCGCCCGCGACCGGCTCCTTGGTGTGCATGTGGATGACGGTGACCCGCAGCGCGCCGGCGGCGGGCGCGGCATAGACGTGCACGGTCGAGGTGCAGGTCCTGGTTCCGGCGGTGGCGGTGACGGTGGCGTCTCCCGCGCCGCTGCCGGTGACCAGGCCGCCCGGGTCGACGGTGGCCGGGCCGGTGGCAGACCAGGTGACGCCGCCCCCGAGGTGCACCGGCTTGCCGTCGGCGTCCTGGGCGACGAGCTTGAGCTGCAGCGTCGAGCCGGCGCGCACGTCGCCGGGGTTGGGCGTCACCGTGCAGGAGGCGACCTGGCTGGTCGAGGCGGCGGTCTTGCACGCGCCGTTGAGACACGACTGCCCGCTGCCGCACTGGCTGTCGTTGCCGCAGGCCGGCGAGAGGCAGACGGCCTCTTCGCAGACGAAGTTCGGGGTGGCCGAGGTCCGGCACTCGGCGTTGGAGCTGCAGGTGTTCACGCAAGTGGAGTTGAGGCAGACCTGCTTTCCGCCGTTGCCGGTGCAGTCGGCGAGGGTCGCGCAGGTGGCCTGTCCCGCGGCGGGGCTCAGCTTGCTGCCCTTGCCACAGGCGACAAGAGCGAGGGCGGCGAGGGCGGGAGCGAGGCGGATGAGTCGATGCATGACGAGGCCCCTTTGATGTTGTTCCTGCGGCGGTGCGTGCGTCGAAGAGCGGCGCAGGGTGCTGGAAGCCGTTGGTGCGGTCAATCCGCCAGTCGTCCGGTTGCAGAGCTCCGCGCCAGTTCGTTTTCCGTTCGGGTTGGCTTTCCGTTACCCTCGCGGAGCATGCTGCTCGCGCTCTTCCTGCTCCTGACCGACGCGCTGCCCGTTCAGCCACAGCTCGAGGCGGCGCTGCTCGATGCCATCGGCGGATCCTGCCCGGGGCAGAAGGTCTCGCTCGACCGCGATCTCACCCGCGCCTGCCAGAGCTACGCGGGCGCCGCCGCCGCCGGACGGGCGCCGATCAGCGGCACCGCCGTGTCCTTCTACGCCTCGCTCGAATCGTCGGAGCCCGCGCCGGTGGCCGGAGTGGCGCGGGTCAGTCCCGCCTCGCACGCGGATCGCGCCGCCAGCGAGCTGTTCCCGCGTTCCTGCCGCTTCAACCGCGCCGGGATGGGCGCGGCGCTCTTGCCGGGCGGCGGGGCAGTGGTCTGCGCGCTCACGGCCGATCACCAGACCGACCTCGCTCGCATCCCCGGCACCGTCGACGAGTTCGACACCGTGCAGGTCTCCGGGCGGCTGGGCCCGGGGCTGAGCAGGCCGCGGCTCTTCGTCACCCGGCCCTCCGGTGAAGTGACCGAGCTGGGGATGGTCGCGTCCGGGGGCGAGTTCTCGACCCGGGTGCAGCTGCGCGAGACCGGCGAGCATTCGCTGGAGGTGCTCGCCGACGGCGCCGGTGGGCCGCAGGTGGTCGCCCTCCGGCGCGTCTTCGCCGGAGTGAAGCCACCCGCCTCGCCGCCGCCGGAGCCGCCGGCCGACCGGGGAATGGTCGGAGTCGAGGCTGCCATCGCACGGCTGCGCGCCTCGCGCGGACTGCCGGCGTTGGAGCGCGACCGCGCGCTGGACGCGGTGGCGCTGGGACACAGCGCGGAGATGGCGCGCACCCGGACCTTCGCCCACGTCCTGCCTACCGACGGCTCGATGAGCGACCGCCTGCGCGTGCACGGCTACGCCTACCGCAGCGCCGGGGAGAACATCGGCCTCGCGGGGGACGTCGGCGCTGCGCACGAGGCCATCGCCGCCTCGCCTGCGCACCTCGCCAACCTGCTCGATCCGCGCCACCGCCGGCTCGGCCTGGGTGAGGCGCGCGGGCCCACT
>JAYWAJ010000285.1:0-12430 GCA_043782525.1 Deltaproteobacteria bacterium | reverse complement strand
GTGGCGGTCGCATGGTGAACGGTCCCACGGTCCACTCGAGGACCGGTCCCCTGCGGAAGGCCGCGCTCCTCGCGCTGCTCTCGACCGGCTGCACGCTGGTGGTCGAGCACCAGCTCTCGCAGCCGTCGGCAGGCTGCACGGACCTCATCTTCCTCGACGGCACGGCCAACAACGGCGGCCAGCGCTTCCACGGCGGCGTCTCCGCGCCCAGCTTCCGCGGGCCGGCCTATCCCACGGCGGGCAAGACCCTCGAGAACTTCGGCAGCACGCTCTCGTTCCTCTCCAACGGCGGCCTCGAGCTGGCGGGCGGCGTCCAGGGCGACGCCGTCTTCCTCCGCCCCGAGACCAACTACACCGCCACCTCCGCCTCGACCACGCCGGGCCACGAAGGCTCGGGCGGTTTCGGCTGCGCCCAGCTCCTCGGCATCAGCTACGACTCGTTCCACGAACGCACTTCGCTGCAGCTCATTCCCGGCGGCTGCGCCGACGACGCCATCACCCTCGACGGCGGCAGCTTCCCAGGCGCGCCCGCCGCGCTCGCCCCCGCCCTCGGCTGGGCCGGACTGCCCGACGGCGGCGGGATCTTCGCGGCGGTCCTCGCCAACCAGGGGCAGTCCTGCGCCGAGACCTTCCCGCCGGGCTGCTTCCCGCCCCGCGGTGGCGCGGTGGCCGCAGGGGGCGCGCGCCGCCTCGACGCGCTCGCCGACCCGCAGGGCCTCCCCCTCTGGATCGTCGGCACCGAGGGCGGCGACACCCGGCTCTACGACGCGAGCTTCGGCGCCTCGATCGGCGCGGTCGCCTGGAGCGGACCGCTGGCCGCGCTGGCGGCGGACATCGGCATCGTCATGCGCATCCTCACCGGGCAGCTCCAGGCGCAGCTCTTCGACGCGACCGGGTCGCGCCGCGGCAACGAAGCGCACTTCGACCTCGGGGATCCCTTGGCGCACGGCCTCGAGATCGCGCGGCTGGGCACGGCGCCGGTGCTGCGCGTGGCGTGGATCGGCGGCGACGGCAAGGCGCGCATGGCCAACTACGACGCCTCGGTGGCCAGCGCCCAGCGCCTCTCGACGCCGGCGGTGGTCTGCGGCTCGCAGGGGGCGAGCTTCGTGGCCCCGACCAGCGCCACCACCGCCGCCGTCCTCGTCGGCGACGCGCTCTACCTGCGCCACGTCGATTAGCCCGACCGCCGGGAAGAACGGTCAGCCGGCCCGGGCGCGCTGGGGCGCCGGCAGTTCCTTGCCCTGCGGATAGGGCCACAGCTCGGCGAGGTTCACGCTCTTGCCGTCGCCCTGGTTGACGTAGACGTGGTGCCGCGCGATCTCGCTGGGCGATCGCAGGCCCATCGAGCGCACCAGCAGCATCAGCTCGCGGCGGAGGTTGAGCGCGTAGTTGGCGACCCGCACGCCCTTCTCCATCGGATCGAGCCCCGCCTGCAGCCACGGCGAGTGGGTGGTGATCCCGGTCGGGCAGCGGTTGGTGTGGCAGGCCATCGCCTGGATGCAGCCCATCGAGAGCATGAAGCCGCGGGCGATGTTGACGGTGTCGGCGCCCAGCGCCAGCGCCAGACCGACCTCCGAGGCGGTGGCGAAGCGACCCGCCGCGATCAGCCGGACGCGCTGCCGCACCCCGTGCTCCCGCAAGAGGTTGTCGACCCACGGCAGCGCCTCGCGGATCGGCGTCCCCATGTTGTCGGCGAGGCCCGCCGGCGCCGCGCCCGTCCCGCCCTCCGCGCCGTCGAGAATGATGTGGTCGGGGCCTTCTCCCTCGGGCAGCGCGGCGATCTGCTCGACCAGCGCCCGGGCGAAGCCGCGGTCGCCCAGGCAGAACTTCACCCCCACGGGCTTGCCGCTCAAGTCCTGCAGCAGCTTGATGAAGGCGAACATCGAGGGGAGGTCGTGGAACTCCTTGAAGCGGTTCGGCGAGTGGCAGTCCTGATCGCGGGGGATGTTGCGGACGCGCGCGATCTCCTCGGTGATCTTCGCCTTGGGCAACACGCCGCCGCCGCCCGGCTTGGCGCCCTGCGAGAGCTTGATGGTGGTGGCGCGAAAGTGCGCCGACAGCTCGCGGTAGCGCTGCGGCGAGAAGGTGCCGTCCAGCTCGCGGACTCCGAACAGGCCGGTGCCCACCTCGAAGACGCGGTCGCACGGCGCCGAGAGGTGATAGGGCGAGAGCCCCCCTTCGCCCGAGGAGAGCCAGGCGCCCGAGAGCGACGCGCCCCGCGCCAGCGCCGTCACCGCCGCGCTGCCCAGGGAGCCGAAGCTCATGTCGCTGATGTTGGCGAACTGCCGCGGCTGGAAGGGGAACTTCCGCGCGGCCCCGATGAGGGGCGGCAGCGGCGCGTCGGTGGGCGACTCGCTCTCGAGCGTGGGGAAGCCGGCGTGGACGAAGTACCAGGCGCCGGAAGCCTGCAGGTCGAGGTCGGTCCCGAAGCCGAGCGCCGAGGGAAGATTTTTAGATGATCTATAAACCCATTCGCGCTGGCGCAGGTTGAAGGGCCGCGCCGTCCGCGGCCCCTCGATGAAGTACTGCTGGATCTTCTCCCGCTGCGATTCGAGGATGTAGCGGATCCAGGCGGCCACCGGGAAGTTGTGCCGGAGCGTGTGCTTCTTCTGCAGCACGTCCCAGAGGGCGATGCAGAGGAGGAGAAAGACGGTGCCACCGAGGAGGTAGAAGAAGAGGTGGCTGCCGGGCACGGTGGGCGGCTTGGGGAACTCGAAGTCCATGGCTCAATCCTGCTCCCTGCGCGGGGGAGAGGTCCAGGCGGCGCTCCGCCAGATGGCCGATGCCGTCCCGCAACTACGCGCCCCGCGCCGACTTCATGGCCCGCCGCGTGCTGTCGCGCCTCTTCCTCGATCTCCCGGCCCTGCGCGGGACCTTCGCCGGCGACCCGACGGTGCAGAACCCGGCCTTCCCGCAGATCTTCAACGAGGTGGTGTCGAACCTCCAGAACGTCGACGGGATCCGCTCCTTCACCACCCGCCGCGCCATGGTGGACATCCTCGCCAGGCTGCAGATCACGGCGGCGTACGACGCGCTGGTGCAGACGCGGGCGCAGATCGCCACCCAGCGCGCGAGCATGACGGGCACGGCGGCGGAGCTGACCGACGACCTGCTGGCGCGCATCGACGCCGCCACGCACCCGTACTTCAAGTAGCCGGGCTACTCGGGGGAGCAGGCAGGACTGGAGCCGCCCTGGGCCTTCAACAGCCCTGGGCGGTTTCATTTGGGGACGTGCGGCCGCCCTTGGTTGGCGAGGAATTGTCGAGCACGGCCTTGCTGCTCTTGACGCTGTCTCGCGGGGGGCGTAGCACGGCGGCCCAAGGAGGTAGCCATGCTCCGCACACGCATCCTCGGCACCGGCTTCGTCACCGGCGAGCATCTGGTCAAGAACGAGGACCTCGCCAAGGTGATGGACACCTCCGACGCCTGGATCCGCGAGCGGTCGGGCATCGAGGAGCGCTACTTCGTCGAGGCCGGCACCGCCACCAGCGACCTCGGCCTCGGCGCCGCCCGCAAGGCGCTGGACGACGCCGGCGTACAGGCGAGCGAGGTCGACTACATCGTCTTCGCCACCATGACGCCGGATCATCTCTTTCCCGGCTGCGGCGCCCTCCTCCAGAAGAAGCTCGGCCTCGGCCACGTGCCGGCCCTCGACATCCGGCAGCAGTGCACCGGCTTCATCTATGGGCTGCAAGTGAGCGACGCGCTCCTGCGCAGCGGGCAGGCGACCACGGTCCTCCTCGTCGGCGCCGAGGTGCACTCGGGCTTCATGCCCTGGACGCAGTGGGACCATCTCTTCGGCCGGCCGGGGCCCGCGCCCACCGAGGCGGAGAAGGCGTGGAACTCGAAATTCCGCGACCGCACCGTGCTCTTCGGAGACGCCGCCGGAGCGGTGGTGCTGCGGGCCGCCGAAGGAGAGCGGGGCTTGCTCGGCTTCAAGGTCCACTCCGACGGGGCGGGCTTCGAGGCCCTCTACGTCCCGTCCTGCGGCTCCGCCCGGCGCCCCTACGTCACCGCCGGGGACCTGGCCGAGGGCCGCCACATCCCGCAGATGAACGGCAAGCACGTCTTCAAGCTCGCCGTCACCCGCATGCCCCAGGTGGTCCGCGAGGTGTGCACGGCCAATGGCGTGGGCGTGCAGGACCTCGACCTGCTCATCGCCCACCAGGCCAACCTCCGCATCAACGAGGCGGTGCAGCGCACGCTGGAATTGCCCGACGCCAAGGTCTTCAACAACATCCAGCGCTACGGCAACACCACCGCGGCCACCATCCCCATCGCCCTCGACGAGGCCCGCCGCGCCGGGCGCGTCAAGGACGGCGACCTGATCTGCTTCGTCGGCCTCGGCGCCGGGTTCCACTGGGGCGCCGCCCTGCTGCGCGCCTGACCGCGCCGGCTACGACTTCATGGCCGCGTTCTCCGCGTCGGCCTTCTTCAGCTCCTCGTTGGCGTCGATGTGGATCTCGACGCGGCGGTTCTGCTCGCGCCCTTCCTTGGTGGCGTTGCTGTTGCTCGCGCCCTCCTCGCCCAGCCCCTGCGAGACCAGCCGCCTGCGCTCGACCTGCGCCTCCACCAGGTAGTCCACCACCGCCTTCGCCCGCTGCCCGGAGAGCGTGAGGTTGTGCTCCTTGCTCCCCGTCGAGTCGGTGTGGCCCTGGATGGTCAGGTTGGTGTCGGGATATTCGCGCAGCACGCGCGCGAACTCGGCCAGGTCCTTCTGCGCGCCGGGCTTGAGCTGAGACTGGTCGGTGTCGAAGAGGATGCCGCTGTTGAACTTCACCACCAGCTTGTTTCCCACCCGCTCGACGTAGCCGGACTTGAGATCCCGGTCGAGGGCTTCCTTCTGCTTATCCATGTAGCGGCCGATGAGCGCGCCGGAGACGCCTCCGGTGACGCCGCCCAGCGCGGCGCCGATCAAGGCGCCCTTCTTCCCGCCGGCGAGCGCGCCGATGCCTCCGCCGATGAGGGCGCCGCCGCCGCCGCCGGCGAGGGCGCCGGTCTCGGAGGAGGTGGCGCAGGCGGAGCCGAGCGTGCTGGCGACGAGGATGGCGAGGATTTTGGAACGATTCATTCAGATCTCCTGGGGAAGGACGGTTTCCAGAGCAGGCAAGCCGGCGCGAACGCACCGCCGACCTGCGCGTCACCGGCGATGCTAACTGCCGTTCCGGATTCCGTCAGGCCCATCGCAGACCCGGAGGTGGAGCGCAACCGGCCCAGCGCCCGCTGTGTGTTCCCGGACAGCTTGGCGGTTGCCAGGCGGCCCCTGGGTCTGCCGGGACCCGGCTTGTTTCGCGGCCGAGGCTCTCGCTCGCCGCCAACGCCTCGGCCGCTGCTCCCGCGGCCATCCCGCGCCGCAGCACGCGGCGCGCCCGCGCCCGCAGGACGCGGCGGCCTCCGAGGTCGGGTCCCGCGCCGCCGTCGCTACGGCTTGATCTTGAGCCCCACCTGGACGAAGGCGATGGCCTGCGCGATGGCCGCCTGGGCAGCGTGGGTGCCGCGCAGCGTGTTGAGCATGACGAAGTCGTGGGTGATGCCCTGGTAGCGGACCGCGGTCACCGGCACGCCGGCCGCGCGCAGCTTGTTGGCGTAGGCCTCGCCCTCGTCGCGCAGCACGTCGGCCTCGCCGGTGATGACCAGCGCCTGGGGGAGCCCCTTGAGCTGCTCCAAAGTGGCCCGCAGCGGGGAGGCGGTGATCTGCGCGCGCTGCGTCGGGTCGGTGGTGTACTGGTTCCAGAACCACTGCATCGCGTCCCGCCGCAGGAAGTAGCCGGTGGCGAACTCCCGGTAGGAGGCGGTGTCGAAGCTGGCGTCGGTAACCGGGTAGAAGAGCAGCTGCGCCGCGATGGCCGGTCCCTGGCGCTCCTTGGCCATCAGCGTCAGCGCCGCGGCCATGTTCCCGCCGACCGAGTCGCCGCCGACGGCGAGGCGGGTGCCGTCGAGGTTCTTCTCGGCGCCGTGCTCGGCCACCCACTTGGCCACCGCGTAGTTCTCCTCGATGGCGACCGGGTAGCGCGCTTCCGGCGAGAGGCTGTAGTTGGGGAAGACCACCGCCGCGCCGGTGCCGGCCGCGAGCTCGCGGATGAGCCGGTCGTGGGTGTGGTTGTTGCCGAAGACCCAGCCGGCGCCGTGGAGATAGACCAGCACCGGCAGCTTCCCGGCGGCGCCCTTGGGCCGCAGGATGCGCACCGAGACCGTCCCCGCGGGGCCGCCCGGCACGGTGGTGTCCTCGACGGAGACGTCGGGCAGAGAGACGCCTTCGCCCGACTGCACCTGATCGACCACGGTGCGCCCCTTCACCGGGCCGAGGTCGAAGAGGAAGGGCGGCTTGGCGGTGGCCTCGACGAATTTTTGAGCCTCCGGCTCGAGGACGGGCTTCGGGGCGGAGGCGGGCTGCGCCTTCCCGCCGGCCGCCTGGGAGGAAGCGGCAGTCACCAGCAGAGCGAGGAAGATGGACCGGGACATGGGTGCTCCTTTTCGGGGCGCGGTCCGGCGGAGGCCGGGTCGGGCGCCACCGGGATGGATGCAGATGGCGCAATTGAGTTGCACACAATTTAGTTGTAGACAGTGCGCCTCCGGCCTGCTACCACCCGGGTCCTCCAGGAAAGAGCGCCCATGTCCCCGCCCCGCCGCCGCACCCCCCAGCACCCCGCCCGCCGCCGGGTCCCGAAGCAGGGAGCCGGGGCGCCCAGCCTGCGCCTCGACGACCAGCTCTGCTTCGCCCTCTACACCGCCTCGCGCACGGTGACCGCCTTCTACCGGCCGTTGCTCGAAGCCCTGGGCCTCACCTATCCGCAGTACCTGGTGCTGCTGGTGCTCTGGGGGCGCGGGGACAGCCTGGTCAAGGACCTGGGGGCGGCGCTCGACCTCGACTCCGGGACCCTCTCGCCGCTGCTCAAGCGGCTGGAGGCGGCCGGGCTCATCCGCCGCGAGCGGCGCGCCGACGACGAGCGATCGGTGGCCATCAGCCTGACCGCGGCAGGGGCGGCGCTGAGGCTGCGCTGCGAGCGCATCCCCGCCCTGGTGGCCGGGGCGATGGGCCTCGACGCCAAAGGCCTTGCACGGCTGCGCGGGGACATCCGGCGGCTGGGCGCTGCGGTGGAGGCGGCGGGCCAGCACCCCTCGAGCCCGGGTCTCCGAAACCTGGCGCGGTCCCCAAAGTCCCTCGCGACGCCGCCGCCGATCCGGTAAGACTCCGCGCGCGGAACACCTGAGGATGAAGAAATGCCCGGCTGCATCGACTTTGGACAGCTCTTCGAGCACTCGCCCAATGCCTACATGGTGCTGGACCGGGAGCTGCGCTTCGTGGCGGCCAACCGGGCCTATCTCAAGGTCACCGCCAGCCAGCTGGAGGCGCTGCTCGGACGCCGCGTCTTCGACGTCTTTCCCGACCGGCCCGGCGGGCAGCCCAGCGACAACGTGCGCGCGCTGCGGGAGTCGTTCGCGCGGGTGTTGGCCACGGGGCAACCCGACGTGCTCGCCCTGATCCGTTACCGCGTCCCCCGGACGCTGCCCGACGGCTCGGTGGTGGACGAGGATCGCTTCTGGAGCGCCACCCACAACCCGCTCGCGGACGAGCGCGGCGAGGTGCGCTACATCCTCCAGCACACGGTCGACGTCACCGAGCTGCAGCAGCTCAACGCCACGCGGGCGCCGCATGCGCGAGCGGAGCCGCCCCCGCAGCTGGAGCAGGGCGTGCTGGCGCGGGCCCGGCTGGTCCAGGAGGCCAACGCCGCGCTCTCCGAGGATCGGGGCCTGTTGCGGCAGCTCTTCGAGCAGGCGCCGGGCTTCGTCTGCTTCCTGCGCGGCCCGGACTACGTCTTCGAGCTCGCCAACCCGGCCTACCAGAAGCTCCTCGGCCACCGGCCCATCCTCGGCAAGACCGTGCGCGAGGCGGTGCCGGAGACGGAGGCGCAGGGCTTCATCGAGCTGCTCGATCGCGTCTACCGGACCGGCGCCCCGTACGTGGGCCGGGGCGTGAGGATCCTCTTTGAGAACGCTCCCGGCGCGCCCCCGGAAGAGCGGTTCCTCGACTTCGTCTACCAGCCGATCACCGACGCCGCAGGCAGCGTCGCCGGCATCTTCGTGCAGGGCAGCGACATCACCGCCCAGAGGCGCGCCGAGGCGGAGCGCGCAGCCCTGCTCGAGGCCGAGCGGTCTGCCCGCGCCCGGGCCGAGGCGGCGGAGCGCCAGCGGCGGTTCCTCGCCGAGGCCATCCCCCAGCAAGTGTGGACCGCGTTGCCCGACGGCAAGCTGGACTTCGTCAGCGAGCGCGTGGCCGACTACTTCGGCACCTCGCAGGAGCAGATCCTCGGCGACGGCTGGCAGCACGTCATCCACCCCGACGACCTGCCCGCCGCCGTCGCCGCCTGGACCCGCGCGCTGCAGACCGGCGCGGAGTACGAGATCCAGTTCCGCCTGCGCCGCTACGACGGCGCCTGGCGCTGGCACCTGGGCCGGGCCCGCCCGATGCGCGACCACCGCGGGGCCATCGTCCGCTGGTACGGCACCAACACCGACATCGACGAGGGCAAGCGGGCGCGGGACGAACTGGAGGAGCGGGCCAGGTTCGAGCAGCAGCTGATCGGCATCGTCAGCCACGACCTGCGCAACCCGCTCAGCGCCATCGGCGTCGCCGCGGCGCTGCTGCTCCGGCGCGGCAACCTCGACGACCAGCAGGGCAAGACCGTCGGCCGCATGGTCTCGCTGGTCGAGCGCACCGGGCGGATGATCCGCGACTTCCTCGACTTCACCCAGGCGCGGTCGGCGGGCTCCATCCCCGTCGAGCCCGCCCCCGCCAACCTGCGCGAGATCACCCGGGAGGTGGTCGACGAGGTGCACCTCTCGCATCCGGACCGCGAGGTGGTGGTCGAGCACCACGGCGAGGCCACCGGGCGCTGGGATCCGGACCGGATCGCGCAGGTGGTCGGCAACCTGGTCGCCAACGCCTTCCAGCACAGCCGGGCGCCGGCCGGGGTCCGGGTCTCCTCGCGCATCGAGGGCGAGAGCGCGGAGATCGAGGTGCAGAACGACGGTCCGCCCATCCCCGACGCGGATCTGAAGCGGCTCTTCAGCCCTTTCCAGCGCGGCGAGGGGGCGCGGGCCACCACCACCCGCAGCGTCGGCCTCGGGCTCTACATCACCTTTGCCATCGTCTCGGCGCACGGCGGGCGCATCGAGGTCGAGTCGTCCGAGGAGCGGGGAACGCGCTTCACCGTCCGGCTGCCGCGGGAGAGCCCGGGCCCGCGCGGCCCGGCGCCACATTGCTGAGCGCACCTTTCGGGGACACCATACTTAACTCCGACGTCCGTCCAGCCGCCTGAGGCATCGAATTGCGTATGGTGTCCCCGAAAGTGTCCCCGAAACTGCCCACCCTCGGCCGGCTGCTGCGGCTGGCGCGGCCCGAGTGGAAGATGCTCGCGGGCGGCATGGCCTTCCTCGCCCTCGGCAGCGCCATGGGCCTGCTCTACCCGCAGGGCATGCGCATCATCATCGACGGCGTCCTCGGCGGCGGAAAGACCGGGCTGGTCGACAAGGCGGCGCTCTTCATGGTGGGCGCCGCGCTGGTGCAGGGCGTCGCCATCGCCTCCCGCGCCACCCTCTTCGCCGTCGCCGGCGAACGGGCGGTGGCGCGCATCCGCGAGCGGCTCTTCGCCGGCATCCTCGACCAGGAGATCGCCTTCTTCGACGAGCGCCGCACCGGCGAACTGACCAACCGCCTCTCCTCGGACACCACCGTGCTGCAGAGCGCGGTCAGCAGCAACATCTCGATGGGCCTGCGCAGCCTCGCGCAGGTGCTGGGCGGCATCGGCTTCCTCCTCTGGACCTCGCCGCTCCTCACCGGGCTGATGCTCGCCATCGTCCCGGCCATCGCGGTGGGCGCGGTCATCTACGGGCGGCGCATCCGCAAGCTGTCGCGGGAGGTCCAGGACGCGCTGGCCGCGGCCGGCGAGGTCGCCGAAGAAGTCATCTCCGGCATCCGCACCGTGCGCTCTTTCGCCGCCGAGCAGGCGGAGGCGAAGCGCTATGCGGACAAGGTCCAGCACTCGTTCTTCCTCGCCAGGCACCGCGCCTATGCGGGCGCCGTCTTCATGGCCGCGGCCTCGTTCGCAGGCTACGCGGCGGCGGCGCTGGTCTTCTGGTACGGCGGGCGCCTCGTCGTCCGCGGCCAGATGTCGGTGGGCGGGCTCACCAGCTTCCTCGTCTACACGCTCATCGTCGCCTTCTCGCTCGGTACCCTGGCCGACCTCTGGGCCGACTTCATGAAGTCGCTGGGCGCCGCCGAGCGCGTCTTCGAGCTGATGGACCGCGTCCCAGCCATGGCCACGTCGGGCGGCGCCCTGCTGGCGCAAGTGTCCGGCGCGGTGGCGCTGGAGAAGGTCCGCTTCTCCTATCCCTCGCGCAAAGACGTCGTGGTGCTCGACGACGTCTCGCTCCGGCTCGAGCCCGGCGAGATCGTCGCGGTGGTGGGGCCCTCGGGCGCGGGCAAGTCCACGCTGGCGGCGCTGATCGGCCGGCTCTACGACCCCGACCAGGGCCGCGTCCTCCTCGACGGGCGCGACCTGCGCGAGCTCGACACCACCTTCGTGCGCCGCCAGATCGGCACCGTCGCGCAGGAGCCCATCCTCTTCTCCACCACCATCGCCGAGAACATCCGCTACGGGCGGCCGGGCGCGTCGCTGGACGACGTCGTCGCCGCCGCGCGCACCGCCAATGCCCACGCCTTCGTCGAGAAGTTCCCCCAGGGCTACCAGACGCTGGTGGGCGAGCGCGGCGTGCAGCTTTCGGGCGGCCAGAAGCAGCGCGTGGCCATCGCCCGCGCCGTGCTCAAGGACCCGCGCATCCTGGTGCTCGACGAGGCCACCAGCGCCCTGGACGCCGAGAGCGAGCACCTGGTCAAGGAGGCGCTGGAGCGGCTGATGCGCGGCCGGACGACGTTGATCATCGCCCACCGGCTCTCGACGGTGAAGGACGCGCACCGGGTGGTGGTGCTCGACGCGGGACGCATCGTCCAGAGCGGCCCGCACGCCACGCTGGTGCGCGAGGACGGCCTCTACCGCAGGCTGGTCGAGCGCCAGTTCGAGAGCGGCGCCGCGGCGTGATTGCGGCGAGCGGAATCCGGCGCGGCCGCATATATTGCGCCGACCATGGACCGCTACCTCGACCCCCGTCCTGAAGGCGCGCCCGTCGCGCTCGTCGTCGGCACCATGAACTTCGGCAAGCGCACCGACGAGGCCGGGTCCCGGCGCATCGTCGACCGCGCGCTGGAGCGGGGCCTCGACTTCTTCGACACCGCCAACGTCTACAACGACGGCGAATCCGAGCGCATCCTCGGCCGCGCGCTCCGGGGGCGGACGGCGCGCATCGCCACCAAGGTCGGCATCGGCAAGCTGAGCGATGCGGAGGGCCTCGCTCCCGCGCGCATCGCCGCCGCCATCGACGAGAGCCTGCAGCGGCTGGGCACCGACCGCGTCGACCTCTACTACTTCCACAAGCCCGACCACGGCCAGCCGCTCGACGCCTCGCTGCGGGCGATGCAGAAGCTCATCGACGCCGGGAAGGTGGGCCACTTCGGCGCCTCCAACTTCGCCGCCTGGCAGCTCCTGGAGATGATCCAGCTGGGCAACAAGCCGCGCGTCTCGCAGCTCGTCTACAACCTCATGATCCGCCAGCTCGAGATCGAATACTTCCGCTTCGCGAAGCGGTTCGGCGTTCACACCACCGTCTACAACCCGCTCGGCGGCGGGCTCCTCGCCGGCAAGCTCAAGCGCGACGCGCCGCTCGCCAAGGGCTCCCGCTTCGACAAGAATCCCATGTACCAGAAGCGCTACCTGAGCGAGCGCTTCTTCGACCTCGCCGAGGCCTTCGCGCAGCTGGCCGCGGAAGCGGGGCGCACGCCGGTCGAGCTCTCCTACCAGTGGGTGGCGGCGCGGCCGGGCGTCGACTCCATCCTGCTCGGGCCCGCCAGCGTCGAGCAGCTGGACGCCGCCCTCGACGCCCTCGAGAAGCCCCTGCCGAAGGAGATCATCGATCGAGCCGACGACCTCTACCGCGCCTTCCAGGGCACCGACGCCAGCTACGCGCGTTAGGCTGGCGCGGGTCATCGCGCTCGCCGCCGACGCCGTGCAGCTCATCGCCGCGCCGCTCTTCGGCGAAGGCTTCGCCTCGCCCTTGAACGACGCGCTCGACCTGGTGGTCGCGGGCGTGCTCATCAAGCTGCTCGGCTTCCACTGGGCGCTCTTGCCGGCCACCGCGGCGGAGCTGGTGCCGGCGCTCGATCTCGCGCCCAGCTGGACGGCGTCGGTGCTCTTCATCACCTCTTCGAAGGCGCGCTGGTGGATCGCGGTCCTCTGGGCCGCCGCGGCCCTCGCGGTGGTCCTGATCGCGCTCAAGTTGCGGCATGCCTTCTGAGGTCGGGTGGCTCCTGCGCGAG
>JAYWAJ010000284.1:0-4691 GCA_043782525.1 Deltaproteobacteria bacterium | reverse complement strand
AGCCGGCCCGGACGTAGGCGGCGATCATGCCGCTGTGCAGGTGCGGCAGCTCGACGGTAACGACGCGCAGGCCGTTTTCCAGCACGCTCTTGTGGACGGGGGCGGTCATGGGATGTGGGCAGGGACCTGGGGCAAAAGGGGCGCGGAGGATAGAGGCTCCCTCAGGCCCGTGCAATCGCTTGTAGCGGGGGGCTCGCGGCCAGGGCCGGGAGGTGCAGGGTGAAGAGCGTGCCTTCGCCGGGCCGGCTCTCGCAGGTGAGGCGGCCGCCGTGCTCCTGGGCAATCTCCTGCGCCATGGAGAGGCCGAGGCCGGTGCCCCGCTCCTTGGTGGTGAAGAAGGGGTCGAAGATGCGCAAGAGGCGCCCCGCCTCGATGCCCGGCCCCGAGTCGCGCACCTCGATCTCCACCCAGGCGTCGCCGCCGCGGGTCTCGACGCGCAGGGAGCCGCCGGCCGGCATCGCCTCGCGGGCGTTGCGCACCAGGTTGAGCAAGAGCTGCCGCAGCTGGGCCACGTCGGCCATCGCCCGGGGCAGCTCGGGGGCGAGGCGCTGCTCGACAGTGACGCCCGCCGCCTGCAGCTCCGGGCGGACGAACTCGAGGAGCTCGCGGACCAGCTCGTTCAGGTCGGCGCGCTGCAGCTGCAGCTTGGGCAGCCGCGCGAAGCGCAGGTACTCCTCGGTGATGGCCGCCAGCCGGTCCACCTCGCGGACGATGGCGTCGCACAGCTCGCGGGCGGCCGGCGCGCGCTCGCCCAACTCCTCGGCGTTGAGCGAGATGCTGGAGAGCGGGTTTCGGATCTCGTGGGTGATCTGCGCGGTGATGCGCCCGATGGCCGCCAGCCGCTCGGAGCGCAAGAGCGCCTCGCCCTGCGCCCGCAGCTCGCGCTCCCGCGTCGCCAGCCGCTGGGCCATGGCGTTGAACTCGCGGGCCAGGAGCGCCAGCTCGTCGCCGCCGTGCTCGGGCACCGCCACCGACTCCGGGCTGCCGCGGCCGAGGCGCTGGGCCGCCTCGGTCAGCGTCCGGATGGGCCGCAGCGCCCGCTGCGAGAGCCAGAGCATGAGGAGCCCCACGCCCAGCGCCAGCGCCGAGAGGCCCACCAGCGCCCAGCGCGCTGCACGCTCCTGTTTCTCCGCCTCCTCGACCCCGGCGTTCATCTGGTCCTGCAGCGCCTGCCCCAGCGTCTTCAGCTCGTGATCGACGCGCCGCTCGGCCGTCTTCAGGCGCGCGATCGCATCGGAGAGCGACGGGTCCTCCGCCGGCGCGCGCTGGCCATTTGGAAGCGGGGCGGTCAGCACCGCCGCCGCCTTCTCCTCGTCGGCGATGCGGGCGGCGACGGCGGAGAGCCGCGCCCCGATGCGGTCGAGCGCGTCCCGGTCGTTGGCGGTCTGCTGCGCCGAGGCGACCAGCTGTTGCGCGAAGGCCAGGCGCTCGCTGACCACCCGCGCGAAGTAGGTCCGGTCGAGCGCGATCAGGTTGGCCCGCGCCTTTGCGTCCGGCTCCTCGAGCAGGCGGTCGGTCGAGCGCTCGCGCTCCTTCTGGAAGGCCTCCAGCGTCGAGACCGCGCGGGTGAGCGGCATGTAGGGCCGCGAGAGCAGCGAGAGGCCGCGTCCGATGCGCTGCAGCCGCACGATGCCGTAGCCCGAGACGGCCGCGCCGCAGGCGAGCACGGCGACGAAGCCGAGGAAGACCTTGGTGGCGACGGAGAGCCGCATCCCCGACAGTCTACCCGTTGGAAGGTACGCGATGCCCGCTGGTTGAGGTATGAAAGGACGTTCATGCGTCTTGCCCTGCCCCTCCTGCTCCTCGCCGCCGCCTGCGGTGTCGCCGGCACGCCCGACCGCGTCTCGGTCTTGGGCGTCGATCGGCTCTCGGGCGAGCTGGCCGCGCAGGAGGCCGACCTGAGCGGCGCCGACCTGGCCGCGGTGCGCGGGCCGGCGGGCATGGTGCTCCTGGGCGCCACCATCGAAGGCGGGCGGGTGGTGGGCGGCGCTCCTGCCGATTGCCAGGTGCGGCGCAAGGTCTCCGGCTCCCTGGTGGCCCGCACCGTGCCCTGCGTCTCGCTGCTCAGCCAGTACGCCGCGCTGGAGCGGGCGCGCCAGTTCCTCCTCTCCGCCGGCGCCGAGGCGCTCCTGCCCGCGCCCGTGCTCGCCGACGACGCCGCCGCGCCGGGCCTGCGCTACCTTCCTGCTGCCGACGCCTTCATCCTCGGCGGCGGTCCGCACGGCGCCCGCGTTCCCGCGGCCCTCAACCCCGGCGCCGTCGCCCGGGAGATGGCCCGCCGCCAGCTGCGCGTCGTGGCCGAGGCGCATCCGGAGGAGGCGGAAGGCATCGCGCTCTTCCTCGGCGCCGCCGCCGCGGCCGACCCCGGCTACCTCGGTGCCTCCGAGCCGGGCGGAGATCCGGTGGGTGCGCTCGACCTCTCCCGCCCGCTGCCCGCCTCGGCCGCGCCTTCCGCCGTCCTCGCCGGCGCGCTCTGGGCCTGGGCCGACGCCAGCGGCGACCCCATCTCCGCCGCCCGCGCCGCGCTGGCCGCCACCCGCGCGCTGGGCGCCGGCAGCGCGGGTCCCGCCGCCGTGCTCTCGCTGGTGGCCGACCAGCTGGTCGCCGCCGAGCGCGACCAGGCCTGCGCCGTCTTCCGCGCCCGCCTGCGCGCGAGCAACATCGCCGCCTGCCCCTGAGCCCATGCCCGACGCGACGCCCCCGCAGATGCCGCCGCACCTGGTGCAGTTCCTGCTCGGAGGCGAGACCTGCGTGGTCGCCACCGTCGACGAGCAGGGCTGGCCGCAGACCACCCTCATGACCTGGGTGGTGGCCCGCAATCCGCAGACGCTGACCATCGCGGTGGACAACCGCGGCCGGTCGATGCGCAACCTGCGGGGAAATCCCAAGGTCGCCGTCGAGGTGCTGGGCGACGACCTCTGCTACGGCCTGCGCGGCACCGCGGTGGTGGAGAAGGAGGCGATGGCCTCGTCGCCGTTTCCCTGCGCGCTGGTCTCGGTCAAGATCGAGGAGGTGCGCGACCACGGCGCCGCCGGCGTGAAGTTCGTCGGACCGCGCTACCACTTCGAGCCCGGCAAGGAGCATCGCCGGGGAGTGGAAGAGGCCGTCTTCGCGGAGCTGAAGGGCCCGACCCCGACCATCTGAGGGCGCGCCCGGCCGGTTTCCCCGATTCGCTCGATCCGGAACCTCTTTTCCGATACTCTCCGCGCCCCTTCCGGAGAGTGCATGATCGGGTTTGCGTACCTCGCAGCAATTCTTGGTTTCGTGCTGGCCGTGGTCTTCTGGTTCCAGGGCCAGTCGGCCGCCAGCGCCGTGAAGGCGCTGCGCGACGAGGCGGACGCGGCGCGCAAGGAAGCCGAGACGGCGCGCGCCGAGCTGAAGCGGTCTTCCGAAGAGCTGAAGGCGCGGTCGGGGCAGCTGGTCGAGTCGCGCGAAAAGCTGGCCGAGGCGCGTCGGAAGGCGCAGGAGGGCCGCGGCAAGGTCCAGCCGCGCGGCGCCCGTGAGGCGGAGTTGGAAGAGGACCTCCAGCACGCGCGCAAGCTGACCGAAGAGGCGCACGCCGCCGAATCCGTGGCCCGCCGCGAGTTGGCCGCGGCCAAGGGTGCCGAGGCGCAGTCCAAGGCCGAGCTGGCGTCGGCGCAGACGAAGATTCGCGAGCTGTCGAGCCGGCCTGCTCCCACCGCGGCGCCGGCGCCGGCGGCGGCGTTGGCCGCGCCGTCTCCGGACTTCGAGGCCCAGCGCACGCAGCTCGAGGCCGCCCGCAGCGAGCTGGAGCGGCAGGTGCAGACGGCGGAGCGCAACGGCCGCGAGGCCCGGCGCCGCGAGCAGGAGCTGCGCGAAGAGGTGAAGAAGCAGAAGGGCCGCTCGGAGACCAACAACCGCGTGTACCTGGTCACCAAGGGCGAGTTGGAGCTGACCCGGGAGCGCCTCGCCCAGGCCGAACGCCGCCTCTGGCAGGCCGGCATCCCGCTGGCGCCGCCGCCGTCGAAGGAGCGGCCCAAGGCCGTCGGTCCGGCCGCCGCCGACAAGCCCCGCGAGGTCGCGACGGCCGAAGCTGCCCCCGCCGCTCCTTTCTCCGAACCCACCGACGCGGCTGCCGCGCCTGCTGCACCGGCGGCCGCCACGCCGCCCCCGGGCGAGCCCATCAGCACCGGCGAGTCCGCCTCGTCCGCCGACGGTACGGCCACTCCGGCCGAAGGAACTCCTCCGGCGGGCGTCGCCCCGCTGCGTCGCCGCCCGCCCGAGAACGGCGCCGAGAAGCCCGGACAGGGCTGACCCGTTCGCCGGCCCTGCAAAAAAATTTTTTTTCGCGCGTGTGAGGTGGCGGGCGTCCTGCCTACCGCGCCGGCATGTAGATCCCGGCGCTGTCGAGCACCACCGGCGTCCCGCCACCCGCGGGGAACTGCAGCCCGCCGGAGACCAGCCGCTCCCGTCGCGCAGCTTGAGGCACGCCGCCCCGTGCCGGGCCGCTTGCAGCATGCCGTCGCCCGTGCCGTTGGGCGGACCGAAGGCCTTGCGCACCGGTCGGTCCGCCGCGACCAGATCGACGCTGCGGACGCTGTGGCTGCCACCCGCATCGCGTCGCCGGTGCCGCTGAAGGCGTCGAGGTTGCGCAGGAAGAGGCGCAGGTGGACGTCGGCGGGGCCGGGCGCGTCGAACTTGCCTTCGGCGGCGCCTCGCGGACGGCGCCG
>JAYWAJ010000283.1:0-12460 GCA_043782525.1 Deltaproteobacteria bacterium | reverse complement strand
TCGGCCGCCGCCGGAAAGACGAGCGCTCCCCGGGCCGGCGCGAGCTCGGTGAGGACCACGTCGCCGGCGCCCCCCAGGTCGTAGAGGTAGACCGGATGCTGCGCGCCGGCCCGCGTGTCGGCCGTCTCGCCGACTGTGCGCGCGTAGGCGTAGGCATAGGCCTCGGCGAGCGTGACCTTGCCGTCGCCGCTCGCGTCCGCGTCGCCCAACAGGCCGCTCGCGAGGTAGTGGGTGAAGAAGCTGGCCGAGAGCTCGTCGGACTCCTGCGACTCCTCGTCGGCGCTGGAGCTGGCGATGAGCACGAGGCCGTGCGGGCGCGTCGAGGCGGCCTGCGCCTGCTGCACCTCGAAGGCCGGGGCGGCGCGGACGCCCTTGTTGCGCATGATCGCGCCCGACTGGCAGGAGTCGATGAGGCCGATGCGCACGTCGGCGGGCGCATCGCGCAGGTCATCGCGCAGCTCGGTGAGCGGAAGGCGCGAGTCGCCGAGGCGCAGGTCGCCGTCTTTGGCGTGGCCGGAGTAGTAGACGATGAGCACGGTCTGGTCGCCCTGCGCCTTTGCTTCCTGCAGCAGCACCCGCAGCTCGGCAAAGGCGCTGCGCACCTCGGTGGCCGAGGCGGCGGTGAGCAGCCGCGCGTCCTCCTCGCGCACGCCGCCCAGCCGGGTGAGGATGCCGAAGATCCGCCTGGCGTCGCGCTCGGCGTAGCGCAGCGGGCGGGTGCCGGCGCCGCCGGTCTTGTCGCCGATGACGAGCGCGAAGCGACGCTCGATCGAGGCGCCGGCTCCTCCCGCCCGCGCCGGGACCGCGGCCAGAAGCGCCGCGACACAGAGGGCGCGCGGAAAGCTCATCGATGGAGCTGCACCTGCCAGACGTCCGCGCCGGGCGGCGCGTCCCCGGCGCTGTGGATCTTCGCCGCGTCGATGGGCTGGTCGGACAGCACCACCAGCAGGCTCGCCGCACCCTGCCCCGTCCACTCGAAGGCCTGCGGAAGGGGGCCGTTCACGGCCGCGCCCGAATAGAGCACGCTCGTCTCCCCCAACTCGATCAGCACCGCCGCCGCCTGGGTGCGCCCCGCCGGGTGCAGCGCGATGCGCAGGCGGGCTCCCGCTGCCACCGGACCGCCCGCGGAGAGCGCGCGCGTGCCGGCCTGGTCCTGCACGAAGAGCTGCGCCGTGCCCGCGCCCTTGCTCCGCACCGTCTCGGTGTCGCTGGGCCGCAGCACCAGCGCCGAGGCCACCAGCGCCAGGCCCGCCGCGGCCAGAAGCGGCGCCCAGCGCGACAGCACCGACCGGCGCGGCCGGGCCGCCAGCTTTTCCGCCACTCCCGCCGCGAAGGCCGGGAAGGAAACCTCGCGCCGCAGGGCCTCCTGCTCGAGCGCGATCTCCCGCTGCACCTGCCCGCAGCGCGCGCAGCCTTCGACGTGTGCGCGGGTCCTCTCCGCTTCCGCTCCCGCCAGCTCGCCCGCGAGCAGGCGCCGCACGCGCATCGCCGAGCAGCCGGGGCCGGGTCCTCCGAGTTCCAGGTTCACAGCTCGCTCCCTTCCGGCAGGATGACGTCCGGCATCGCTTCCAATAAAGCCGCCCGCGCCGCCGCGAGAAACTGCCGCAGCCTCTTGCGCACCGTCGGCAGGCTGCGCTGCAGCTCCTGCGCGATCTCCTCCTGGGTCAGCTCGTCGACGAAGTAGAGGATGGCCACCTCCTGCGACTCCTCGGGCGCCGCCGCCAGCAGCACCCGCACCAGCTCGCGCCGCTCCGGCGGCTCCGTCTCCTGCCGGCGGGTCGCGCCCAGCACGCGCAGCTGGTCCCTCCACTGGCTCTTCCGCGCCCGGATCAGGTTCAGGCAGTGGTGCGTCGCGACCCGGAGAAGGTAAGCCGTGGGCGAGTCGGCCTGGCGGAACTCGGGCAGCGCCTGCAGCAGCTTCACGAAGACGTCCTGCAGCGCATCGCGGGCCTCGGCGTCGTCCTTCAAGAGATACCGGCAGCGCCCGTACACCGCCGCCGCGTGCCGCTCGTACAGCTCGGCGAGGAGCCCCGCGGAAGAAGGCGGGCCGGACAAAGCGCCGGCCCGCCCTCCTTCCAGTACGCGGAGCCCCTTCACGTTCACGGCGCGGTCTTGGCGGAGAAGGCCGCATCGGCGTAGGCGCAGGCGGTGACGTCGCCCGAGACCGGGCCGCCGAAGGGCGGGAAGTTGGCGGTGATGTTGGAGGAGAAGTAGACGACGCTGAAGGGCGCCGCGCCCCAGCACTCGGAGAGCTTGACGGTGGTGCCGGAGCCGGTGCCCTGCACGTCGGCGCGGCCGGTGCCGCTGTTCTTCCAGCGCGAGTGGACGGCGAAGCTGTCGTTGCTGGTGGTGTTGTGCACGGCGAAGTCGAGGTCGCCGCCGCCGGTGGTGTCGTTGGCGTAGCTGTAGACGAGGTTGTTGAACTGCCCGGCGTGCTGGTTGTCCTTCGCCCCGGTGAAGGTCACGTCGAGGTGCGCGGGGCCGACGTTGGTGTAGGAGGTGACCACCAGCTTGCCGGTGGCGTCGTGCGGGCCGGGCAGCGTCGCCGCCTTGTCGAAGTCGATGGTGAAGTTGCCGCTGCCGTGGTGCTTCTGCGCGCCCGGCAAGGCGTGGCCGTTCATGAAGACGACGAAGTCGGAGGCGGGCTTGGTCTTGTCCTGGCCCGAGAGCTCCCAGTCGTAGCCGTCGCCCTGCTGCGTGACCACCAGCTTGAAGTTGCTGTAGTCGAGCGCCGACGAGCCCGGGCCCCAGGTGCAGCTGTTCGCGGTGCAGCTGGTCGGCTCCGTGGCGGTGACCTGCTCGACGATGCCCAGCCAGAGCGCTGTGCCGCCGTTGAACGCCCCCGAGACGGCCACGGTCAGGTCGAAGAACGGCGAGTGCTGGCCGGCAGTGCTGTTCTGCGTGATCTGGTCGGGCGGCGCGGAGGAGGTTCCGCTCGGGGAGGCCGGGGTTCCCATCGCCACCGTGTCCTTGCTGGGCAGCGCGTCGCGGGACTGGTCCTTGAAAGTCTGGGATCCGCCGCAGGCAGCGGCGGCGAGACAGAGGGCGAGAAGCTTGCGCATTCGGTGCTCCTTATGGGTGCGACTGGAGGGGGCGGACCGCCCGCCCGTTCCACTGCCTAGGACACGGCCGAGGCGGAGAAATGGAAACGCGCGTCGCAAGCATATGACATCCTTCAGGCATGTCTTCTTCCTGCGCCTTCTGCGCCATCGCTTCCGGCGACGCGCCCGCCTCCGTGGTCGCGCGCGAGGGCCGGTTCTGTGCCTTCCTCGACACCCGGCCGGTCTTCAAGGGACACGTGCTGGTGGTGCCGGCGGACCACGTGCCCGATCTGCTGGCGCTGCCCGATGCCGACCTCGCGCCGCTCTTCTCTCTCGCCCGGCGGGTCGCCGCCGCCGTCGAAGCCGCGCTGGGCGCGCAAGGCGCCTTCGTCGGCGTCAACAACAAGGTCTCGCAGAGCGTGCCGCACCTGCACGTCCACGTCGTGCCGCGGACCAAGGGCGACGGCCTGCGCGGCTTCTTCTGGCCGCGGACCAAGTACGTCAAGGACGCCGAGCGCGACGACTACGCCCGGCGCATCCGCGAGGCGCTGGGGCGGTAGCTCTTCCAGTCCGATTTCCGGACAGCTGTGTCAGATCGACCGGGGCGGTCCTCCCCTCGCCGTCGAACGTTCCAGAAAAAAATCCCGCGATTACATGACTTGCAATTTTGCGCGAGACTGGCGAGGCGCTTGCAAGACGATCTGGGCATGAGCGTCCTTCGAACCATGTCCCTCATCGTCGGCGGCGCCCTCGTGGCCCTCGGCGGCAGCGCCCTGGCGCTGTTCCTGTAGGCCGCGGCCCCGCCGGTCGCGGCTAGGTCGCGGCCGCCGCCGGACTCCGCTGCCGCTGCAGGCGCCAGACCGCGCCCAGGGCCACCGACGAGATCACGGCCAGCAGCATCAGCGCCTGGAAGACGGCCTGCCATCCGAAGCGGCTCGAGACCCCGGCGACCAGCGCGCCCTGGGCGATGGCGCCCACCGAGCCGCAGCCGTTGATGAATCCCGCCACCGTCGCCGCCGCCAACGGGCCGCCCAGGTCCTGCGCCGCCACCCCGGAGATGAGCGAGTCGGGGCCGAAGAGGAAGAAGCCCACCAGCGCCATGGCCGCGAAGTTGGTCCAGAGCCCCAGCGGCGCCACCTGTCCGTAGAGCGCCAGCGCGCCCGCCAGCGCCACCGTGCAGAAGGCGGCGATGGCGCCCCGGCGTCCCGGAAAGAGCTTGTCGGAGATCCAGCCGACGAGGATGGCGCCGAAGATGCCGCCGAACTGGAAGGCGGTGGAGACGTAGGCCGCGGTGTCGCGCGGATAGCCGAGGTTTTTTTCCAGGTAATAGGGCAGCCAGAAGTCGATGCAGTAGCGGATCAGCTTCATCCCGAAGTAGGAGGCGCCGAGGAGCCACACCACCGGGTTGCGCAGCGCTTCCCGGGCGGCGGCGCGGACGGTGGCGCGGGACGCCTTGGGAGGGCGCTTCTCCAGCGGCTCGTGCTCGTGTGGTCCTTCCTGCAGGAAGAGCAGGATGACGATGCCCACCAGCGCCACCCAGACCGCCGGTCCGAAGAAGGCGGTCCTCCAGCCGAAGTGGCTGAGCAGGAAGGCCGCCAGCGCCGTCGCCAGGAGCGGGCCGACCTGGAAGCAGGTGGACCAGAAGCCCATCACCGCGCCGCGCTCTTTGGGGCCGTACCAGGCGGCCATCGCCTTGACGTTGCCGGGCCAGCCGGTGGCCTGCACGAAGCCGTTCAGCCCGAAGAAGAGGGCGAAGAGGCTGGCGCTGCTCGAGGCCCCGAAGGCGGCGATGAGGAAGGCCGAGGCGATCATGCCGTAGCCGATCAGGCGCCGGGAGCCGATGCGGTCGCCCAGCCAGCCGCCGGCGAACTGCCCGATGGCGTAGGTGGCGAGGTAGCCGGTGTCGATGGCCGCGAGGCCCGCGGTCGAGATCCCCAGCTCGGTCTGGATGGTGCGCTTCGCCACCGGGAAGTTCTTCCGGGCGAAGTAGTAGGTGGCGTAGGAGACCCAGGTCAGGACGAAGACGCGCAGCCGCCGCATCTGCCCACGTTACATGGAGCCCGCGGCGAGCACACGCAGCGTCTCGCGGTCCTGGATGAAGACGACGAGGCGGGTGCGCTTCCAGGCGGGGTCGGCGGGGACGTCGACGTCGGCCTCCCAGGCGGCGGCGCTTCCGGCGATGCTGCCGACGCCCTTGAGCAACCGGACCACCGCGGTGTGCGGCAGCGTGCGGCCTTCATTTTCGCCGCGCAGGACCTTGCTGACGAGGCCGTCCTCGACCACCGCGAGGAGCACCTGCGCGGGACCGTGGGGCGGAAGAGACGCCGCGGCGATGTGTACGCGGTGTCCACAATCGGGCGCGGGGGTTCCTGTCCCCCCTGCCGAAAAAAAATTAATTTTTTTTTCGGTGGGCATGTTCGCGGAAGGCGCTGGGGTGGGGCCGGGCGCGGCGGGCACGCAGCCAGTCAGCCGGACCTCGCCGTGCGGTTCGGTCGCCGCGGCCGCCGCTGCCCGGACGATGCCGTCCTGGTCGGAGCCGAGGACGTCGAGGCGCCCGTCGACCACCGCCTGCGGCGTGTAGACCCGGTCGCGCGCGACCGCCGACGCGTAGCGCGACTGGCGGTCGGTGAACTGCCCGTCCGAGAAAGGGTCGCGCCAGCCGAGGCTGTTCCAGTAGTCGACGTGCTCCGAGAGGACGAGGAGCTGCACGCCCGGAGCCGGCTGTTTTTCCGCCAGCCGCGCCAGCACGGCGTCGGCGGGAGGGCAGCTCGAGCAGCCCTCGGAGGTGAACAGCTCGATCAGGATGGGGAGCGCGGCCATGAGCATGGTCTGGATACGCGCGACTTTTGCCTTCCGTTACGCCATACTGAACGCAATGTCAGCCCCCCCTGGCAGAGTGGCGCGCATGAGCGAATCGAACCTTCTCGACCTCCCCTTTGCGGCGCGACTCCCGGCGGCCCGTCCGACCGAAGCAGGCCGCGTGCTCGTCTGCGACGCCTTCGAGCTGCTGCGCAGCCTCGCGCCGGAATCCGTCGACCTGGTGGTCACCGACCCACCCTACGAGTCGCTGCAGATCCACCGCGCCCGCGGCACCACCACGCGGCTGACCACCAACTGGTTCGCCACCGTGCCCGACGCGCGGCTGCCCGAGCTCCTGCGCGAGGTCTACCGCGTGCTCCGGCCCGACCGGCACTTCTACCTCTTCTGCGACGAGGTCACCGCCGACGTCATCAAGCAGCAGCAGGGAGTCTCTGCGGCGCGGCTGCCCAACGGCGCGCGCCGGTGCTCCTGCGGCTTCAGCTACTGGAAGGAAGTCATCTGGGCCAAGACCACCCTCGACGGCACCCGGATTCGCGGCGGCACCGGCTACCACTACCGGGCGGCGAGCGAGCGCATCCTCTTCTTCGAGAAGGGCAAGCGCGTCCTCTCCGACCTCGGCATTCCCGACGTGCTGATGGCCCCGCGCGCGGGCGTCCCCGGACCTGCGGTCAAGCCGGGCGCGGTGGTGCGGACGCTGATCGCGCAGAGCACGGCCGAGGGCGAGCTGGTGGTCGATCCCTTCTGCGGCTCCGGCGTCGTCGGCGTCGAGGCGCGCGGGCTGTCGCGGCGCTTCCTCCTCGGCGATCTCGACCTTGCCTATCTCGATCCGTCCCTGGCAGAGCTCGCGCCCGCCGGCGCCGTGGTGGCGCGGGCCGCGGCACCTTCGGACTCCCAGGCGCGCGAGCCGCCCGAGCTGGAGCTCCTGGCGACGATGAGCGCCTCCGAGGAGGAGCTGGAAGCGGCGCGCGCCTGCGGATGGATTGAGGACGACGCTCCCACGGCCGCGCTGGAAAAGCTGATCGCGCTGCGGCCCAAGGAGCGCGAGGCGGCCATCCGGCGGGCCCTGCGCGGCGATGCTCCACGTCCGTCGGAGCCTGAGACCTTGCGCGCCTGGCGGGCCTGGGCGCTGGGAGGCAGACGCAGATGAACGAACCCCAGGTGCTGCAGCTCGTCCCTCCGCCGCGCACGGTGCCGGAGCTCATCGCTGCCCTGCGGGCGTGGGATCCGGCGGGCATCGGCAGCTGGGTGGTCGGCGCGCAGGCGGCGCTGCCCATGACGGCGGAGGAGGCGCGCCTGCTGGCCGCGCGGATGGACGGCCTCGAGCTCGCCTCGGCGGAGTTCGAGCGGGTCATCGCGCTCATCGGCTCGTCGCTGGGCCTCGACTACCGGCGCCGCCTGACGGTGGGCAAGACCATCTACGGCAAGGACCGCGAGGTGGACGTGCTCTTCCGCGACGCCCGCAACGGCAACCGCCTCGCCGTCGAAGCCAAGTACCAGCGGGTGCCCGGCACCGCCGACGAGAAGCTGCCCTACGCCGTCCTCAACCTGGCGACGCTGCCGCTCCCCGGCGTCATCGTCTATGGCGGCGGCGGCTTCCACCAGGGTGCCCTGCACTGGCTCTGCGCCAACACGCGGGCCACCGACATCGCCCGCCTGGGCGAATGGCTGACGGTATTCTTCGCTCTCTGAGCGCAGCCCGGCTACTTCACCGGCACGGTCACGTCCGCGGAGAAGACGCTGCCGCGCAGGCGCGGTTGTCCTGCCACCCGGTCCTCGCCTTCATCCAGGTAAAGCTCCGCCCGCAGGGCCAGCTGCCTGGCGTTGCCCGCCTCGAGGTGCGCCTGCAGCTGCACCGCGAGCTCGCCTTTGGGCGGCATCCAGAGGAAGCGCGGCTCCTCTTTCCGCGCCCCCGGCGGCGGCGCCAGCGGCGTGCGCATGGGCGGCTCGGGCACGGGCTGCACGCCCGGGGTGAAGACCAGCGGTGGCGCGTACACCAGCTCGGCGCGCTCGTGCTCTGGCTGGTTCGGGAGGGCCATCGGGTTGGAGATCCAGAAGCCTTCCGCGCCGCCGTTTCGCAGCCGCAAGGTCAAGAGGAGAGGGCCATTCCGCGGCGCGCCCGCAGGCGGATCGACCGCCAGCAGGAGGCTGCGCAGCGGATGGGCGTAGGCCTTCTGCACCGCCGCGTCGAGCGGCCGGAGCAGCGGCTGCAGCGGCGCGAGCGCGGTCGGAAACGCCTTGGTGCCAAACTGAAACACCTGCCCGTCGACCACCGCCTCGACCATCACGCGGGTCTCGTACGGCTCCACGCGCATCGGCGGCGGCGGGGCAGCGGCGAGATTGCGGACCGCCTGGATCAGGGCCGTCAACTCTTCCTTCGACAGCGCCGCGCTGAAGACGCCGATGGGAGCGCCGCCGCGATCGGTCCCCGAGCGCGCCGACCGGAAGGTGACGAGGCCGGCCCCGTCCACGCTGGTGCGATCGTCCCAGGAAGGGGCGATCGTCACGCGCCGCTCGATCCCGAGGCCCTTGAGCGCCTGGGCCTCACCTTTCAGCGCACGGTCGAGCGCCGCGACCACGACTTCATTCATGGCATGCTCCGGCGCGGCCGCCGCCAGCAGCAAGGCGGCAGCCAGCGCTCTCATCGAGGGACGGTGTCGTAGGGATCGGTGTTCCCGTAAGCGGCGTTGACGAGCTTTTGCAGCATGACGGCGAAGGCGTGGTAGTGGCGCTTCTTGACGGTGGTCAACTCGCTGCCCATCACGCAGCTCTCGTCGATGCCGTGGCTGGCGCCGTCGCCATTGAGGTTCGGGTCGTTGGCCCCGTGCAGGTATTCGTCGGGGTTGTCCATCAGGTGGCCGATCTCGTGCGGCACCACCCCGGGCCGGCGGTCGCCCATGAAGAAGGTTCCCGCGCTGGACCGGTAGTTCCCCGGCCCGACCACGATGACGTCGGCGCTGTAGGAGCTGGCGGTGCCCAGCGTGAGATCGACCTCGACCTCGTAGCGGCAGCAATGCACCGCCGGGTCGGAAGGGCACCCGTGCCGGCGCAGCGCCCACTTCTCGGTCCAGTACGCGTGCACGCGCGTGACCCAGGCGTTGCGGATGCTGGTGTAGGCGGGCGCATTGAAGTCGTAGTCCGCGAAGGCCACTGGATAGGTGACGGAAGCAGCCCCCTGCATGACGAAGCTCGAGCCGCTCTTGATGAAAGCCACCGAAAAAAACTTCGAGGCGTCGAGGTTCACCGTCGCCGGGATGGCGACCCAGTGGGTGCCGTCGTAGTACTCGGTGGGCGTCATGTCGTTGGGCGAAGCGGCCCGGGCCCAGCGGTGGTTGGCCCAGGGACAGCCGCCGGCGGTGCCAGGGGCGGCGGCGCCCAGGTCGACGTAGGTGGCGCCCCAGCCCTGCATCAAGGGCGCGGTGACGGTCACCCGGTTGCGGAAGCGCTCGAGCCGCTGATCGAAGCGGGTGTGCGCGCCGAAGATGACCGGCGGAGTGGAGTTGTTGTCGCGCCAGGTGCGCTGCTCGCTGAAGTGCTGCGAGGCCGCGTCGCTGCGGGCACGGACCCGGAGAGTCCCCGCCGAGGTGACTTGCGCCGCGTTGCTGGAGGTGGCCTCGACCACGACCTCCGCGAGCGCCGACCCGCCGGCGCCGAAGTCGACGTTGGCGATCTGGAACTGGGCGTCGAGGCGGTTCCCCTGCACCGTCGTGCGGATGGCCGCGAGGTGCGGCGAGCTGCCCTGCAGCGGACGCAAGGTCACGGTGACCGCGGTGCCGTCGGCGAGGTTTTCGGTCTCCGCCCTGAGGTGGATCTGGTCGCCGCAGGCGCCGGTGGCGGGCTCGAAGCGGAAGTTGATCCTGGTGTTGGCAGCGGCCGCGGTGCCGGCACTGCCCGTTCCGGTGCCGGCGCTACCCGTCCCGGTCCCGGTGCCGTGCGTTCCCGAGCCGGTGCCGTGCCCCGAACCGTTGCCGTGTCCAGCGCCGGTGCCATGTCCGGTGCCGTGTCCGGAGCCGGTGCCGTGTCCGGAGCCCGTGCCATGTCCGTGGGCCGATGCGCCTCCAGGCGGAGCAGCCGCATTGGCAGGAGGCGGAGGCGCCGCGGCCGGCGCAGCGGCGGGCCTGGCTGGCGCCGGCGGCTTGGCTTTTGCCACCCGCACCGCCTTGAAGTTGACGTAGTAGCCGTGCTTGCTGAAGTGGTGCAGCGCCTTCTCGACGCGATAGCTGCCGTCGATCTCCGCACCCAGCTTCTCCAGCTTGACGGTGGCGCCGGGCAACATGCCGGGGTCCCCGATCGACTCGACGCTGGCGACGACGTGCCCCTCGGCGAGCTTGCGCATCCGCCCCTTGGCCATCGCCTCCGCGGTCGCCTGGTCCTTGGGCTGGTGCTCGTGTCCTGCAAACGACAGCGTCTTGCCCTTGCCGTACTTCTGCGTGCCCTCGCCGCTGACCCCTGCGCCCTTGGCCTTGCCGACGAACTCCTGCTTGGTCTTGGGATCGTAGCCGTGGACGGCGATCTCCTCGACCTGGTTGTTGGTCTGGATGCGCACCTTCACCTTGCGCATCCCGTCGCCGGGCCCGATGGTCAGCTGCGCGCCCTTGGGCGGCGGCCCGATGATCAGCTTCTTTCCCTCGATGCGCAGGTGGTTGCCGTGCTTCTGCGCCAGGCGCCGGAGGAAGACGGCGTCGGTGACGTTGCCCTGCAGCACGTGCTGCTTGCTGCCGGCGGGGGCCTCGCCGGAGAGCCCGTGCTCGGTGGCGATCTTGCCGACGATCTCCTTGTCGTCCACGTCGTTGAAGGCGCGGGTCATCTGCGAGAGCGCCAGCCGGTGCAGGCCCTCCTGGCAGACCACGCGCAGCGAAGCAGGCATGTCCCGCCGGAACTGGGGCTCGAGCGCCACCACCTCGCCCTCGAAGACCTTCTGCAGCCTGGAGGCGAAGCCGATCTCCACCTTGATCGGCGTCCCGCTCTTGAAGTCGGTGCCGTTGATCAGCTTCTGCGCCGGGTCGTTGAAGACCAGCACGCACTGGCCGAAGAGGTCGACGTCGAGGTCGACCTCCACCCGGGTGAGCCGCGCGTCCATCTCGACGTCGAGCTTCTTGCCGTCGACGCTGACGCGGCAGTCGGGAATGAGGCGGACGGCTGAGGGATGTGCCACGGAACCCTTCGCTCTGGCAGGCAGGCCACACCAACTGGTGCGTCCAGCTTACCACGGCCCTGCCCCGGTTTCCAGCCGTTCAGAGGCTGCCCCGAGTAGCGCTCCATCAGCCTGCCCATGTCGTCGCTCTACGGCCTCGCCGCCAGGACCATCACGACGTCGGCCACGGAAACGAGGAGGAGCGCGAGCACGGCTGTACATCGGCATTGGCGCCAGGAGTGCGCTAGGCGCGGGCGATTTTCAGTCGCACTGTCTTCTTGCGCGCTGGCTTGCGTCCGGGCTTGCGCCCCGGCCGGTTGGCGCGGCGGCGGGCGCGGTCCGCGTCGTCGAGCGTGGCCAGCGTCGCCTCGCCCAGCGTGCGCAGCGCGGCGCGATCGAGGACGAAGGAGATGGGCGCGCCGAGCAGCGGCCAGAGCTTGAGCGCGCGCGGCAGCCAGCCTAGCCCCAGCCGCCTGAGGATGGCGCGGACGAGCGCCGGGTTGAGCTTGCGGATGAGCTGTCCGGGCAGCGATTCCCAGAGCACGCGGCCCAGCGCCCGGGCGCCGCTGCGCAGGCCGACGCTCTTGGCGGCGTCGGCGAACCCGCCGCCGGCCCAGAGCGCGTAGAGCTTGAGCCGGCCAGCCTCGCCTCCGGTCTCGAGTCCGTACAACTCGAGCAGGGCGAAGATCAGCTCGGCCTCGAGCAGCAGCGAGACGGCGATGCCCGCCGGCAGTCCGATCGGCAGCGTGATCAGCGCCAGCGTTCCGGTGGCCGCGCCGTACCAGCCCGCGCGCATCGCGGCCGACTTGACCAGCCGCCGGCCCAGCGCGACCTGGTCGTCCTCCGGATGCTCCGCGCACAGCGCCGCCACCCTGCCGCGGGCGCGCCGGCGGGCATCCTCGACCACCTCGGTGAACCAGGCTGGGGCATCGGGCATGAGCTACTCCGCTGCGGCGGCGAGGATTGTATCGCCCGGCTGGAGCGCGTCGAGGACTTCGTCGCCCGCGACCAGCTGGCCGGCGATGGTGTAGCGCCCGTCGAGGTGCGGCTGCGCTGAATGACAGAGGAAGAACTGGCTGCCGCCGGTCTCGGGCCCGCTGGTGGCGATGCCCAGCGTTCCGCGCAGGAAGCGCAGCGGGCTGTGCTCGTCGGGAAGCGCCCAGCCTGGGCCGCCGTCGCCGTCGCCCCGCGGATCTCCGCCCTGGACCACGAAGTCGGGGACGACGCGGTGGAAGCCGAGGCCGTCGTAGAAGTGGCGGGCGGCCAGCGCGGCCAGCGCCGAGGCCGTGAGCGGCGCCACCTCGGGGCGGAGATCGACGACCAGCTCGCCGCGCGAGGTGCGCAAGCGTAGGCGGCGCGGTGCCGCGAGGGCGCGCGCTTCCGGCGGGACGGGCACCGGCTGCGGAGGTTGCTTCAAGGCGGCGGCGAGGGCGGCGTTGGGCGTGGGGAGGAGCTGCGGCAGGGGGCC
>JAYWAJ010000282.1:0-4707 GCA_043782525.1 Deltaproteobacteria bacterium | reverse complement strand
GCACCGCCTCCTGCGCAGGAGCAGTCGGCCTGGGCGCGCGCCGGGCGGCTCTCGGCGCTGCGGAGGCCGCGATGAGGTACCACGCCATCGTCCGCGGGGAAGAGCACCTGGTCGACATCGACAGGCAGGGCGAAAAGTATCTCGTCGTCATCGACGGCAAGGAGCTCCTGGTCGACGCCGTGCACCTGAAGGGCTTCGCGCTCGGCCTGCTGCTCGGCACCCGCAGCGCGCGCTGCGAGCTCGAGCCCGGCAAGGACGGGCAGCTCTCGGTGCTGGTCGGCGAGACGGTGCACCCCCTCGAGCTGCTCGACGAGCGGCGCCTGCGGCTGCGCAAGGCGACCGGCAAGTTCAGCATGGAAGGACCGCAGAGAGTCGATGCGCCCATGCCCGGCAAGATCGTCCGCGTGCTGGTGAAGGCCGGCGACGAGGTGGCCGAAGGACAGGGGCTCGTCGTCGTCGAGGCGATGAAGATGGAGAACGAGTTGAAGAGCCCCAAGGCCGGCAAGGTCACCGAGCTGCACGCCGTCGAGGGCGCGGCGGTGGAGTCGGGCGCGAAGCTGGTGGTGGTGACCTGAGCAGCCATTGAATTCGCGCCCGGCGCGTGCGTAGGCTGGCGGGCCGCTGAGGAGAATCTCATGCCCACGACCATCGCTTTCCGGCTCAATGGCAAGGCTACCCGCGTCCGCGTCGACGATCCGCAGATGCCGCTGCTCTACGCGCTGCGCGACGATCTCGGCCTGCAAGGTCCCCGCTTCGGCTGCGGGCTCGGCCAGTGCGGCGCCTGCACCGTCCACGTCGGCGGCGCCGCGGTGCGCTCGTGCGTGACGCCGGTCGCCGCCATCAAGGGCAAGAAAGTCGTCACCCTCGAAGGGCTGGGCAGCCCCGAGCATCCCAACCGCCTGCAGCAGGCGTTCATCGACGAGCAGGCGGCCCAGTGCGGCTACTGCATCAACGGCATGATCATGCAGGCGCAGGCGATGCTGAACACGAACCCGCACCCGACCGAAGACCAGATCCGGCAGGAGCTTTCGCAGAACCTGTGCCGCTGCGGGACGCACCTGCGCATCGTCCGGGCCATCCAGCGCGCCTCCGGCGCGGGGGAGAAGTGAGATGACCAAGACCTTCTCGCGCCGCGGCTTCCTGCAGAAGTCTGGATCGCTGGTCGTCACCTTCTCCCTGGCCAGCCTCGCCTCGAAGGCCCAGAACACCCCGGCGCCGCCCTCCGCCGCGCAGCCGACGGTGGGCGCGCCGCCGCCGCCGCCGGTGGACGGCTTCATCGCCATCGGCGCCGACGGAAAGGTCACGGTCTTCTCGGGCAAGGTGGACCTTGGCACCGGCGTGCGGACGGCCATCGCGCAGATCGCCGCCGAGGAGCTGACCGTTCCCTTCCAGAGCGTCGAGGTCATCCAGGGCGACACCCTGCTCACCCCCGACCAGGGCGTGACCTTTGGCAGCCTCTCCATCCAGAACGGCGGCACGCAGATCCGCCTCGCCGCCGCCACCGCCCGCGAGGCGCTGTTGGGCAAGGCCGCCGAGAAGCTGGGCGTGCCCCGCACAGACCTCGTCATCCACGACGGGCGCATCGAGCCCAGGGCCGGCGGAAAAAGCGTCACCTACGCCGAGCTGGTGGGCGGCAAGAAGCTGGAGATCAAGCTCGACCCCAAGGCGCCGCTCAAGGACAGCGAGAGCTACACCATCGTCGGCAAGCCGGTGCCCCGCCTCGACATCCCCGGCAAGGTGACCGGCCGCTTCCTCTACATGCAGGACTTCAAGCGCGAAGGCATGGTGCACGCCCGGGTGGTCCGGCCGGCGGGGGTCAAGGCGAACCTCGAGTCGTTCGACGACGCCGCCTGCAAGAAGATCCCGGGCTTCCTCGCCACCGTCCGCAAGGGAAACTTCCTCGCGGTGGTGGCCAGGCACGAGTGGGCGGCCATCAAGGCCTCCCGCGCCATCCAGGCGAAGTGGTCCGACTGGGCCGGCCTGCCCGACGGGCAGAAGATCTGGGAGTGGCTGCGCCAGGTGAAGGTCAACAAGGACGAGGTGCTGCAGAAGGCCGGCGACGTGGCCGGGCCCATCAAGGCCACCCAGAAGCTCACCGCCACCTACGACTTCGCCATCCACACCCACGGCTCCATCGGACCTTCCTGTGCCGTCGCCGAGGTGAAGGACGGCAAGGTCACCGTCTGGACCGCCTCCCAGGCGACCCATCTGCTGCAGCGCCAGCTCGCGCTCATGCTGGGCCTCAAGGACGCCGAGGTCCGCTGCATCTATCTCGACGGGTCCGGCTGCTACGGCCGCAACGGTCACGAGGACGCCGCCGCCGACGCGGTGCTCATCGCCCTCGAGCTGAGAAAGCCCGTGCGCGTCCAGTGGAGCCGCGCCGACGAGCACGGCTGGGACCCCAAGGGCCCGCCCACGCTGCACGACTTCCGCGCCTCCCTGGACGAGAGCGGGATGCCGGTCTCCTGGGAGTCGGAGGTCTTTTTGCCCGACCGGCCGACCAAGATCTCCTGCGCGCTGGTGGGCGCCCAGCTGGCCGGCCTGCCCACCGACGTCCCCAGCGGACACCCCGGCAACGTCCAGCAGAGCCTCGCCATCCCCTACGGCGTGCCCAACGTCAAAATCGTCGCCCACTGGCTCGACGACACGCCCTTCCGCGCCTCCTGGATCCGCACGCCGGGCCGCATGCAGAACACCTACGCCAACGAGTCGTTCATCGACGAGTGCGCGGCGGCGGCGGGCATCGACCCCATCGACTACCACCGCCGGCTCCTCAAGGACGCCCGCGGGCTCGAGCTGCTCGACCGGCTGTCCAAGCTGGCCAGCTGGACGCCGCGGGTCAAAGGCGCCGCCCGCTCCAGGGACGAAGTGGTCAGCGGCCGCGGCGTCGCCTACGTGAAGTACGAGCTGGTCCGCACCTACGTGGGCGTGGTCGCCGACGTCGAGGTGAACCGGAAGACCGGCGCGGTGCGGGTGAAGAAGTTCTACGTCGCCCACGACTGCGGCCAGATCATCAACCCCGACGGCGTCCGGAACCAGCTGGAGGGCAACATGATCCAGACCACCAGCCGGGTGCTCTTCGAGCAGCTCACCTTCGACCGCAGCAAGGTCACCAGCATCGACTGGGCGACCTATCCCATCCTCACCTTTCCGGATGCGCCGCAGGTGGTCATGGACCTCATCGACCGGCCCAAGGAAGTGCCTTGGGGCGCGGGCGAACCGGCGGCCGCGGTGGTGCCCGCCGCCATCGCCAACGCCATCTACGACGCGACCGGGGCGCGCCTCCGCTCGGTGCCCTTCACGCCGAACAAGGTCCTGGCGGCGCTCAAGGGCTGAGCGGCGAGGCGGCGGTCGGCGGTCGAGGCGGCGTCGCGCTCGATCATCCGCATCAGCGAGACGAAGAAGCTGACGATGAGCGGCCCGAGGATGACGCCCAGCAGGCCGAAGACCTCGAGCCCGCCCAGGAGCGCGAGGAACATGAGGCCGGTGTGCATCTCGCCGCCGCTGGTGGCGCGCAGGATGAAGGGTTTGGCCAGGTGCTCGACGCCGACCACGCCGACCAGGCACCAGACGCCGAGGCCGATGGCGCCGCCGTGGTGGCCCTGGCCCAGCAGCACCAGCACCGCCGGAATCCAGACGATGGCGGTGCCGATCACCGGCACGAAGGAGGCGACCGCGACCAGCATGCCGAAGAAGACGGCGTGGCCGACCCCGAAGACGGCGAAGCCGATGCCGGCCACCGCTCCCTGCAGGACGGCGGTGACGACGTTGCCGACGATGGAGCCGGTGGCCACTTGGTGGAACTCGCGGAGGAGATCCTCGGTCTGCTGCGCCTGCAGCGGCGAGACGTTCCACAGCCACTTGATCACCCGCGGCCCGTCGACCAGCAGGAAGAAGAAGGCGAGGAGCATGAGGACGGTGTGGAAGAGCACCCGCCCCGACTCCTTGAGCAGCTCGGGTCCGGCCTGCTGCGCGCGCTCGGCGGCGCTGGCGGAGAAGTCGTGCAGCTGCGCCCGGGTGAGGTGCGCAGCTTCCATCGCCCTCTGCACCGGGGCGGGCAGCGGGATGGTCTTCAGATCGGAGACGCTCTGCACGCCCATGGTGTCGCGCAGGTAGCTGAAGCCGCTGATGGCCTCGCGCGCCCCGAAGGTCGCGATGCTGGCGAAGGGCAGGACGATGACGACGAGAACTCCGACCGTGATGAGCGCGCCGGCAGTGCTCCTGCGGCCGCCCAGGACCCGCGCCAGCTTCGCCAGCGTCGACTGGAGGACCGCGGCCAGGACGCAGGCGAGGAGCAGCGGCGCCCAGAAGGGCGAGACCACCCAGAGGAAGAGCGCGGTGGCGAAGACCGCGAGCACGGCGACGGCGATGCGGCCGCTGCGGGGACTGCGGCGGGCGGAGATACGTTCGAGCGCTGGTTGCACACTGCAGAGATAGCCACTGAGCGCGGATCGCGGAATTGCGTTAGAAGCGCCGCATGGAAGAGAGCGCGCCCTACCTGCACGGCACCTCGCCGGCCGAGCAGGCGAGGCTCAGCCTGCTCAACCGGCTGATGAACGACGGCGCCCTGCGCGAGCTGTCGCTGCGCGGCGGGGAGCGCATCGTCGACTTCGGCAGCGGGCTCGGCCAGCTGACGCGGGGGATGGCGCGGGCGGCGGGGCGGAAGGTCCTCGGCATCGAGCGCAGCGCGGAGCAGCTGGCCGAAGC
>JAYWAJ010000281.1:0-4748 GCA_043782525.1 Deltaproteobacteria bacterium | reverse complement strand
TCCGCTTCACCCGGCTGTGGATCATCGGCAGCACCATCGTGGTGCTGCTCCTCGGCTACAACTCCTGCAGCACCTACGTGAAGCCGGGCGAGGCGGGGGTCAAGCAGATCAAGTTCGGCATGGGCAAGGGCATCGAGCCCTTCGTCTACGGCACCGGGCTGCACTACATCGGCGTCGGCGAGACCATGCACCGCTTCCCGCTGCGGGTGCAGGTGCTCGAGCTCTCCAACTCGCGCAGCGAGGCGACCGAAGACCTCGAGGGCCACCGGGTCGCGCCCGGCATCAACATCCAGACCAGCGAGGGCTACACGGTGCAGGTGGACGTCACCGTGCTCTACCGCATCGGCGACCCGCTCAAGGTCATGACCACCATCGGCCCCGGACGCCTCTTCGAGGACAGCGCGGTGATCCCCCGGGCGCAGCAGGATCTGCGGCGCGCGCTGGGCGAGCTGGACGCGGAGGACTTCTACCGCGGCACCAAGCGGACCCAGAAGGCGCAGGACGCGCAGGTGGCGCTGGAGGCGGAGCTGAAGGACAAGGGCATCGAGGTGCTGCAAGTGCTGGTGCGCAAGTACGCCTACGACCAGCGCTACCAGCAGGCCATCGAGCAGCGGAAGATCCAGGACCAGACCGTCTACAAGAACGAGGCGGAGGCGAAGGCGGCGACGGCCAACGCCGCCAAGAACAAGATCGTCGCCGAGGGCGCGGCCTCGGTGCAGGTGGAACTGGCGCGGGGCGAGGCGGAGGTGAAGAAGCTCGAGGCGCAGGCGGATCTCTACCGGCGCACCAAGGCCGCCGCCGGGGATCTGCTGGTGAAGCTGGCCGAGGCGCAGGGCATCGAGCTGGAGAACCAGGCGCTGCGCGGGGTCGGCAGCGAGAACATGGTCGGCCTGCGGATGGCGGAGGCGCTGCGCGGAACGCGCGTCATCGTCCTGCCGACCGATGGCGAGGGAGCGATGAATCCGCTGGATTTGAAGACTTTGTTGAAGCGTTTTGACGTGAAGGAGTGAGGATGAAACGGCTTCAGGCTTCAGGCTTCAGGCTTCAGGTTGTTGCCGCGGCGCTTTTGTCGGCCTGCACGTTTCACAACACCGACTCTACCGAAGTGGGGGTGCTCACCCGGAAGATCGGGATCCTCGGGAAGGCTGGGGTGCAGCAGGAAACCTATCCGCCGGGGGCGACCTATACCTTTCCGGCGTTCATTACCGATTGGCATGTCTATAACGTCGCGCTGCAGAATCTCGGGATGGTGCAGTCGAAGACCGAGGGCGACCGCGCCGAGCGCGACGACATCGAGTTCAAGACCCACGACGGCAACGACATCACCGTCGACGTGACCGTGGCCTGGCGCATCGACACCGAGAAGGCGCCCTGGATCCTCGAGCACGTGGGCGGCTCGACCGCGGAGGTGAAGGAGAACCTGGTCCGGCCCGCCTGCCGCAGCATCGTGCGCGACGTGCTCAACACCATGACCAGCGAGGAGTTCTACGTCTCCGACAAGCGCTTCCTCAAGGCGGAGGAGGCGCGGGAAAAGGTCAGCAAGGTGCTGGGGCCCGAGGGCGTCATCGTCGAGCGGGTCATCCTCGGCGAGCACCACTTCCATCCCGACTACGAGAAGGTCATCCACGACAAGAAGCTGGCGGAGCAGACGGCGGAGCGGATGGTCTCCGAGGGCAACGCCTCGCAGCAGGAGGCGCTGCGCAATCTCGAGACCGCCAAGGGGCAGGTGTCGCAGAAGGTCGCGACCGCCAAGGGCGGGCTCGACCAGGTGAAGCTGCACACCGACGCCGACTTCTACCGGTCGCAGCGCGAGTCGGAGGCGATCCTCGCCGAGAAGAAGGCCCACGCGCAGGGTGTCGCCAAGACCAACCAGGCGATGAGCGGCGCCGGCGGGCGGACGCTGGTCAAGCTGCGGGTGGCCGAGGCGCTGGCGGGAAAGCAGATCGTCTTCTTGCCCAGCGGCGGGAAGGCGGGCGCGCTGCAGACCATGAACCTGAACGACCTGCTGGCGCGGTATGCGCTGACGGAGACGGAGCGCGCGGCCAAGGTGGAAGACGAAGCGAAATGACCGCTCCGGGGGGCGGCGGTTTCCTCAAGCTGACCGTCGAGTACGACGGCAGCGGCTTCGTCGGCTGGCAGGTGCAGCCCAACGGCCGCAGCGTGCAGGCGGTGCTGGAGGGCGCCATCGAGCGGCTCTGCGGCGAGCCTGTGCACGTCACCGGAGCGGGGCGGACCGACTCGGGCGTGCACGCGCGCGGGCAGGTGGCCTCGCTCGCGGCCCGGGCGCTGCCGATGAAGGCGTGGACGGCGGGGCTCAACGCGCTCCTGCCGCCGGACGTCGCCTGCGTGGCGGCCTGCGAGGCGCCCAACGGATTCGACGCGCGGCGCTGGGCGCGCGGCAAGAGGTATATCTACTCTATCTTGCAGACGCGGGTGCGCTCGCCGCTGCGCCGCGGGAGGGTCTGGGAGATCCGGCGTCCGCTCGACGTCGCCGCCATGCGGGCCGCCGCGCCGGCTTTGCTCGGGTCCCACGACTTCGCGGCGCTGCGGGCGTCCAACTGCGCGGCCCGGACCACCGTGCGGGAGATCCGCAGCCTGCACATCGGGCAAGACGAGGCGCGCATCGACATCGCCGTCGAGGCAACCGCCTTCCTCAAGCACATGGTCCGCAACCTGGTCGGCACGCTGGTCGAGGTCGGTCACGGCCGCCGCGCCGCCGACTCGCTGCCGGCGCTGCTGCTGGGGCGCGACCGCCAGCGGGCCGGTCCCACCGCGCCGCCGCACGGGCTCGTCCTCGACGAAGTCTTCTACCTTCCGGGGAACGCCGACCCGCGCGCCGTTGCCGATCCACCCGCCGCTGCAGAGGATGAGCCGGACGATGAGTGAGGCGGGAGCCGGGCCGTGAGCAAGCTGCGCGGGGCGGTCTGGGCGCTGTCCATCGGCGTGCTCTCGGTGGTGCTGGCGGCGCTGCTCTTCCGCATCGCACCGCTGCCGGGGGCAGCCTTCGCGGTGCTGCTCGCCGCCTGCGCCGCGCTCATCTCCCTCTGCGTCGCGCTGGTCGCCGAGGTGCCGCCCGCAGTCGGCGCCGGGGGCGGTCTCTTCGCCGTCGCGCTGGTGGCCGCCGTGCTCGGCCTGACCATCGCCGCCGCGCCGCTCGCCCCCGGCGCCCAGCGACCCGTCCTCGCCGACCTGCTCTGGCTGCCGCTCCTGGCGCTCCTCGGCACGCTCGCCGTCTGCGCGGCGGCGGGTTACTTCGGAGTTCGAGCCGGCCTTCGCCTCTCCCTCCGCCGCTGAGCTGCAGGCGTTCGATGTGACCGGCGTACCTTGGCCGCGGTCGCGTTCGCAGCATGCTGATTGCCCTCCTGCTCGCGCAAGGCCTCCACGCCGGTGCTTCGCTCGGGGTCGGCACCGCCTACGACGGCGCGGGCGTGCGGGTACAAGCCGGGACGCAGCATCTCGAGTTGTTTGCCGGCTTCGGCCTGCTCGCCGTCGCGGAAGGGAGCTCCGTCACCGCCGACGGTCCCATCGGCTTCAGCGCCGGGCTGCGCTGGTATGCAGGCGATCGGCGCAGCTTCTTCGTCTCGCTGAACTTCACGGACTCGGTGTACTCGATCTGGGCGGAATCGGCGACGCCGGAAAAGCGAGCTATGGCCTGATTCCGGATGGAGTGATCGGCGTCGGCTTCGAGCTCTGATCGACGAGCAACCTCGCGTGCAGCCTCCGGCCAGCCCGGCCGGTCGCGCCGGGAGGCCGGCGCCCCCTCTTCGCGGATGTGCCCTGGCTTCCGCGGCCAAAACCCGCTCCGACGCGCCTGGCGGCGATCGCGGCTTGGACGACCGAGCGCCGGCGCGTAGCTGAAGCCTCGTCAACCCGGGCCCGACCTGACCACCTGTCCGCAGTCGCCTTCGTCGCTGAATTGTCCTTGACTGTTGAGCGCAGTTCAATACAATCCTCAATCAAAATGCCTCCTCATCAGCTCGAATTGCCCACCTGGGGCGGACGCCGCAAGGGCGCCGGCCGAAAGCCGCAAGGACGGCTGCGGCTGGTGTCGCACCGGCGGCGCCCGGTTCACCTCGCGCGGTATCCCTTGCATGCGGTCCTGCGCACCCGGCCGGAGGTCCCGGCGCTGCGCAAGGGGGCGGTGATGGAGGAGCTCCGCCAGGCGCTCCGGGCCAGCGGGCTGCGCGGGAACTTCCGCCTGGTGCACTACTCGGTGCAGGGAAATCACCTCCACCTGGTGGTGGAAGCGCAGGACACGCTCGCCCTTTCGCGCGGCATGCAGGGCCTCGCGGTGCGCGTGGCGCGGGCGGTGAACCGCGCCGCTGGACGCAGCGGGCGCGTCTTTGCCGACCACTACTTCGCCCGGGAGCTCAAGACGCCAGCCGAAGTCCGGCGGGCAGTGCGGTACGTGCTCGACAACCACCTGCACCACCAGGGAGGTCGCGTGCTGCAGACCGACCCCTGCGCGTCGTCCAAGCCGCTGGCCGGGCCGCGCACCTGGCTGCTCTCGGTCGGCTGGCTCAAGAGCCGAGCCGGGCCGCTGCCGGTCGCGTACTGGCCGACCCTCCGCGAGCCTCGACCGCCTCACTGAGGCATCCGCTTCAGGGCTTGCGCACGGGCTCCGGGCCGGTGTCGCGGCCGATGCGGTGGCGCTGTCCGGCGAGCTCCAGCGAGAAGCCGCCGGGCTCTTCGTGCAGCGCGTCCGCCAGTGCCAGCTGCGCCGCCCGCGTCAGTCGCGCCCGCTCGCC
>JAYWAJ010000280.1:0-12618 GCA_043782525.1 Deltaproteobacteria bacterium | reverse complement strand
TGAACGGATTCGCCATCTCCCTCGACGTGCCCTTCATCCTCGACTCCTGCGTGAAGCAGCCGTCGTACGCGTACTCCTGGTCGCTGCAGAAGCCGGCCAGCAGCCAGGCGACGCTCTCCACGCTTTCGGGGGCGGCGCCGCAGTTCACTCCGGACGTGCCGGGCTCGTACGCAGTGCAGCTCGTGGTCACCGACAACGCCGCACTCGTCTCGGCCCCGGCGACATTGACCGTGAACGCGGCGAACTGCGGCGCGGTGCAGCCGACCATCGCTGGCCTCTTGGCAACTCCCAACGCGCCCAACGCCGGTCAAGCGGTGACGCTCTCGGCCACCAGCATCACCGACCTGAACACCTGCGGCTCGGTGCCGGTCCAGCCCTACAGCTACAGCTGGTCGCTGATCTCGGCGCCTGCGGGCAGCTCGGCGAGGCTCTCGTCGCAGACGGCGGCGGCACCCCAGTTCGTTGCCGACGTGCCCAACGGGACCTACCAGGTGACGCTCACGGTCACCGATCAGGTGGGCATGGTCTCCGCCCCGGCGTTCATCACCGTCACCTCGAGCAACTGCGGCGCCGTCCCGCCCACGGTCGCCTTCGTCGGAGCCAGCACCGTCAGGGACTTCACCGCAACGCAGGACCTCACTGTCAACGGCGGCGTGGGGTTGCACCTGGTGCATGGATCCGATGTCGCGAAAAACCTGGCTTCGGGCGCTGGGGCCACGCTGGTGCCGCTCTATCCCGCGGTGCCCGTTCAGCTGGCCGCCACCGTCAATCCGGGAATCGACCTCTGCGCGCCCAGCAAGACCATCACCTACCAGTGGAGCATCTTCGCGCAGCCTGCCGGGAGTGCGTCGCGCATCAACTCCCCCAGCGCCCAGTTCCCGAGCTTCACGCCGGATCTGCCGGGCGTCTATGACTTCCAGCTCGTCCTCACCGACCAGAACGGCCGCTCCAGCACGAATCTGCTGAGCCTCGACACCACGGCCAGCAGCCATCCGGGCAGCGTCAGCGCCTGCGGAACGCACGCCCCGACGGCCGTCGCGAACGTAGTGGGGCCGATTTCCGGAAGCACGAACCAGCCCCTCAGCCTGGCAGCGCAGCTCGACGCCAAGGGCTCGCAGTCTCCCGACGACTACCGCTCGATCGTGAGCGGCAGCCTGCAGACCTACCCCACCGGGTGCGGCTTGACGCTGCCGCTCTCCTACCAGTGGACGATGGCAACCTCCCCCGCTGCTTCGACCGCGAGCCTCAGCTCGCCGACGCTGAGCAATCCCTCGTTCGTTCCCGATCTGCCCGGGGCGTACCAGGTGCGCATGACCGCCAGCGACGGAAAGAACAGCGCGTCCGCCACGGCAACGGTGAACGGCGTGGGCGGCTACGCCACGACCCCGGCCGCGACCGGCGCGGTCTTCAGCGCCACCACCACCGACGGCAGCGGCAATCCCGTGGTGGCCTGGTGGGACAACTCGAGCGGAACGGTCGCCGCCGCGCAGTGCACCTCGAACTGCAGCGGCGCGAACCCGAGCTGGAAATCGCTCGGCACCATCGACAGCGGCCTCTCCCTGATGACGCTGCCGACGCCGGACGACGAGCCCCGGCCCATCGGGGTGGCCTTCGCGGCCGGCAACATCTACGTCGCCTACTTCACCTCGTGGACTGGAGCGCCGGCCAACGTGACCATCGGCGCGCACGGGATGCCGACCTGCGGCGTGGCGCTGGCCATCTACAACGGCGCCTCGTGGGCCTACAAGGCCATGACGGCCACTGCGGTCGCCCCGATCGCGGGGCCCGGCGCCACCTGCAACGCCTCGGGAACCGCCTCGCTGGAGTCAGGCCGCTGGCTCTCCGTGGACGCGACAACGACGCAGCCTGCCGTGGTCTTTGCGGTCAGGACGGCAGCGACCGAAATCGACCCTCACTTCCGCTCCTGCGCCGACGCAGCCTGTGTGACGGTGAATGCGGAGTCGACCATGTTCGTCAGCGGCGCCTCCGCTCAGTTCGGCCGCTGGAACCGGGTGCACCTCGATGCGTCGGGCGCGGTCGCGGTGTCCTTGCAGTACGAGCAGGGTTCCGGTCTCACCCAGCCTATCTACGGCACCGCCAGCTCGCTCACCAACGCGAATGTCGGAGGATGGAGCTTTTTCGCCCTCGAGACCAGCTCGACCACCGACGTCGGCCGCTTCCTCAATATGGCTACCGACGCCGCCGGCACGGCGCGGTTCTTCGTCTACCGCGACCTGACGAACCACACCGCGAGATACGTGCGGTGCGCGCTGAGCGGCCTCGGAGCCTGCACGTTGAGCGGTCCCGCGTTGCTGGCCGACGCAGCGAGCAGCGACTATGGACGCGGCGCGGTTGCGGCGTACGACAGCAACGGGTTCCCGCGAATCGCATACCTCGACGCGGCCAACAGCAAGGTGCGGGTGGTCGCCTACGACAACGCGGTCACCTTCACCAAGACGGCCGAGTTCGGTGCCACTGCGTCTCCGGCTGGCCTGTCGATGGCGTTCGGGAACTCTCTCAACCTCGCTTACGCAGCCCCGACGACGCCGGCACTGAAGTTCTTCGCAGGACCGTAGTGCCTGAAAGGCCGCGCTGCCGCTTGAGGCTGCGCGGCCGTCGCGGAGGTTTTCTTTCCTGGAAGAGGTCCACACGATGCGTCACAGCCGCAGACGACTTGGCACTGCGCTCGCGCTCGCCCTCGCGGCCTGCGCGAAGCAGCAGCCCTTGCCGGTGGCCAGCTTCGTCGGCGTCACGCAGGACGCGCTGACCATCGCCACCGGCCAGCAGGTCGTCCTCGATGCGTCGAACAGCGTGGACCCCTCCGGCGCGAACCTGTCGTTCCAGTGGTCGTTCCTCTCGCTTCCTGCGGGCAGCAAGGCGAAGATCGAGTCGCCCCACAACCCCATCACCCGCTTCACTGCTGACGTCCCCACCTCGGTTCTGGAGAAGTACGTCCTCTGACGGTGCGGAACCAGTACTTCGTGAGCGTGCCGCGCACCCTGACCATCACGGCCCTGGAGTGCGGTGTCAACGCGCCCGTGGTCGGCGCCATCACCGCCGCGCCCAGCAGCATCAACGTTGCGACGCCGGTGCTGCTGACCGCCGGGGTCGACGACAAGGACAACGACGCCGCGTGCCAGCCCGTCGTCGGCAACGTCAAGCAGACCGCAAGGTACCGCTGGACGCTGACCGCGCTGCCGCCCGGCAGCAAGGCGCGCATCCGCGATCCAGCCGCTGTGCTGGCGGCCTTCGATCCCGACGTGGCCGGTACCTACACCGCCACGCTGATCGTCACCGATTCCACCGGCCGCAGCAGCGCCCCCGTGCACATCGACGTGCAGGTCGCGGCGTGCGGGGGCGCCGCTCCAGGCGTCAACTCCATCACCAGCTCGCCCTCCTCTCCCAATTTGGCGCAGCCCACCCAGCTCACCGCCGACGTCTCCGACGCGGACAACAGCCCCGTCTGCGGTCTCAAGCAGGGATTCAGCTACGCGTGGCGCGCCGTCGGCCTGCCCAGGGGCAGCAACGCGCGACTCAACGATTCCACCGCGGTGAACCCGAGCTTCACCCCCGACCTGCCCGGCGACTACAGCTTCGTGCTCGTCGCCACCGACCCGACGGGGCTGCGCAGCCCGCCGTTTCCCTCCACCGTCACGGTGAAGTCCTGCGGCGGCGCGCCGCCCATTCCCATCGTGCAATTCGTGCCCTCGTCCGCTGCCATCGGCCTGCCGGTCAGCCTCAATGTCACGCCGCAGGACGACGACAGCGCCTGCGGCCTCTTCGAGACGTTCAGCTACGCGTGGTCGCTCGTCGCCATGCCCGGTGGAAGCCACGCGAGCATCCTCGCTCCCACCGCTGCGGTCGCAAGCCTCTTGCCCGACGTGGGCGGCGAGTACGCCATCAACGTCACCATCACCGACTCGCGCGGGACCAGCGCGAGCGCCGTAGCCCATCTCACCGTCGCGCCCTGCGGCAACAACCCGCCCTCGGTGGACGGCATGACCGGCCTGCCGCTGACGCCTCTCGTGGGGCAGACCGTTCACGTCACCGCGCAGGTGAGCGACGCCGACAGCTCGTGCGCCGGATTCAACCCGGCGCAGAACTTCCGCTGGACCCTGTCGATGCGGCCGGCGGGCAGCGCAGCGGCGCTGAACAATCCGATCGCGCGCGCGGCGGACTTCGTGCCCGATGTGATCGGGCATTACCAGCTTTCGCTCGTCGTCACCGACGCGACCAACCTCTCCAGCGCGCCGGCGCTCTTCGACGTGCAGACCAGCACTTGTGGCAAGTCGTCGCCGCAGATCATGAGCATGGGAGCCAGCAACCCATCCCCTGATCCGGGAACGCCCTTCGTTCTTTTCGCGCAGACCTTCGATCCCGACAACGGCGCCAGCTGCAACCTGGGCCAGACCCTGTCGCTGCTCTGGGTCGTCACCTCGCGGCCCTCCGGCAGCAGCGCGACGCTGAGCGATCCGGCTGCGGCGACGCCCTCGTTCACCGCCGACCTGCCGGGCAGCTACCAGTTCTCGGCGGTCGCCACCGACTCGACCGGGCTCAGCTCCCCGCCGTCCTTCCTCACGCTGGGCGTAACCACCTGCGGTACCGCCATCCCCACCGTGACCGCGCTGCCCTCGAGCATCACGGTGCAGCCGTTCCAGCGGGTCAACCTTTCCGCTACGCCCTTCGACCCCGACACCAGCTGCGGCCTCACCCAGACCTTCACCTATGCGTGGACGGTTGTCTCGGCGCCCCCGGGCAGCAGCGCCATTCTCTCCGATCCCGGTGCAGTCGCTCCCTCCTTCGTGCCCGACCTGGGCGGGACGTACCTGCTCTCGGTGGTGGCGACCGACTCGCGCGGGCACGTCTCGCCCAAGGCCTTCGCGACCGTGGGCGCCAGCGCCTGCGCGAGCCTTCCGCCGACGACCGGCGCGCTGCAAGCGAACCCGGCGGCGCCGGCGCTGGGAGCCGTGGTCGCGCTGGCGGCTCCCGCCGCACAGGCCGCCGCCTGCTTCTCCGCCGGCGCCAACACCGCGCTGCAGTACGCATGGGCGCTGAGCAAGCCCTTGAGCAGCGCCGCGGTGCTCGACAACCCCACCGCCGCGGCGCCGCGCTTCACGCCTGACGTCGCCGGCGCATACCAGGCTGCGCTGGTGGTGCGCGACTCGCACGGGCTCAGTTCGACCAAGACGTTCCTCAACCTGAATCTTGCGCCCTGCGGAACTTCGAATCTTGCCTGGAACGCGGCACCCGAGCTGACGCCCGTTCTCACCGAGCCCGGCGGCGCCTCGCTGACCGCCTCCTTCGCGGGAGGCGCCTGGAACGGCGCGTTCGCTGGCACCCGCGTGGCCCTGAGCGCAGGCTTCCTCGACCCGCCCGGATGCGGCATCGCGGCCGTGCAACCGTTCACGTACCAGTGGGCCCTCGTCTCGCGGCCCCAGGGAAGCGCGGCGCACCTCGACTCTTCCACCTCGGCCCAGCCGGGCTTCGTGCCCGACCTGCCCGGCGACTACCAGGTCGCGGCACGCGTCGGAGATTCCATGGGCGCGATCCTGCCCACCCGCTTCGTCACGCTGCACGTCCCGGGCTGCGGCACCACGCTGCCCGTGGTGGCCATCACGCCTCCCGGCAGCGCCACGCTGAACACCTTCCAGCCGCTGCACCTGACCGTCGCGGGCGGAGCGGCCACCGACGCCGACAACCTCCTCGCGAACTGCCCGGCCCGGTTCGCGCCCGGACCGAACTTCACTTACGCCTGGAGCGTCTCGCCCTCGGGAGCCACGCTCGCCTCGGCGACCGGCCCCGCCACCGACTTCACCAGCGGCGCGCCCGGCACCTACACGGTGAAGCTCGTCGCCACCGCCGCCAACGGCATCCAGAGCCTCCCCGCAGCGCTGGTGCTGACCGTAGGCCCCTGCGGCTCGCATCCGCCTTCGATCGCCTCGGTGACCTCGACAGCAGGCGGCGCCGCCACCTCGCGGCCGCTGGTCGGCCAGAATGTCACCGTCACCGCTTTTGCCACCGCCCCGGACAGCGCTTGCGGCCAGCTGATCGCTTCGTACAACTGGACGCTCGCCTCCGCGCCGGCAGGCAGCCTGACCGCCACCGCGCCGGGCGCGGGCGCGTCGTTCACCTTCAAGCCCGACGTCGCGGGCACCTACCAGTTCACCGTGGTGGCCACCGACTCGTTCGGCATCAACTCGGAGCCCTACACCATCGCGGTACAGACGGCGCTCTGCGCTCCCGCGGTCGCTTCCATCACATCGTCGAACGGCGCGCCAGCCGTCAACCAGCCCTTCGCGCTGACCTCAGCCGCGCCCACGGACACTTGCCTGCAGGCGCCGAGCTTCGCGTACGCCTGGGGAGTCGTCTCGGCGCCACGCGGCAGCACCGCCCGGCTCTCTTCCAGCACCGGGGTCTCGACGGGTTTCACCGCGGACGTGGCCGGTGCCTACCAATTCCAGGTGGTGGCCACCGACCAGGGGGGCTTCTCGTCGGCGCCCGCCACGCTGCAGCTCAATGCCGGCACCTGCGGCTCGAGCCCGCCGCAGCTCGACCCCGTCGCCTCGAGTCCGCCCACCTTCAATGCGCGCGACACGCTGGTGCTCTCGTCGACGCTGCATGATCTCAACCTTGCTTGCGGCGCGCTGACCCAGCCCTACCGGTGGCAGTGGACGCTCTTGTCGCGCCCCAAGGGCAGCACGGCGGCGCTGGCGTCGTCGGGTACGACGCCCGTCTTCGTGCCCGATCTCCCCGGCTCATACCAGCTCTCGGCGCAGGCCACCGACGCGCTCGGCAACGTCTCCGCCGCGGTGTTCGGCACGCTGACCACCTCGCCCTGCGGAAGTGCCCCGCCGGTGGCGTCGTCGTTCACCGCCTCGCAGACGTTGCCTTCGCTGAATACCAACGCGGGCCCGGTGGCAAACTTCCAGATCGTCCGCAGCACGGTGGCCGCTTCGGTGAAAAACGGCAATGTGCCCTTCTACCCCCAGGTGCCGGTGGCGCTCTCGGCCACCGTCACCGACGCGGATGCGGCCTGCTCGCTCCTGGAGACCTTCACCTATTCGTGGAGCCTCGCGAGCGCGCCTCCGGGGAGCGCCGCGATGATCCTGAACCCGACCTCGCCCACGCCCAGCCTGGTTCCAGATCTCTCCGGTGAGTACGACGTCCAGCTCACCGTCACCGACTCGACCGGCCTTTCCAGCACCACCGTCTTTGCCAGCAGCGCGGCCAGCGCGCCGCTCCTGCCGGTCGGCCTCTGCGGCATCCAGTCGCCGCAGCCGCGCATCGCCGTCGTGCAGCCCACCGCCGTGGCGGCGCCGGTCAGCCTCGTCAGCGTGCCCGTCGGCAGCCCGGTCCTCCTCGATGCGCTTCCTTCGCGCGACGGCGACGTGGACCCGCTCCTGCTCACCGCCGCCAACCTCCCGCCGGGTGCGGCGAGCACGGAGTCGGGCTGTGGCCTGAGCGAGACCTTCTCCTACCAATGGACCGTGACCGCGGCGCCCGCGGCGCTGCAGCCCTTCACCCTCACGCACGCGAACCTGCCCAACCCGTCGTTCACCGCCTCGGTGGCGGGCAACTACGGCCTGACTCTGGCGGTGAGCGACGGCGCCCGGAGCGGAACCGCCCCCATCGCCATCCACGCGCGCGGCGTCGGCTCCGCCACGGTCGTCGCCACCGCCGCCAACGGCACCTTGATCGTCGGGCCCTCCAACGGGGCCACCATCACCACCACCGTCTTCGACACCGACGGGAACCCGCTCTCCTCGGTTCCGGTCTCGCTGGCCATCACCTCGGGCACCACCGGCAACACGCTGGCGCCGACCAGCGGAACCACCGACGGCCGCGGCGTCTTCACCGCCCTCCTCACCAGCACCAAGGCCGGCGGCGCCGCGACCAGGAACGGCGAGACCAAGGTGGTGCAGGCGACCAGCGGATCGGCCGCGCTGGGAACCGCTTCGGTCAATTTTGGTCCGGGTTCCGTCGATCATCTCGACTGGTTCGTCCAGCCTTGCGACACGCCTGCCGGCAGCATCATCAAGTGTCCCGGCTTTCCGGAGGTGGACGGCTACGATCAATACGGCAACGCCGCCACCGCCTATGTCAATCCGGTCACGCTGGCGGTGCAGCAGCAGCCCGCTGGAGCGACGGTCGCCGGCACGCTGCTGCAAAACGCGGGCACGGCGTTCAACGATCTCAGCGTCGACCTGACCGGCCAGTACCAGCTGCTCGCCACGGTGCCCGAGAACCTGCCGGGACCGACCACGCCGACCACCGGTCCGGGGCCGACGTTCGGCGTCCTCAGCGCGGTGTTCAACGGGACGCTGCCGCCCGCGCAGCCGCCGAACATCACCAGCAGCACCGCCACGACAGCGCGTCAGATCGCGCTCGTCTGGGACGGGTCCTTGAACTCCAGCAACAAGAGCGACAAGACCATCGTGCAGTACCACGTCTTCCGCGCTCCGGGCGCGGTGACGGCGGCCTCGCCATTGTTCACCGATATCGCGGTGGCCAGCATCGCCTCGGGCACCTGCGGCGGGGCCACTTCCTATTCGCCCTGCGCGTTCACCGACACCTCTGCCGCGCTGGCCGATGGAACGCAGTACACGTATTACCTCGAGGCGGACAACGTCGGCGTCGCGGTGGGGGCGTGCACCGGGGCGACGTGCAGCGCGCCGTCGAACGTCACGCAGCAGTTCACCAGGCCGGGGGCGGCGACGGCCGTGACCACCACCTCGCCCGCGCAGGGGACCCTCCGCGTCACCTGGTCGCCGCCGGCGGTCGGAACGGCCAGCAATTACGATGTGCGCCGGTCGAGCTCGCTCAACGGAACCTATTCGACGGTGACCGGCGGAGGAGCGCTGTCGGCGCTCACCTTCGACAACGGCGGCCTCTCGGTGAACACCGATTTCTTCTACAAGATCCGGGCTCGCATCACCGGCGCAGCCCCGCCGGCGACGAACCCACCCACCACCGAAACGGCGGTCGGCGTCCAGGGCACGACGCTCCCGGCAGTCCCGACCTTGTCGTGCTCCAACTGCACCGGGTCAGTCTCGAACTCGCACAACAGCATCGCCTTGAGCTGGTCTCCGCCCTCGGGCACCGCGACCTTCGGCTACGAGATCGATCGCACCACCACCAGCTTCCCCCAGAACGTCTTCGCGAGCGGCGATCCCGGCTTCAGCGGGGCGACGTTCACCAACAGCGCGGCGGCGGGGAACTTGCCGGTCTATCCGGGCGTCAGCTCTTACCTCTATCGCCTGCAGATCACCAACGCGGGCGGCACCGTCACCTCGTCCAACTTGACAATTTCCACCCCGGCAGCCCCGTGGGTCAGTTCCAGCACCGGCCTCACCGGCGGCTGGATCAACGCCCTGGTCGGCGACGGGTTCAACAGCGCCGCCTACGCCGGGAGCGGAAAGCCCGCCGATGCGACCACTGCGGGAGGCGCTTTCAAGTTCACCGCCAGCTCGGCCAGGTGGGCTCCATCGAGCAACGGCATCCCGAATGGGCGGGGGATCACCAGCCTTGCCCCACGCCTCGACGTGTTGTCCGGCGCGGTGCTCGCGCTCTACGCCGGAACCGACGGCAGCGGCGTCCTCTACACCCTCGACGGCGGAATGACCTGGAATCCACTCGGCACCGGCCTCTCCACGGCCAACGTGACGGCGGTCTTCGTCGATAGCCACAACACCGTCTGGGCGGGAACCTCGACGGGCGGCATCTCCAAGCTGCTCGACAAGACGACTGCCTGGGTCGCCACCACCACCACGGCCACCGGCGCGGTCCAGGCCTTCGCCGAGGACTCGCACTTCAGCACGCTGTATGCGCAGGCCTTCGGCGGCGACGCGGGCCCTTCGTTCGGCGGCCTGCTCTCGATCAACGGCGTCTCGGGAACAACCTGGGTGCAGACGAACACCGGGCTCACCGGAGGCGCGCCGGACTGCTCCGCGACGCGGTCCAACGCCTCCGCCCTGGCCGTCGACAGCGTGCCGGCGACGTCGGTCATCTATTGGGGTTCGAAGAGCTGCGGCCTGCTTTCCTCCAACGCCGGCAGCGGCAGCTGGGCGGTCTACGGCGGATTTGGTCCACCCCTGACGGTGCCCGGAACCTCCGAGATCACCCGGCTGGTGGTGGACGACTCCATCGGGCTCAACATCTGGGTGGCCACCGCGGGCAGCGGCGTCGCCTACCTCAAATCCCCCTCGAGCTTCGTCAGCATGCTGGGCGGCCCGACCGGCTGGGAGCCCACGGCGCTGGCCTACGATGGGACCTTCCTCCTTGCCGGCGCCTCCGACGGCAGCGGCGTCTATCGTTCGACGAACAACCCCACCAAGCTGACCGGCGACACCTTCTCCAGCTTCAAGACCGGGCTCAGCAACGTCGCGGTCAAATCCATCGCCGACGATCCGTCCGACGCCAGCCACAACCGGCTCTTCGCGGTCGGCGATCAGTTCGGCGTGGCGGCCAGCACCACCCAGGGCACCTCGTGGTCGGTGCAATCCCTCCCCTCGGCGTGCACCACGCCCGTGGCCTTCGCTTACAACTCGAACAAAGCGCCCGGCGTCGCCTTCCTCGTCTGCCAGGGGATCCAGGGCGTCTTCGTCGGCACCGCGAACGGCACCAGCTGGACGTTGCAGCCCTGCGCCGGCCTGCCTGCGACGCCGACCTTCTCCAGCGGAATGACCGTGCAGTTCGCGAGCACCGACACGCTCTGGCTCGCCACCACCACGGGCACCGCCACCACGCTCTTCTCCACGGTTGCCTCGGGCGCGAGCGCGGCCTCCATCGCGCAGACCTGCACCCCGTTCTCGCCGGCCCTTCCCTCGGCGATCACCACCGCGAGCGCAATCGGGGTGGACGCCAACGGCGCTCTCTATCTGGGCAGCCCCGGCAACCCCAGCTACACGTTCAAGTCGGGCACGGGCGCGGGTTGGACGTTGCCGCTGGCGGCCAGCAGCGGACCCAAGGGCGTGATCAAGTTCTTCTTCGACACCGGAAACAGCAACGTCTACGCCGCCGGCCAGGATGACGGCACCGGCGTCGGCGGCGTCTGGAGAGGGCCCATCTCCGGCGTGACGGCGACGACCAGCGTGATCTGGGTCTCGCGCAGCGGGACGGGCCTGCTCACCTCGATGACGGCGACCGGCTACAACGGCTTCGTCAATGGCGGCGGCGTCGTGCCGATCCAGTTCACCGGCACTTCGATGACCCCGGGTCAGCAGTACGCCAACGTCTTCAACATCAACGGCGGCGTCGACTGGCTGCCGGCCGCCGATGGCCTCATCGGCGGTAACCCGACGGCGTTCGCGCTGCCCAACCTAACCGGCGTCGCTCTCGGCTCGACCCACACGCTGGCGGCGACCAGCGGGGCCGGCGTGTTCAGGACCACCAGCGGCGGCCAATAGTTGCGGATGGCCACGCCGCAGCGTCGAGCCGGCGGGGCCCTCTAGTTGCAGATGGCGAGGCCGGCGAGATTGTAGAGGCCCGTTGCGCTCCCCGTGATGGTGCGGGCGAGCGAGAGCGCGCTGCCGCTGGGACGCGGAGCCACCAGGATCTTGCCCGGCAGCCGGTAGTACAGCTCGTTGCCTTCATCGTCCACCGCGCCCAGCGCCGCACCGACGGCCGAATCGTCCACCACGCTCGTCGGCGTCAGGGCGCCGCCCGGGAAGGCGCGCGGAAAGACGTCCAACCCCGCGTCGGTGGTGACGAAGAGCAGGTCATGGAGGAAGTCGACGGCGGGGTTGGTCGCGGTCGCGGCCGCCACGGTCGCCGAGCGGTCGGCCGGAACGTTGCCGGAGCGGGTCCGGTTCCACCCGCTGGAAGTCCAGCTGCCCGTGGCCACGTTGGCGAGGGCGACGATCTGGGCGGCCTTCGCGTCGTAGTAAATGCTGCCCACGGCACCGAGGCTGACGTCGCGCGCGATCGACCGCACCGGCGCGGTGTCGCCGCCGGCGGTCGCGGCGAAGGCCGCAAATCCGTTGTTGCTGCTGCGGTCATCGACCCAGTACTCGCGGTTCGCCTCGTCGATGGAGAGGAAAGTGGGGCTCATCGCGTTCAAGGTGGTGTTGAGGGGCCCGACGATCTGCCGCGTAAAGACAGCCGTCGTGCTGGCGGACGGATAGACCGAGATGGCGTGGCCCGGCGCCTGGTTGAGGATCACGATCTCCGCCCCGGGTCGGTCGGCGGCCAGCGCTTCTGGGTCGTAGAGTCCAGTCGCATCCCCGAGCAACACGTGTGCCGGGGCGTGGTTGCCCGATGTCGCCGTCTTGAGATAACCGGACGCGCCATCCTTGCCATTGACGAACCACAGCTCGTTGCTGCCCGCGTCGAGCACCAGGGGCCCGGGCTTGTAGATGCGGGTAAGGGATCCGAAGAAACCGCCCGCGGGCTGGGCGCCCGCGGTAGCCGTGGCCAGGGCATACTTCACCAGCGCGCTGCGCGCCTGGCTGCCAATCACGACCCAGAGGTCGGCGCCATCGACCACGATTCCACCGGGGATGGCGTTGTCGAAGTAGGGATTGAAGGTTCCGCTGGTGAGGGGAGGCTGGACAGGATTCGTCACCCCGCTTCCGCCGCGGGGATAGGACGCCACCTTTGCCGTCAGCCCAAAGCCGTCGA
>JAYWAJ010000279.1:0-4762 GCA_043782525.1 Deltaproteobacteria bacterium | reverse complement strand
GCGGCCGCGGCAGTCTCCCGCGCCGCACGCCGGTGACGGTGACCAGCAGCGGAATGGGCAGGTCGGAGATGCGCAGCGGCGAGCCGTCGGGGTGCCGGAACCAGTGCCCGATGGCGGAGCGCAGGTGCAGGCGCAGCGGCCCCGGCAGCCCGTAGACCGACGGCTGCGGCACCAGGCGGAAGATCTTCCGGTAGGTGAGGTCGTGCAGGATCTCCGGGATGCGCGCCAGGTCGAAGCGCCGCTCGCGCGCGCGGAAGAGCCCGAGGATGGCGCCCATCGAGGAGCCGGCGATGAGGTCGGGCTGGATGCCGGCCGCCTCCAGCAGCGCGAAGGCGGCGAGGTGGACGTAGCCGGTGCCGCCGCCGCCGCCGCAGATGAGGACCAGGTGCCGCTCGCGGATCTCCTCGTCGAGACGCGCGGCAGGCAGGCGGTGGCCCAGCGTCCGCTGCACCTCGGCCAGGGCGGCGGCGGCGATCTGCCGGACGGCGCGGGCCGCCGGCAAGAGCTCGTGCGGCTCGGCCAGCACCGGGCGCTGCGGGTCGAGCAGCGGCCAGAGCACCTGCACCAGCTTCTCGCGGAAGGGGCGCAAGAGCGCGGCGACGGCGACGTCGCGGCCGTCGGGAGCGCGCACGTGCCAGCAGCGGAAGAGCGAAAGCGCGTAGCGCAGCGCCGTCTCGTCGCGGGCGTCGAGCCGTCCGCGGGCCGCCACCGCCGCCCGGGCCAGCTGCGCCTCCATGGCGTTGAGCGGCCCGACCTCCGCGAATCTTTCCTGGAGCAGCGTCACGCGCGGGGGAGCCCCCCGGGCTTCCCGGGGGGCGGGCGGAGGCCGGAAGCAGGAGCAGGGGAGGCGAGCCGCAGCTCGTGCAGCGCCTCGGAGCAGGCGGGGTTGCAGAGCAGCGCCTTCTCGAACTCGGCCTCCGCCTCCTGGGTGCGGCCCAGCGCCTGGGCGATGCGGCCGCGGAAGAGGTAGGCGCGGTCGAGGCGCGGGTTGAGCAGCAGCGCCTTGTCGAGGAGCGGCCTCGCCTGCGCCGCCGCGCCCTGATCCGGCGCCAGCGAGAGCCAGGTGGCCCAGCCGAGACAGGCGTGGAACTCGGCCTCCTCGGGATAGAGCCGCGCCGCCTCGGCGAAGGACTGCAGCGCCGCCGCCGCCTTGCCCTCGCCCAGCTGCGCCTCGCCCTCGCGGAAGCGCCGCTCCGCCTGGAGGATGCGGGTCACCTCGTCGCCGTCGGAGCGCTGCACGCCGGACCGCAGCGCCAGCTCGTATGCGGTGCGCTTCCTGCGGTCGATGAGGGTCTCGTGGGCCAGGGAGATCTGCGCGAAGACGTCCTCGGCGAAGGCGTGCGCTTCGGCGGAGGCGTCGGGCCCGAGGCGGTCGGGATGGTTCTCCCTGGCGAGCGCGATGAAGGCGTGGCGGACCTCCAGCTCGCTCGCGTCGGGACGGACCCCCAGCACCTCGAAGAGCGTGCCGCGCCGCAGATCCTGCACCCGCGCCGCCAGCCGCTGGATCTGCCTCAGCTGCTCGAGCTCGGGCTCGGCCACCGCGCGCCCGGGCAGGTCGGGCGGCGGCGGCGGACGGGCCGCAAAGGCCAACGGCAAAGGCAGCGGCTGCGCCCGGGCGTCGGGCACCTCGAAGTGGATCATGTTCGCGCAGCGCAGCGCATAGAGGAGCTTGCGGCCGTCGTCGGCAGGCAGCGCGCCGAAGGCCAGCAGCTCGCGCACCGTGCGCCGACCGTCGATGAGCGCGTAGAGCTGCGCCTCCTCCGGGTCGAGGCCCATGTCCTGGAAACGGTCCATCGGATCGTCGGTGAGCGCGACCGCACAGTCGTCGACCTGGCCCAGCGCCCGCCGCGCCCGCTCCTCGTCGTAGCAGCGCTTGACGCCTTCGAGCAGCGTCTTGGCCGGCGTCAATTCGAGCGCGATCTGCATCGCCGGCATGGTCGCGCGCGGGTTGAAGCGGTACTCGCCGGTGGTCCAGCCGAAGACGTCGAAGAGCTTCTGCTCGACCTGCAGCTGGAGGGCGTAGGCGAGGTTGGCCGGGGAGATGCAGCCCATCTCGATGAGCTCGGTGCCCAGCTGCCGCCTGGAGGCGTTCATGCGGCGCAGGCCCTCTTCGCACTCGGCCAGCGTGATCATCCGCTCGCGGACCAGCAGCTGGCCGAGCGCCTCCACCAGCAAGTTGGAGCGCACGAAGACGGGCGCGCCTTCCTTCAGCCAGACCAGCTTCTTGACCGGCGCGTTCTCGAGGAGGAGCGCGCCGGTGGCCCGCCAGCGGTGCAGCTCCGCCAGGACCTCCGCGAAGTCGGTCTGGCGCAGGTCGCCGCGCACCAGCGCCGCCCCGCGGAAGCGGATCTGGCTGTCGGACTCGACCGACTTCACCTCCGCCAGGTCGGCCAGCGCCGCCAGGTCCTTGCTCTTCGCCTCCAGCCGCGCCCGGTCGCGCCGCCGCCGCTTGGTGGAGGGATCGGAGACCTCGCTGTCCTGGAGGCCCAGCGCCTTGCGGCAGATGGCCACCACCTGCGACGGCTCGAGCGGCTTGGCGAGGAAGCGGACCGGCCCGCCGATCTCGGCGAGCTGGGGCCGGACCTTGAGCGCGTCGTAGAGGCCGCTGACCAGCAAGATCGGAAGGCGCTTGCCCTTCTCGCTGCGGCGGATGTCGAGGGCGAGCTGGAAGCCGTTGCGCCGGGGGAGGACGGCGTCGAGCACCACCATGTCGACGGTCCGCTGCGCGAAGGTGCTGCGCGCCCACTCGCCGTCGTGCTCGGCGAGGACGGTGAAGCCGCTCTGGTGCAGCGCCTCGGCGAGGGCGCGCTGGATGGCGCGATCGTCCTCGACGAGGAGAATGGTGTGCTGCGGCTCGTTCACGCTTCTCCCAGGACGCGGAGGAAGGCGGCGCGGACTGCGGCGGCCGTCGCCTCGTACTCCGCGAGCAGCTCCTGTCCCGCGCCCGGCCCCGAGTATCCCATGCGGCGCGCCAGGCGCAGCAATTCCTCCCGGGTCTCGGGGAGGCGGTCCACCGAACGGTCGCGGACGATGCGCAGCCGCGACTCGAGGCGGCGCAGGTAGCGGTAGCCCCGCAAGAGCGTGGCGTGAACGGCGGGGGCGAGCAGTCCCTCGTCGAGCAGCGCGGCCAGCGCGCGCGGCGTCGAGGGCGTGCGGATGTCGGGATGATCGGATCCGTGGGCGAGCTGGAGGAACTGCACCGCGAACTCCACGTCGACGAGTCCTCCCCGGCCGAGCTTGGAATTGTACCGGCCGGGCGACTCGTCGGCAATCTCGCGCTCCATCCGCTCGCGCATGGCCAGCAGCTCTTTGGCGGCGGCTTTCCTGTCGATGGGCCGGAAGATGCTGGGCGTGAGGACTTCAGCCGCCGCCCGCGCGAAGAGCGCCTCGTCTCCCGCCACCGGCCGCGCTCTCAACAAAGCCTGCCGCTCCCAGAGCCGCGCTTCCCGCGCGTGGTAGGTGGCCAGCGCCTCGAAGGAGATCACCAGCGGCCCGGCGCTGCCGCTCGGCCGCAGCCGGGTGTCGATCTTGTAGAGCGCGCCCTCGCGCAGGGGCAGCGTCAGGTGGCTGATCAGCTTCTGCCCGAGGCGCGCGAAGTGCTCGTGGTTCGAGACGTGCTTCCCGGTCTCGCCGCCGCTCGAGTATAAAAAGAGAAGGTCGAGGTCGGAGTGGTAGCCGAGCTCGCGGCCGCCCAGCTTGCCGAGCGCGATCACCACCATGCTCGCCGCCGAGGCGCCGTCGCGCTTCTCCACCTCTGTCTTGGCCAGCGCGAAGCAGCGCTCGACGCAGAGGTCGGCGAGCCCGGCCAGCTGCCGCGCCACCTGGTCGACGTCGAGGGCGCCGGCGACGTCGTGCAGGCCGACCCGCAGCACCTCCTCGTTGCGGAAGCGGCGCAGCTCGGTGAGGGTGCCCTCCAGATCGTCCTCCAGCGGCAGGAGGCGCTGGGCGAGCTCGGCGCGCAGCTCGGCGGTCTCGCGCACCAGCGGCGCGGACCCGCGGTGCACCAGCTGATCGATCAGCTCCGGGTGGCGCAAGAGCCCGCGCGAGAGGAAGTCGCTGGAGCCGAAGAGCGAAATCAAGAGGCGGGCGGTGCGGGGGCTCTGCATGAGGAGGCTTGAAGTCGCGGCCGGGTTGGCCAGCGCGCCGAAGAGGTCGGCGAGGTGGCGCAGCGCCTGATCCGGATCGGGCGCCGCCGCCAGCTCCTGCACCAGCAGGGGGCCGAGGCTCTGCTGCGGCGAGTCGGCGGAGAAGGGCGTGCCGCGCTTGCGGGAGAGCCGGGCCAGCTCCTCGGCGCTGGCGTCGGGCTGCTGGAAGCCCAGCTCGGCCAGCGCCGCGCCGCGCTCCTCCTCGGAGGCGTGGGGATCGGCCGCGGCGGCTGCGTACGGATCCTGCCCCGCGGCGCCCCCTCCGGCGACGCGGAGCAGATCCTTGAAGCGGCCCTCGACGTGGGCACGGTGCTGCGCCAGCTCGCGGTGCATCGCCGCCGCGTCCGCATAGCCCGCGCGCCGCGCCAGCCGGGCCTGCTCGGCCGGGTCCTCCGGGATGGAGTGCGTCTGCCGCTCGGCCACCATCTGGACCCGGTGCTCGAGGCGGCGTAGCGCGATGTACGCGTCGGCCAGCTCGTCGCGGTCCCGGCTGGAGACGAGCCCGGCGTAGAGCAGGCGCTCGAGCGCCTTGAGCGTCCCGCGCACGCGCAGGTTGGCGTCGCGCCCGCCGTGCAGGAGCTGGAGCGCCTGGACGAAGAACTCGATCTCGCGGATGC
>JAYWAJ010000278.1:0-12659 GCA_043782525.1 Deltaproteobacteria bacterium | reverse complement strand
ACAAAAATGTCGCTTCCGCTCCTCGCCGCCACCTTCTCGTCGGATTGCGATGCGCCGCCGCGAGGTCCTGCAGAGGGAGGACGGGCTGGTCCCTGGTTTGCAGTTCCCGGCCTTGCGGCTTTCCTGCCGGGGCAGGAGGAGGTTGAGATGAAGCGCGTGGAAGCGATCCTGCGGCCGTCGCAGCTCGACCTGGTTCGCCAGGCGCTCGAGGTGGCGGGCGCGCACGCCATCACCGTCACCGAGGTGCGCGGCTCGGGCGGACCGGGCGGCGTCACCGAGATCTACCGCGGCGCGGAGTACACCTCCGGGCTGGTTCCCAAGGTCAAGCTCGAGGCGATGGTGCCCGACGACCGGGTCGTCGACGTGGTGGAGATGGTCGAGCAGATCGCCCGCACCGGCCGCAGCGGCGACGGGAAGCTGTTCGTCGCCGACCTGGTCGAGGCGGTCCGCGTCCGCACCGGCGAGCGCGGCGACGTCGCGCTCTGAAGCGGAGCCGGCGGCGCCAGCGCGGCGGTGCGCACCGGGTCAGGTCAGGCGCGGCCCCTCGGCGGCGCAAGCTCGGCGAGCAGGCTGCGCAGCGCGGCCCGCTCGCGCGCCGGGGAGAGCAGCGGCCGCAGCAAAAGGCAGCGGCGGCGCAGGCCGGCGAGGAAAGGCGGCTCCCGCTCGGCGCGCAGCAGCAGCGCGGCCAGCGCCCGCTCGTCGCCCTGCGGAAAGAGGCCCGGGTAGTCGGGGCCGAGAATCGCCTCCATGCTGGGGATCCGCGAGGCGACCACCGGCGTCCCTGCCGCCACCGCTTCGGAGACGACGTTGGCGCCGCCCTCCATCTCCGAGGTCACCGCCAGGAGGCGCGACCTCGCGATCAGCGCCCGCGCCTTCCAGCGCGGCACCTCGCCCAGCCAGCGGTAGCGCGGGTTGTCGCGCGCCTCGGCCCGCGCGGCAGCCCCCATGGCCCGGGTGAGCGCCCGGCCGGCGTGGACCACGCGCAGTCGCGAGTCGCCGGGGAGGAGCCGCGCCGCCAGCGCCGCGCGCAGCGGATCCTTCTCGCTGCGCAGGTGCGCGACCACCGCCACCACGAAGGCGCGGGGATCCGGCGAGAGCTTGCGCGCAGGCCGCGGCGCCGACTGCGGGACCAGCCGCACCTTGCCGCGCAGCCGCGCCGGAAGCTCCGCGGGAGCGCCGGCGTGGAGGACGATCAGCCGCGCCGCCACCTCCAGCGCGCGCTGCGCCTGCGCGTCGGAGTGGATGTCGCGGTAGAGGTCGGTGCCGGTCAGCGCCACGACGATGGGCCGGCCCGGAGCTTCCCGGAGCGACCGCTCCACCGAGGGAAACGACCGGCGCGCGTGCAGCGCGAGGAGCAGATCGCAGCGCGGCGCCTGACCGGGCGCGACCAGGACGGCGCGGTGGCCGAGGGCGCGCAACATCGCTGCCCAGCGGAGGGCGGTGATCCGGTTGCCCAACCGCGATCCCCGGGGCGCGGGACAGACGAGCGCGACTCGCATGCGGCCGTCGATTATGCTCCCCCTGCATGTCCTTGCCACCGCAGACCGCTCCCTCTCTCCGGGCCGCGCTCGCGGACGCCCGCGCCCGCACCCTGGCGCTGGTCGGGGATCTCGACGACGCGCAGTGGCTGGGGCCGCGTCTCCCCATCGTCAACCCCATCCTCTGGGAGGTCGGTCACCTGGGCTGGTTCCAGGAGTACTGGACCCAGCGCCACGCGCTCTCCGCCGCGCCGCTGTTGCCGCAAGGGGACGCGCTCTACGATTCGGCGCGGGTCGCGCACGACACCCGCTGGGACCTGCCGCTGCTTCCGCGCGGGAAGGTCCTCGGCTATCTCGCCGAGGTGCTCGAGCGCACGCTCGCGGCCGAGCCCGGCTACTTCCACGCGCTCTCGCTCTCCCACGAGGACATGCACGGCGAGGCGCTCCTCTACACGCGGCAGACGCTGGGCTATCCGGCGCCGGCCCTCGCGAAGTCCGCGCCGGCGGCGTCGGAGGCCGGCCCCCTGCCCGGCGATGCCGAGGTGCCCGGCTGCATCTTCCAGCTCGGCGCCCGCCCCGGCGCGCCCTTCGTCTTCGACAACGAGAAGTGGGCGCACCCGGTCGCGGTGGCCTCGTTTCGCATCGCCCGCGCCCCGGTCACCAACGAGGAGCTGCTCGAGTTCGTCGAGGCCGGCGGCTACGGCGAGGAGCGCTTCTGGAGCCGCGAGGGCTGGCGGTGGCGCGCTGCCGCCTTCGCCGAGCACCCCGTCTACTGGCGCCGCGGCGAGGGGGGGCGCTGGTTCGAGCGGCGCTTCGACGCCGAGGTCCCCCTGCCGCCGCACCGCCCTGCCCTCCACCTCTGCTGGCACGAAGCGGAAGCCTTTTGCCGCTGGGCCGGGCGCCGGCTCCCCACCGAGGCGGAGTGGGAGGTGGCCGCGTCCACGCCAGACAAGCGCGCCTTCCCCTGGGGCGAGGCGCCCCCCGACGAGCGCCACGCCAACCTCGACGCCGCCGCCGGCTGGACCGTGGACGTCGCCGCGCACCCGGAAGGCGACAGCGCCTACGGCTGCCGGCAGCTGATCGGCAACGTCTGGGAGTGGACCGCCAGCGACTTCCAGCCGTACCCAGGCTTCGTCATCGATCCCTACAAGGAGTACTCGGCGCCGTGGTTCGCGAGCCCGCACAAGGTGCTCCGCGGCGGCTGCTGGGCCACCCGCGGGCGGCTGCTGCGCAACACCTGGCGCAACTTCTACCCGCCCGATCGCCGGGACGTGCTGGCGGGCTTCCGGACTTGCGCGGTGTGAAGCGGAAAACTGTCCCCCATTTCGCTTTGGTACCGCAGGGCCAGACCCCTTACAGCTCGAGGCGCAGCACCGCGAGCAGCCTGCGGATGACGCTGCCGCGCGGCCACTCCAGGTGGGTCACATGCGCGAGGTTGTAGACCTCGACGCCCAGCTCGCCCCTCTCCAGGATGGGGAACGTCAACCGCGCGGTGAGGGTCGACCACGAGGGAACGGTCCGGATCCGCCCCGCGACCTCGGCGGCGGTCGCGCCCGACCAATCATAGAAGACGCTCGCCGATTGCCCGTGCAGGCGCCGCCCCTGCCAGACGAAGCGCAGCCCCAGCGAGAGCCGGTTGGCCGGCGCCGCCCGGTCGAGCGCGCTCTGGCGCCGCAGCACCGTCTCCGGCGCGCTGATCACCGCCACCGCGCTGTGCAGGCGGGTGTAGCTCCCGAGGAAGGTCAGGCTGGGAAAGGCCCGGAGCTCTCCCGAGATCTCCGCCCCGAGCGTGCGGAGCCGCCCCTGGTTCTGGAACTCCACGAACGGCACGGACAGGTCGAGGCCGCTGCCGGTGCTCGCCGCGACCTTCGCCGCGAGCTGCCGCTCGGCGACGCGGGCGGGAGTGATCTCGACGGGCTCGATCGCGTCCCCCAGCTGGGAGGCGAAGAGGCTCGCGCCGGCGGAGAGGCGGGGCGACTCCCAGCGATACGCGAGCTCGGCCTGGCTCTGACGCTCCTCGGCCAGCGCAGGGTTGCCCGCGAGATAGACCCGGGTGTTCTTGCTGCCCCCCACGACCGGCAGGAGCAGGCCGAGCTGGTCGAGGTCGGGGGCCCGCGCCGCCGAGGCGAGCGAGAGGCGCAGCGCGCTCCCGGGGCCGAGCGGCAGGGCCGCGGCGAGGGTGGCCGTCGGGTGGAGGTCGCGGTCGAGGCCGAGCTCCAGGCGCGCGCCCGCCGCGACGGAGAGGTCCGCGAGCCTGAAGGCCCAGCTGCCGAAGACGCCGCCGGTGTCCGCCCTGCGCTCGCGCTCGAGGAATCGGAGGCTCTGCGTCCGCGTGTAGGCCGCGTCGGCGCCGACCGTCACACGGGATGCGCGCCAGGGGAGCTGCGCGGTGAAGTCCGCCCGCGCGGTCCAGGTGTCGCGGGTGACGGAGTGGACGGGGCGGGACGGGGCCGCCTCGGTGAAGGCGAAGGCCTGGTCGGCGAAGTCGAGGCGGAGCGACAGCGCCGGCGCGCGCGGGGCGTCGCCCAACGCCATCCGGTCCGCGACCGAGAGCGAGAGGTTGCGCGTCGTCACGCCTTGGTCGGAGAGCCGGTCGGGCAGCCGCAGCGACCCGGCAAAGCGCTGGACGCCCGCGGTCAGCTCGAGGGAGTGGGCTCCAAGGCGCTGCGCGACCCGCCCCGAGACCTCATCATGGGAGTCGACCAGCGCCTTGGTCCCGCCCCACTCGTGCACGCGGGCGCCCGCGACCCCGAGCTGGGCGCCCCCCTCGCTGAAGGGGCCGCCGCCCCCGACGTCATAGCCGCGGAAGGCGAGCTCTCCCGCCGCGAGCCGCGCCGCGAGGTGTCCCTCCCCGGGCCTGCGGGTCACGACGTTCACCGCGCCCGCGAGCGCGGACGTCCCGAAGAAGAGCCCTGGCCCGCGCATGACTTCGATCCGCTCCACCTCGGCGAGGGAGACCGGCAGCTGACCCCAGGGGGTGAGGCTGAGGAAGTCGACGGCGAGGGGCGCGCCGTCGAGGAAGAGCGCGACGTGGTTCGACTGGTAGGGGTCGCCGCCGCGCATCCCGACGATGGGCTGGCTGGCCGAGACGAGCAGGACGTCGACGCCGGGGAGGCCGCGCAGCGCCTCGGCGAGGTTGGTGGCGCCGCGCGCGAGGAGCTGGGCGCGGGTCACGACCGCCACCGGCTCCGGGAGCGGGCCTGCTTCCTCTTGGGCGAGCGCCGCCGCGCCGCACGTCAAGGCCGCGACCGCCGCCGTCCAGCCGGGACTGCGAGCGGAGCAGGACGCCGGGCGGAGGAGAGCCATGAGGGAGACCTATGGATCGCGATAGAGTTCGGTGCTGTTTCCATTGGGAAGGCGCGCGCTCGCCACCGACTTCCCCGAGCTGCGGTCGAGGAGGAGCAGCGCTCCTTCCGAGAGGTTCACCGCGGGCGACATGCCGGTGTCGATGCGCAGCAGCGTCGCGCCGAAGCGCGCGGAGATGACCCCGCTGGGGTGGAACGCGCCGGGATCGTGGCCGAAGACGATGTGCTGGACGCCGAGCGCCGAGAGGTTCTGGCGCACGATGCTCAGGGGGTCGACGGCGTCGGCGAAGCCCCCCTCCCACCACTTCTGGGACTCGAGCACGGAGTCGGAGCCGATCAGCGCATCGGTGGCAAAGTCGTCGCGGTCCACTCCGCTCTGGATGCGCGCGGCGAGCGCCTCGATCGTCAACCCCGCCGTGTTGCCGGCGTGCGCGAAGAACCAGTCTCCCGAGCGCACGCCGAAGGGCAGGTTCCGCAGCCAGGGACCGTAGGGCGGCTGGCCGCGCGCGACGTCTCCGGGCTCGATCCCCCGGCTCCTTAGTTCCGCGGAGAACGGCTTGGCCTTGCCGGTCCAGGGGTCGGCGAGGAACTCGGCCTCGTGGTTCCCCATGCAGACCACGACCCGCCCGCCGGCCGCCGCCGCCTCGCCCTCGAGCGCCATGAGCAGGTCGAGGACGGGCAACCCCCGGTTGGCCTTGTCGATCAGGTCGCCGACGACGAGCAAGGTGCCCTGGCCCCCGCTCCAGTGGAGTCCTGCATCGAGGATTCCATTTCCCCGCAGCAGCGCCACGAGCCTGTCGTACCCGCCGTGCACGTCGGAGAGGGCCCAGAGCGGGGCCTTGGTGGGAGAAACATCTACGAACGCGGGGTGTTGCGCCCAGTCGCGCGGGGGGCCGACGATCTTCTGGTGGCAGGCCGGAAGCAACGCGAGAAGCAGGACGAATTTCAGCATCATCCTCATTCTACACGAGCCGCTTGCGGGCACCAAGCCGCCGTGCGACACTCCATTGTCACTTGCATTCGAACCAATGTCGATCCGGGGGGATCAACACCGAGATGACCGCTCCTCCGAACATGCAGGCGATCGTCCGCACCTCGTTCGAGCGGTTCGAGCTCAAGTACTGGCTGCCGGAGAGCGTCGCGCAGGGCGTCCTCGCCTTCGCCTCCCGCTACCTGGTGCCCGACATCTTCGGAAACCAGACCTCGGCGATCCAGCGCAACACCTCGCTCTACTGCGACACGCCCGGGTTCCGGTTCTTCGAGAACCACATGTCCGACCAGCTCGACCGCTTCAAGCTGCGGATCCGCCGCTACGGCGAGCCGGCCTCGGGGCCGGCGTTCTTCGAGGTCAAGCGCAAGGTCAAGAACATCATCGTCAAGAAGCGCGTGATGGTGCCCGCGTCGGAGATGACGGGGCTGCTCGACGGGACCTATCGGGAGCTCCCGGCCCTCAGCGCGGCCGACCGGCCGAACCTCGAGTCGTTCCTCTACCTGCTCATGATCCACCGCGCCCGGCCGGCGGTGCTGATCACCTGCAACCGCGAGGCGCTCAAGTCCCCCGAGCCGCTCGAGGACGTGCGCCTCACCATCGACCGGGAGATCGCCTACCAGCCCTGGACGAGTTCGGAGTGGGGCTTCGATCCCTGCGGCTGGATCCCGATCGACGGCCCGCTCCAGCACGGCGAGGAGGGCCGCCGCGTCCTGCTCGAGCTCAAGTTCTGCGACGCCGCGCCGGCCTGGATGGACGAGCTGGTCGGGCGCCTCCAGGGCGGCCGCGAGGCTTACTCGAAATATTGCTCGGCGGTCTTCCACGAGACCGAGGAGCGCTACTACGGCGCCGAGTGGGCGCTGCAAAGAAGCAGGGCTTTCCCGGCGGCTTGATCCAAGCCTTCACGCAGCCCGGGGACGGGGGCACGGAACCACCATGGAGCTCAGGGTCGGCTGGTCGTTCGTGCTCGCGTCGCTGCTCCTCGCCTTCGTGCTCTCGATGGCGATCGCCTGGGTCTACCGCCTCACCTATCTCGGGCTCTCGTATTCGCGCAGCTTCGTGCAGACGCTCGCGCTCGCGGGAACGGTCTCCTGCCTGATCATGCTCGCCATCGGCAACGACATCGCCCGCGGCCTCGGGCTGGTGGGGGCGCTCAGCGTCATCCGCTTCCGCGCCACCCTCAAGGACACGCGCGACCTGCTCTTCATCTTCGCCTCGCTGGGCATCGGCGTCGCGTGCGGCGTGCAGTCCTTCGGCGCCGCCGTCCTCGGCACCGCCGTCTACAGCGTGGCGGTCGTGTACATCACCTGGTCCGACTTCGGCTCGCGCCGGCAGTTCGACGCCATCCTCCGGCTCCACCTGCCCTCGGACCGGGACCACCAGGAGGCCTTCCGGCGGCTGCTGGTGAAGCACTGCGCGAGCCACATCCTGATGAACCTGCGCGACGTGGGCGGCAACCTGCAGGAGCACGCCTACCACATCAAGCTGCTCGACCTGGATGAGCGGGGCGCCCTCATCCGCGACCTGGGCGCGGTGCCCGGCCTCTCAGGAGTCACCCTCCTCATGCAAGACACCACCGTCGAAGTATGAGCCCCGCCCTGACCCTCAGCCGCGGCTGGCTCGTCGTCCGGACCCGCACCGTCTCGCTGGTGCGCCGGTCGATGATGCTGATCCCCGCCCCGCTCGTCTGGCTCACCGCGGTCGGTGGCATCCTCTACCTCTCGGAGGGCGGCTTGCCGGGCTCGCGGGTGGCCACCGGCTTCGCCGAGCGGGTCACGCTCTCGGTCGCGCCGATCCGGCCGGGGCGGGTCAAGACCGTGAACTTAAGGCTGGGCCAGGCGGTCAAGCAGGGCGAGGTGCTGGCGACGCTCGAGACCGACGAGCTGGAGGCACGGCTCGCGCAGGCCCGCGCGCTCCTGGTCGAGCTCAAGGCCAAGGTGGAGGCCGAGCGGGAGAACCTGCACGAGTCGATCGCGCGCTCGAAAATCCTCATGCTGAAGGCGCGCGCGGGCGCGCAGGAGGACCGGGCCAAGCTGCGCGAGCTGGACCTCCAGCTCAAGCGGCTCGAGAGCCTCGCGGTCCAAAAGCTCGTGGCCGCGCCCACGGTGGAGGCGGCCCGCAGGGAGCGGGCGGCGGCGGCGGCGCGCACGGCGGCCTTCACCGGCGCGGAGGGCGAGGCTTCGGAGCTCGCCGACGCCCCCTCGGGCATTCCCCAATACTCGGCGCTCTCCTTCGCCGACGCGGTGGCGATCCGGCTGGCCCCGTCGCAGGAAGCGGTCAAGACGCAGGAGGCGGCGATCCGCCTGCTCGAGCTCGAGCTGGAGGGGATGACCCTGCGCGCGCCGGCGGAGGGCATCATCGCCACCGTCAGCAAGCGCCAGGGCGAGTACGCTTTGGCGGGCTCGGAGGTGGCCACGCTGGTCTCGACCCGAGGCGCGCACATCGCCGCCTTCCTGCCGATGCGGGTGGCGCGCGAGCTTGCCCTCGGCGCCGTCGTCAAGGTCAAGCGCACCGGGTCCCTGGCGCGGCCGAAGCCCGGGACGGTGGTCGAGATCGCCCCTTCCATCGAGGAAGTCCCCGCCCGGCTCCGGCTCTCGCCGCAGATCGCCCAATACGGGCGGCGCGTCATCATCGAGACGGCCGACGCGGTCGAACTGGTCCCGGGAGAGACGTTTGATGTGGTTCTTTGAAGCGCTTCTGCTCGCGGTTGGGGACGGGGGCCTCGCTCCGCGGCCCATGCGCGTCCCAGCGGGGATCTTCCAGGTCAGCGTCAACCCCGAGCCGTCGGGGCTTGCCTGGGCCGCCCCGCTCGCGCGCTACCTGGTGGTCAGCGACGACACCGGCCTGCGCGAGGCGGGCACGAACCACGCCCCGTTCGTCTTCGCCATGTCCGCCGACGGGGCGCTGGACGCAGAGCCCGTCCCCATCCGCGGCCTCGACAAGCTCAACGACGCCGAGTCGATCACGCCCGGGCCCCCGGGGACCTTCTTCCTCGCCACCTCCCACTCGGCCGACAAGAGAGGCCGGGTGAAGCCCGAGCGCTGCATGCTGCTGCAGCTTGCGCTTGAAGGGCGGGCGCTCAAGGTGCTGGGCCGGGTCGACCTGCGCACCGCCCGCACCGGGGAGAAATCCTTGCTCGCGCTGGCGGGCCTCGACCCGGCGGGCCTGCTCGACATCGAGGCGATCGCCTTCCGCGACGGCGCGCTCTACATCGGGCTCAAGTCTCCCCTCGCGCGGAGCGGGAGCGCGGTCATCCTCAAGCTCGCCGACGCGGCCCGGGTGGTGCAGGCAGGGCGCCTCCCCGAGGGGGGCGTGGCGCCGTTCCTGGAGGTGCCGTTGAAGGTCCGCGGCCCCGACGGCAGCGAGGTGAGCCAGGGCATCGCCGACCTCGCCTTCCTCGCCGACGGCTCCCTGGTCCTGGCGGCGAACTCTCCCAAGCATGCGCCCGCCGACGGCGGCGGCGCCGTCTGGCTCTTGCGCCACCCCGGCGCAGGCCCCGCCCACCCTGCGATCCTGCGCCGCTTTCCCGGCAAGAAGCCCGAGGGGGTCGCGCCGACGCCCGACGGCGCGTCGCTCCTCGTCGTCTTCGACGAAAATCAGAACCCGCCCCTATGGACCGAGCTCCCGGCTCCCCGCTGAAGTACTCCTGGCTCATGGCCCTGCTGGCCCTGGCCTGTCACGAGCGGGTGCCGCTCCGTCCACGCGCGCTGCTCGAGTCTTCCCGCAGCCAGCGGCCCGAGGGCGTCACTTACCAGCGCGCCGGGAGCGGACCCGCCCTGCCGCTCTTGCTCGAGGAGGGCCTGGATGCCGACGGGGCGGTGGCGGTCGCGCTCAAGTACAACCCGGAGCTGCAGTCGCTCCGGCACGAGGTGGCGGTGGCCGAGGGCGAGCTCCTGACGGCCTCCGAGCCGCCGAACCCGAAGGTCGTCCTGGGGCTGCGGCACCTCGAGTCGGTGGTCGATCACGGACCGCGCTTCGCCCTGCGCTGGGAGCCGCCCCAGCCCTTCGAGGTCTCGGCGAAGAAGAGCCGCGCGGTGGCGAGCGGCGAGGAGGCCAAGGAGCAGATCGCCGAGCACGCCTTGCAGCTGACCCTGGCCGTGCGGACCACCCACGCGACGCTCCTGTCGCTCGAGGAGGAGGTGACGCTGCTCGCCCGCGCGAGCTCCGAGCGCAAGCGCCTGAACGAGGCGATCGGGCAGCGCCTCTCGCAGGGCGCCGCCACCCGCTTCGACGTCGACGTGGCCCTGATCGCCTTCCTCGAGCTCGACCGCGAGCGCCACGCGCTGGAGGCAGAGCGCGACGCCACGCGACACCAGTTGGTGCGCCTCCTGGGAGTCAACCTGGGCCCGGGCGTGGTCATCCGCTCGCAGGGCGGCGCCCTCGCCGCGCCCGCTCCGACAGCGCCCGTGCCCGAGCTGGCCGAATTGGAAGACCGCGCGCTCTCGGCGCGGCCAGAGGTGCGGGCGGGAGCGGCCCGCTACGAGCAGCGCGAGCAGTCGGTGGAGCTCGCCTACCTGAAGAGGGTGCCGTGGTTCCGCATCACGGCCGGTCCGGCGATCACCGGCAATCGTTACTCGACGGTGAGCAACGTCACCGCCGCCATCGAGGTGAGCTTTCCTCTCTGGAACTGGAACGACGGGCAGATCCAGGTCGCGGAAGCCCGGCGCGCCGAGGAGGCCGACAAGATGGCGGCGACGGTGGCGAGCCTGCGGCGCGATCTCGCGGACACGGTGACCGAGCTGGGCCGCGCCCGCTCTGCCGTCACCGATTTCCAAGAGCGCGTCCTGCCCACGCTCACCGAGCACGAGCGCCTGCTCGCGACGGCCCACGAGGCCGGCCAATACGACCTGCTCGCGCTCATCCTCGCCGAGGAGGCCGCGCTGCGCAGCCGCCGCGACTACCTGCACGCGCGGCTGCGCTTCCAGAAGGCCTGGCTCTCCCTCGACCGGCTCGTGGGCGAGCCCCTCTCACTGGCTCCGCTCTCGCCGGGAGGGAAGCAATGATCGAGAGCGAGCTCAAGTTCCTGGTCGCGCAGGTGCCCGACCTCGGGCCGCTCGAGCACGAGCCCATCGACCAGCATTACCTCTCCGAGCCGCCGCAGTCGCTGCGCATCCGGCGGATTGGCGGGCGGTGCGAGATCACCAAGAAGTTCGCCCTCGCCGCAGGCGACCGGACCACCAAGGAGGAGCTGACCATCCCGCTGCGCGCCGACGAATATGACCGGCTGCGCCCGCTGGCGCTGCGCTCGCTGCAGAAGACCCGCTATTACATTCCGCTGCCGGGCGGGCTGACCGCGGAGCTCGACGTCTTTCACGGGCCCCTGGCCGGCCTCGTCCTCGTCGAGGTGGAGTTTCCGGACGACGCCGCGCAGGCCGGCTTCACGCCGCCGGCCTGGTTCGGCCGCGGCGTCTCGCAGGAGCGCTGGTCGTCCAACTCCAAGCTGGCGGGAAAGACGTTCGCCGAGCTCTTGCCCTTCGTGCGGCATTAAGGCCCGGCCTTGCGGCGCCCTTCACCGGCGCGGCCAACCCAGCCCAAGCAAAAGACAGGCACGGGTTGCGATCCGACGTCATCGAGGAGACACCGTCCCCGAAGGCAGCGAGTCGGCTGCCGTCGCTGCGTTCACGACGGCCAGGATCGAATCGTTCCTCCGCCGAAGAGCGACCGATCCGAGACGAAGTCTCTCGAGAAACCGGGGGCCGCTCAGCAGGCTGGAATGGAGCCGACAGCCGGAGTTGAACCGGCGACCTACGGTTTACGAAACCGTTGCTCTGCCAACTGAGCTATGTCGGCCCAAGGGGACGCTGCTTCTAGCAGCGCCGCCGCACGGTGGTCAAGATGCGGATCAGCGCCGCGAGAATCCCTCGAAACCGTAACCGCCGAAGGCGCGGGAGGGTGTCCACGGGTGAGCACGGCGCGAGCGCTCGCCTTGTGCTAGAAAAGCGGCCGTGCCTCCGAATCCCTGACCCCGAGGCGAACGATGACGATGCCGCTGCGGAGACTGGCCGTGCTCGCCACGTTGGCGGCGGCCTGCACCTCGAGGGCGCCCTCCGGACCTGCCGAGGCGCAGCTCGCCACCGACCTCAACCCCGGCATGGTCGACACCGCGCTGGGCCTGATCGCGAGGACGGGTGGTCCGCGCGCCGACCGGATCGCGGGCATGCGGGCGGGAGTCTCGGCCCTGCCCGGAGCCGCCGGCGCGCCCGTGGCCGCCGGAGCGCCGCCTGCGCAGGAGCCCACGCCGACCGGCGACGTGCGCTGGGACGACGAGCCGTACGGCGCCATCGCCGCCGCCGCGCGGGGCGAGCTCTTGCCGGCGCCAGAATCCGGAAAAGACGTTCCGCCGCTCTGGCGCGATCCCTCCGGCACCTGGGTGGCGGTGGGCGGGCGCGCCGAGGTGCTGCTGGTGGCCGTCGACGAGCTGGGCGATCACGGCGCGCCGGTGCGCTTCACCGCGCTCACCGAGTCGTGGCTCAAGGGCAAGGTCGCGCTGGCGGCGCCGATCGGGGGCATGTCCCTCGCCCACTTCGCCGCGCTCTACCAGGCGTGGACGCCGGAGCGGATGGAGGCGTGGCTCAGGCAGCTCAAGGACAATGAGCCGCAGCTCTACGCCTCGGACGAGGAGGTGCGGCAGGCGGTGATGTCCGGCCGGGCCGCCGTCGGCATCGTCTCCAGCGACGAGGCCGCCAAGGCGTCGGCGAGCGCGGCCCACGTGCTCACCGTCTATCCGAACCAGAAGTCGATCGGGACCTTCGTGTGGCCGACCGCGCTCTCGGTGCCGAAGAACGCCAGGAATGCCGGCGCCGCGCAGAAGCTGGCGGAGCGGCTCGCCGAGCGCAACACCGAGCAGCTCCTCGTCGCGCGCCTGCCGGGCTACCTGCCGCTGCGCGC
>JAYWAJ010000277.1:0-4783 GCA_043782525.1 Deltaproteobacteria bacterium | reverse complement strand
CGACCGAGAGCACCCGCAAGGGCGCCTCGCCCGTGTGACGCCCCATCCGCTCGCGGACCAGATCGCCGACCAGCTTGCGCCGGTTGCGCACCGCCTGCGCGGCGGCCAGCTCCACCGGGTACTTGTGCATGAATTGCGCGAAGATGGTGGGGCCGCGGAAGTCGTTGGCGTAGATGAGGCGCATCACCTCGGAGTCGCCGGCATACCCGCGGGGCTTGCTGTTGGTGCGGGAGAGCAGCTCCGAGCTGAGGATGAAGTCGCGCAGCTGCTTGCGGAAGTAGAAGCCGTGCTGCTCCTGCTGCGGACGGGAGAGCTTGGCGGTGAGCCGCTCCAGCTCCAGCACGCGCTCGTCGAACCAGGTGCGGAAGCGCGGATACTCCTGCTCGCGGGCCAGCGCCTGCAGTTCGTTGCGGGTCTGCGGCGATTCGCCCACCAGCCGCGCGTCCAGCTCCTCGAAGACCGAGCGGTAGACTTGCAGGTCGAAGAGCAGGTCGGCGACGAAGGCGCGGAACTCGTTGCTGATGGCGTGCCGGCGGTTCCACGCCATCGGCAGGTTGTTGATGCGCTGCTGCAGGTCGCTGATGGCGCGCCGGGGCAGCAGCCCCGAGAAGTCGTAGATCCGGTCCTTGAAGATCAGCCGCCCCATGGCCACGTCGGAGGGCGGATCCTCGCGGCGCCGCCGCGGCATGGTGTCGCCCGACTCGTAGCGGCAGCTTCCCAGCGGCACCCAGTTGCCGCCCAGATCCAGCGAGGCGTCGGTGAAGGGGGAGCCGGCCCGGGGCGGCTCCTCGCCCTTCTTGAAGGCGACCACCAGCGAGTTGGGCCGCGCCCAGACCACCTGGGCCTCGATCATGCCGTCGGCCGCCGTGAGCCGGCAGGGGATCGCCGCCGGTCTGTCGGAGACCTCCATCGGCTAGACCCCCAGGATGCGGATGCGCTGGTCGCCGGTGTGGAAGACCTGGAGCGCCGAAAAGCTGAGCTCCTGCCACCGCAGCTTCTTGTCGTACTGGATGACCATGCTGCCGCCGCGGCGCTTCGCCTCTTCGATGAGGCGCACCACCGGCGTGATGGTCGAGGAGTTGAAGTATTCGATGGCGCGGAAGTCCAGCGTCAGGGGGCGCTTCAGCTCGCTGGCGCGGTCGAGCGCCTTGGTGAGGATGGGGATGAGGAACTCGGCCGGCTCGCGGGCGGTGCTGCGCCCGCTCCAGACCACGAGCACGCTGGCCGGCTCTTCGGAGACGGTGAGCGTGAGGGCGTGGCTGGTGAAGGTCTCGGTCGGCATCAGGCCTGACCTCCGGCGGAGGTGTCGAACGGGAAGGTCGCCGACACCACCAGGATGCCGTCGGCGCCGACGTAGAAGTCGAGGGTGGACTGGCCCTCGTAGGCGATGCGCACCAGGCCGAGCCGGCTCTCGGTCGAGAGCAGGCTCTGCGCCGAGACGTCGCGCAGGCGTTCCAGGTAGGCCTGGAAGGGGTCGTGGAACCCGCGGATCCACTGGATGGTGTGGTCGAGCACGGAGAGCGAGTCGGCCTCCTCGCGCGTCACCGGGTTGCTGACCGTCACGGTGACCGCGGTCGACTGGACGGCGAGGGACACCTTGACGATCTCTTTCTCGCCGTTGAAGTGGCCATACTTGGTGGCGTTCTCGGCGAGCTCACAGGCGACCATGGAGAGGGCGTTCTGCGCGTCGGCATTGAGGCCTTCCGCCTTGAGGAAATCCACGCATTTGCCTCCCAGCGCGTCGATCTCCTCCCAGACGGGCCTGAGCGCGAGCTGCAATGTCACCTGCATTGCACGATTCCTGACCCCTCTGTGGGCTGCGAAGTCTAGACGGAGCGGAGAATAGACCGCGCTTCCGGACGGAGGCAAAAAAAGAGACGAAGACGAAGGGCGGAGATGGGCCCGGGTGGGCGGGTGGAGCCGCGCCGATTCCTTGTGAACTGGCAGACGTTGCACCGCGCCCGGGCGGTCACCATCATCCGCTCCGGCAGTCGACCGGAACTTTCAACCTTCCCCGCTCCCCCCCGGAGGCGCTCAAGGTGAACAAGGCGCGCAAGTCTCGCCGCCCCCCGGCCCTGGCGAAAGCCCCCACGGGCATCGTCGGCCTGGACGAGCTGACCCAGGGTGGCCTGCCCAGGGGGCGGCCGACCCTGGTGAGCGGGCGGGCGGGGTGCGGCAAGACCGTCCTCGGCCTCGAGTTCCTCGTCCGCGGCGCCGTCGAGTTCCGCGAGCCCGGCGTCCTCGTCTCGTTCGAGGAGACGGCGGAGGAGCTGGCCACCAACGTCCGGTCCTTTGGCTTCGACCTCGACCAGCTGGTGGCGGAGCAGAAGCTGGTGCTGGAGTTCGTCTCGGTCGAGCGGCACGAGATCGAGGAGACGGGCGAGTACAACCTCGACGGCCTCTTCGTCCGGCTCGAGCACGCCATCGATTCGATCGGCGCCAAGCGGGTGCTGCTCGACACCATCGAGTCGCTCTTCTCCGGCCTGCTCAACCTGGCCATCCTGCGGTCGGAGCTGCGCCGGCTCTTCCGCTGGCTCAAGGACAAGGGCGTCACCGTCGTCCTCACCGGAGAGCAGGGCGAGGGAGCGCTGACGCGGCAGGGCCTCGAGGAGTACGTCTCCGACTGCGTCATCGCCCTCGACGTGCAGCTCGTGCACCACGTCGCCACCCGGATGATGCGCGTGGTGAAGTTCCGCGGCAGCGCCCACAGCACCGACGAGTACCCGTTCATCATCACCGAGCGCGGCATCGCGGTGATGCCGGTCACCTCGATGGGGCTGGCGCACGAGGCCTCGCTGGAGCGGGTCTCGAGCGGGAACCCGGCCCTCGACGAGCTCCTCGGCGGCGCGGGCTTCTACCGCGGCAGCACCGTTCTCGTCTCGGGCACCTCCGGCACCGGCAAGACCAGCATCGCCGCCTCCCTCATCCTCGCCGCCTGCAAGCGCGGCGAGCGCTGCCTGTACTTCGCTTTCGAAGAGTCGCCGGCGCAGCTGCAGCGCAACATGAGCTCCATCGGCCTCGAGCTCGCGCCGTATTTGAAGAAGGGCCTGCTGCGCATCGAGGCCACCCGCCCCTCGCTCTTCGGCCTGGAGATGCACCTGGCCCAGAGCTTCAAGGTCATCGCCGACTTCCAGCCGGAGGTGGTGGTGGTCGACCCATCACCGACTTCGTCGCGCTGGGGACCGCGCACGAGGTCCGCTCGATGATGACCCGCCTGGTGGACTACCTGAAATCCCGGGGCATCACCGCCCTCATGACCAGCCTCAGCTCCTCCCGCACCGTCCACGCCGAGGAGGACGTCGGCATCGCCTCGCTCATCGACACCTGGATCCTCACCCAGCTCATCGAGGTGGCGGGAGAGCGCAACCGCGGCATCAGCGTGCTCAAGTCGCGGGGCATGGCGCACTCGCACCAGATCCGCGAGTTCACCCTCGGGTCCGAGGGGCTGAAGCTGATCCCGGCGTACCGCGGGCCGGAAGGCTTCCTCTCCGGCTCGGCGCGCACGGCGGCCCAGGAGCACGAGCCCGCTGCGGCGCGAGCGGCGCCGGCGCGCGGGTTGGCCACGGAAGCGCGGAGGAATGGACGATGAGCCCGCGCGCCGTCCGCAAGCCCGCGCGTCCGTCGCGGGCGACGCCCAAGGCCACGCCGGTGCCGGTGCGCGATTCCGATTTCTACCAGCTGCGGCTCTACGTGGCTGGCCAGACCGCGCGCTCCCAGGCGGCCCTACGCAACCTCGAGGAGATCTGCGAGAAGCACCTGCGCGGCAAATACCGCATCGAGGTGGTGGATCTCCTGGTCAACCCGCAGCTCGCCCGCGGCGACCAGATCTTCGCCGTGCCGACGCTGGTGCGCCAGCTGCCTCCGCCGGTGAAGAAGATCATCGGCGACCTCTCCAACGTCGAGCGGGTGCTGGTCGGGCTCAACCTGCGTCCCCTGCCGGTGCGGGCCCCATGAAGACCGCCGCAAAGACGCGGGCGACCGAAGGGCAGTACGTCCTGCGCCTCTACGTGGCGGGCCTGACGCCGCGCTCGCGCACGGCCATCGCCAACATCACCACCATCTGCGAGGAGTACCTGAAGGGCCGCTACGACCTCGAGGTCGTCGACGTCTTCCAGCGCCCGGTGCTCGCCCGCGAGGAGCAGATCATCGCCACCCCGACGCTGGTGCGGAAGCTGCCGGAGCCGCTGCGCCGCTTCATCGGGGATCTGTCGGAGAAGGAAAAGGTGCTGGTCGGCCTCGACTTGAGGCGGCAGGGCTGAGCATGGCCAGGCGGAGCCGCAAGAAGGCCGTCAAGGCCACGCGCCCGACGCGCCCGCTGCGGGAGGGCCTCGAAGAGGCGGAGCAGACGCTGCTCGCCATCCGCACCGGCGAGGTCGATGCCATCGTGGTGGGCGGGCCGCAGGGCGACCGCGTCTTCACGCTCACCGGCGCCGACCACGACTACCGCGTCCTCATGGACGAGATGAGCGAGGGGGTGGCCACCCTCGGCAAGGACGGCATCGTCTCCTACTGCAACCTGCGCTTCGCCGGCATCGTCGGGCTGCCGGCGGAGCGGGTGGTGGGCGCACCCATCCAGCGCATCGTCCCGCAGGAGGCGCGGGACCGGCTCGCCGCGCTGCTGCAGGCGGGCCTTCTCGCGGTGAGCAAGGCCGAGTTCCAGCTGCCTCACCCGGGCGGCGCCCTGGCGTCGGTGCTGCTCTCGGTGAGCAAGGTCCAGATGGAAGGCAAGGTCACGCTCTGCGTGATCGCCACCGACGTCACCGAGGAGAAGCGCCGCGAGGCG
>JAYWAJ010000276.1:0-12700 GCA_043782525.1 Deltaproteobacteria bacterium | reverse complement strand
AGAACTTCTCTTCCTGCTGCCGGCGCGACGCCATCCAGAGATCGAAGGCGAGCAGCACGAGCACGCCCACCAGGAACCCGATCCAGAGCTCCGGCGCTTCGATGTTGCGCGCTCCGCGGTCGATGGGCGCCGCCAAAGCGAGGATCACTCAGCAGAACCTCCGCGCTTGAACTTGCCTCGCAGCCCCCGCGGCGACGACTGGCTCTTCTCCTTGAAGGTGAGCCGGACCGGCACGCGCAGCTCGAACTTCTCGCGCAGGCCGTTGACCAGGTAGCGGCGGTAGGCGTCGTCCACCGCCTGCGGCCGGTTGGTCTGGATGGCGATGGTCACCGGCTGCTCGGCGACCTGGTATGCGTAGGAGAACCGGACCGGGTAGCCGTGCCAGAGCGGCGCCGGGTGCTCGTCCTGCATCAGCTGTACCCAGTCGTTCAGCTCCGGCGTCGAGATGCGCGTCGAGGCCTCGTCGTGCAGCTCGGCGGCGAGCTCGAGGATCTTGTGGATGCGGGTGCCTTCCAGCGCGCTGATGAAGATGAGCGGCGCGAAGTCGACGAACTGCAAGTGCCGGGCGGCCTCCTCGCGCAGGCGCTTCGACTCACCTTCCTTGTCGGAGACCAGGTCCCACTTGTTGACCGCGACGATGACCGCGCGCCCGCGCTCCTCGGCCTGGGCGGCGATGCGCGCGTCCTGGTCGACGCCCAGCTCGGTGGCGTCGGTGAGGACGACGACGACGTCCGCCTTCTCCACCGCGCGCAGCGCCTTCTGCGCCGAGAAGACCTCGACCTTGTCGATCACCTGCCGCTTCTTGCGCAGCCCCGCGGTGTCGGTGAGCACGTAGCGGCGCTGCTTCCAGAACAGCTCCTCGTCGACCGCGTCGCGGGTGGTGCCGGGCACGGCGCTGGCCACGAAGCGCTCTTCGCCGAGCAGCTTGTTGAGCAGCGTGCTCTTGCCGACGTTGGGCCGCCCCAGCACCGCCAGGTGGATGGCCGGCTTCTCGTCTTCCTGTGCGGTGGGCGCGGGCAGGTTCTCGACGATGGCGTCCATCAGCTCGTCGACGCCGCGGCCGTGCTCGGCGCTCAAGGGAAAGATGTCGAAGCCGGTCTTGTAGAGCTCGGCGAGATCGAGCGCGGCCTGCCGCTTGTTGGAGTCGATCTTGTTGGCGGCGATCAGCACCGGCTTGCCGCCGCGCCGCAAGAGCTGCGCCAGCTCCTGCTCGGCGCCGGCGAGGCCTTCGACCGCGTCGACGACGAAGACGATGACGTCGGCTTCGCTGATGGCGCCTTCGGCCTGCTGGCGGACGGCCTTGAACAGCTCGTCGTCGATGGGCAGCGGCTGCTGCGGTCCTCCGCCCCGCGGGGACGAGGCCCGCTCGTCGCGCTTCATGGTGAAGCCGCCGGTGTCGACGACGCGGAAGTTGCGCCCGCTCTGCTGCGCCTCGGCGTACTGGCGGTCGCGGGTCACCCCCGGCATGTCGTCGACGATGGCGAGCTTGTGCCCGACGATCTTGTTGAAGAGGGTGGACTTGCCCACGTTCGGCCGGCCCACGAGCGCGACGAGGGGGAGCATTCAGGCCATCACCATTCTGCCGTTCGCCATCAGGCGTTCACGACCGAGAGACGGCGGCGCGCCGGCGGCTCGAAGAGAGGCGCCTTGACCACCACCGCGGCCAGCGCGCCGCGCAGGGCCACCAGCGACGCGCTCTGCACGCGCACGCGGACCAGGTCGCCGACCGCGGCCTCGCCTTCGAAGTGCACCGTCCAGTTCTCGCGCGAGCGCCCGAAGCCGCGATCCTCGACCAGCACCTCGACCTCCGACCCGACGCGGGCGCGGTGCAGCGCGAGCGTGCGCGCCTTCTGCAGCGCCTGCACCTCGTCGAGCCGCCGCAGGGCCAGCGGGCGGGGGATCTCGCCCCACTCTTCCAGCTTGAGAAGGGCGCCGGTGTGCGGGCGGGGGCTGTACAGGAAGGAGAAGAGGTTGTCGTAGGGCGTGCGCGAGAGGAAGGCCAGGTTCTGCGCGTGCTCGTCGTCGGTCTCGCCCGGAAAGCCGACGATGATGTCGCTGGTCAAGGAGAGGCCGGGCGGCAGCTCGGCGATGCGCCGCTGGTACTCGGCGATGGTGTACTTGCGCCGCATCCGCTGCAGCACCGTGTCGGCGCCGTGCTGGACCGGCAGGTGGAAGTGCGGCATCAGCTGCGGCACCTCGTGGAAGGCGCGGGTCAGCTCGGGCGAGAGGTCCATCGGGTGCGAGGTGGTGAAGCGGATGCGCAAGAGGCCCGGCACCGCGGCGACCCTGCGGATCAGCTCGGCGAAGGTGCAGCCGCCCGCGTAGGAGTTGACGTTCTGGCCGATGAGCGTCACCTCGCGCACCCCGACCGCGACCAGCGCGGCCACCTCCCGCACCAGCTCGGCGTAGGGCCGCGAGACCTCCCGCCCGCGGGTATAGGGCACGACGCAGAAGCTGCAGACGTTGTCGCAGCCCTTCATCGCGGTCACGAAGGCGGTGGCGCGCCCGCGGCTGGTCTCCGGATCGGCCTGCGGAAAGAGGTACTCCTCGGTGTCGAGAAAGTCGGTGGCGACGCCGCCGGTCTCCACCAGCGCCGGGACCTGCTCGAGGTGGTCGGGCCCGAGCACGAAGTCGACGAAGGGCGCGCGCTGCAGCAGCTTCTCCTTCTCCTGCTGGGCGACGCAGCCGGCGACGCCGATCTTCGTCCCCCGCTGCGCCTTGAGCAGGCGGTAGCGGCCCAGCGCGGAGAAGAGCTTGTCCTCCGCCTTCTCGCGGATGGAGCAGGTGTTCACCAGCACCAGGTCGGCGGCTTCCGGCGCCGCCGTCTGCTGCCAGCCGGCGCGCCCAAGGGCCTCGCCCATGCGCTGCGAGTCAGACGCGTTCATCTGACAACCGAACGTGTGAATGAAATAGCTGCGCACGGGCGAGGGGGTATGTCAGAGCGACCCTGCTCTCGTCAACGGGAACACCCCGGTCGGGTGCCTGACGGATGGGAGCAGCTCGAGCCTTGACGCCCGCGGAAACTCACGCCACTCTGGGCGCCGTCCTGGAGTAGCCGCCCCCCGAAAGGCCCCGCATGCGACTGCTCGCCCTCCTCGCCGTGACCCTGGCCGCCACCACCGCCCGCGCCGCAGGCATCGATCGCGACAGCCTGCTCACCGACTCTCCCGCCGTCCCCGCTGTCGGCACTGTGCGTGTCACCGGCGGCGCCCTCGGCACCGACAACAGCAACGGCGGCGCCAGCCCGTCCGGCGCCTCGAGCGTCAGCGGCAGCATCGGCTGGACGCCCTTCGCCAACCTCCACGCCGACGTCGGCGCCTACGCGCAGGTCGGAGCGTCGGGCCCCTCGGCGCGGGTGCGCTACCAGTTTCTCTCGCAAGCGGAGCACGGCCTCGACCTCTCGGCCGGAGTCCGCCTGAAGACGGTGGGCTTCCATCCCAACAACGGCGAGTTCGAGGCGCTGCTGGCGGCCGGACGTCGCTTCGGGAAGTTCGAGCTGGTGCTCAACGGCGTCCTCGGCCAGGAGCTGGGCGGCGAGCAGGGCAAAGATCTCGAGATCAAGGGCTTCGCCGGCTACCGCTTCAACGAGTCCGTGCGCGCCGGTCTCGACAGCCGCCTCCAGGCGGAGCTGGCAGACGAGCAGAAGTCCCCGACCAGGATCGGCCGCGACTACGACCTGACGGCGGGGCCCGCCATCTCCTGGCTGATCGGGCAGACGGTGCAGGTGCAGGCCCTGGTCGGCGTGGCGCAGCCGAAGAAGACCAACCTCACCGCGCCGGTGGGCGTGGTCTCGGCAAGCATCGACTTCTAGTTGTTTGTTCTAGGCCACCTCGGCATCGGCAGCAGGCTCCTCTTCGGGCTGCGGCGCAGGCTGCCGCCCTGGCCGCTCTACCTCGGCTGCCTCTTGCCCGACCTCATCGACAAGCCGCTCTTCTACGGCCTGCACGGCGCCTGGCCGCTCATCGCCGGCACGCGCAGCTTCGGGCACGCGGGGCTCTTCCTCCTCGCCCTGCTGCTCGGCGCCGCCCTCGTGCGCCGCCCATGGGCGTGGGCCGTGGTGGCCGGGGTCGCGACCCACTTCGCCCTCGACATCGCCGGGGAGCTGGTGACCGGCGCCGACCCGGAGTCGTCGATCTGGATCGCCGTCTTCTTCCCGGCCCTCGGGGTGCGCTTCCCGCTGGCGCACTTCACCAGCCTGCTCGATCACCTGAGCGTGTCGGCGCAGAGCGGCTACGTGATCGCGGGCGAGGTGCTGGGCGGGGTCATTTTGCTCGCCGCCCGCCGTCAGCGCTCGTCGTAGCCGGCGCGCTGGAGACCCTTGGCGCTCTTGGTCCAGCCGGCCTCGACGCGCACGTGGGTGGTGAGGAAGACCTTGGCCGAGAGCAGCCGCTCCATCTCCAGCCGCGCCTTCATGCCGATCTCCTTCAGCTTGGAGCCGCCCTTGCCGATGAGGATGGCCTTCTGGCTGTCCCGCTCGACCAGGATGGTGGCGGTGATGCGCACCAGCCCCTTGTGCCCGGTCTTGCGCTGCGTCTCGTCGAACTCCTCGATGAGCACCGCCGTCGAGTAGGGCACCTCCTGGCCGGTCTGGCGCAGGATCTGCTCGCGGATCAGCTCGGCGCAGAGGTCGCGCTCCTGCTTGTCGGTCCACTGCTCGGCGGGAAACATCGCCTCGGCTTCGGGAAGGTACTTGGCCACCACGTTGAGCAGGCCGTCGACGTTCTCGCCCTTCAGCGCTGAGAGCGGGTAGACGTCGGTCCACTGGTGCAGGTCCTTCCAGCGCTCGATGATGGGCAAGAGCGCCTTGCGCGGCAGGATGTCGATCTTGTTGATCACCAGCAGCGTCGGCTTGCCCGCCGCCACCACCTGCTCCAGCGCCTTGCGGGTGGCCGCGTCGATGTTCGGCGGACCGGCCTCGATGAGGAAGAGCACCACGTCGGCGTCGGCGATGGTCTGCAGCGCCGCCTGCACCATGCGGGCGTTGAGGCCGCCCTTGGCGGTGTGCAGCCCGGGCGTGTCCACCAGCGCGATCTGGGAATCGGGCCGCGTCACCACGCCGAGGATCTTCCCCCGCGTGGTCTGCGGCTTGTTGCTGATGATGGCGAGCTTCTGCCCGAGGAGCCGGTTGAGCAGCGTGCTCTTGCCGACGTTGGGCCGGCCGACGATGGCCGCGAAGCCGGCTTTCATAGGGAACCTGCGGTTCCCCCGCTGCCGAACCCTGTCCGGCAGCGGGTCCCCTTCCCTCGGCGCCACTCGGCGCCGGGCGTGCGCTGCACGCTCACGGGACCTTCTCGCTGCGGACGATCTCGACGCTCTCGAGCTTGGTCTGCGCGTTTCCGGCGCGGGCGATCTGCGGGACCAGGTCGCCGCCCTTGACCGTTTCGCCGAAGATGGTGTGGCGGCCGTTCAAGTGTGGCGTCGGCACCTCGGTGATGAAGAACTGCGAGCCGTTGGTGTTGGGGCCGGCGTTGGCCATGGCGAGGAGGAAGGGCTTGTCGAACTTCCTGTTGCTCTGGAACTCGTCCTCGAACTTGTAGCCGGGTCCGCCGGTGCCGGTGCCGAGCGGATCGCCGCCCTGGATCATGAACTGGGGGATGACCCGGTGGAAGGCGGTGCCGTCGTAGAGCCTGGCCTTGCTCTTCTGGCCGGTGCGGGGATCGATCCAGTCCTGCGCGCCGGTGGCGAGGCCACAGAAGTTGGCGACGGTCTTGGGGGCGTCCTTGTCGAAGAGCTTGACGACGATGGTGCCGCGGCTGGTCTTGAAGACGGCGTAGAGGTCGCCGGGGCCCTGCGGAATGTTCGACATGTTGATCACGTCCTGTGCGTTGAGCTCCGGGCGGGCCGGAGCGGAGGGGGCCGGCTGCGATTCCTTGCAGGCGGCCAGCGAGGCGAGCGTCACGAAGGCGAGAAGGAGTCGCATGAGGGGCGCGGAAAATAGCGAACTCGCGCGGCTCCGTCTATGCCGACGTGCGGGCGCGCTCGAGCAGGGCCTGGATGAGCGGAGCCGTCTGCTTCGCGTAGGCGAGCAGCGTGGCGCCCGCCTGCAGGGCCGCGCGCTTGGCCAACCCGAAGCGCTCCGTCTCCTCGGGATGGGCGCGGAGGAACTCCCGCAGGAGGAGCGCGTCGCACCAGAGCGGCCCGCCCTGGACCACCGCCTGCGCGTTGAAGCAGGCCGGCCCGCGCCTGCGGAAGGCAAGCCTTCCCGCCACGCCCGACCCGCCGAGGGCTTCGTAGTCGGAGAGGCGCAGCGGCTGGGCGAGGTCGGCGACGCCGATCACCAGGTCGATTATCGGCCGCGCCAGAAGCCCCGGCACCGCCGTGCTGCCGACGTGCTCGACCCGGATTCCGGTGCCCAGCGCGCCGCGCAGCCGGGCGATCTCCTCCGCCGCCAGCGCGGCCCAGCGGGGATCGTGCGGCTCGAGGGTGACCGGCTCGTCGAGCAGCGCCTCATCCAGCGCCGGGCGGTTGAGCAGCGCCGCGCGGGCCGCCGCCTGCTCCGCTTCCTTCTTGGTGCGCCCCGCCCCGGCGCCGAGCGGCCCGGCGTCGAGGCGCACCTCGACTTCGTAGGCGCGGGCGTGCGGCGGTCCGTTGACGGCCAGCACCTGGTACTGCGGCACCCGGCGCCGGCTCTGGAAGAGCTCCTGCAGCTCGGTCTTGGGGTCGAGCGACAAGGTCCGGCTGCTCTCGAAGAGGGGCGCCAGCACGCGCTCCAGCACCTCCTGCGCGCGGTCCATGCCGCAGCTCAGGTAGACGGCGCCCAGCACCGCCTCGAGCGCGTCGGCGAGGCGCGCCGGGTTCTCGCGCATTCCGCTGCGCTGCTCGGCGCGGCCCAGGAGGAGCAGCTCGCCCAGCCCGAGCGCCCGCGCGGCGATGGCCAGCGACTCCTCGCGCACCACCGAGGCGCGCAGCCGGGTCAGGTCGCCTTCGGGCGCGTCGGGCAGGCGCTCGTAGAAGCGCCGCGCGATGAGGAAGCCCAGCACCGCGTCGCCGAGGAACTCCAGCCTCTCGTTGGAGCGGAGCTGCTCGCGCCCGGGCGCCAGCGAGCGCTCGTGCACGAAGCTGCCGTGCCGCAGCGCCTGCAGCGCCAGCTCCGGGTGCAGGGCGAGTTCGGGAAGCCCGAGCCGCGACGTGAGCAGCGCGACGCGCTCCTGGTCGTTCACCCGCCCAGACTACAGCCGCGCGGCTTCGTCCGCCACGGTGTACGGATCGGTCTGCCGCCTGGCGATGCGCAGCGCCAGGTCGTCGAGCTGGGCGCCCTGCCTCGCCAGCCGGTCGAGGGCGACGCGCAAGAGCCGCTCGCGCAGCACCTCGACCAGCTCGCTCTTGGCGCGCTGGGTCTCGCGCTGCAGCAGTCCGGGGCCGGCCTTGAGGAACTGGTAGTGCGCGTCGATGGCGCTCCACAGCTCCTCGATGCCCTCGCCTTGCGAGGCGACGCACTTGACGATGGCGATCTCGTGCGCCGCGTCCTTGCCGACGACGTGGTTGAGCTCGAGCATCGAGCGCAGGTCGCGGATGGTGCGGTCCACGCCTTCGCGGTCGGCCTTGTTGACGGCGAAGAGGTCGGCCACCTCGAGGATGCCGGCCTTGATGGCCTGGATGTCGTCGCCCAGCCCGGGGACGACGACGACGACGGTGGTGTGCGCCAGCCGGCAGACCTCCACCTCGTCCTGCCCGACGCCCACCGTCTCGATGAGCACCACGTCCTTGCCCATGGCGTCGAGCACGCGGGCGCAGTCCGAGGTCGCCCGCGAGAGCCCGCCCAGCTGGCCGCGCGTCGCCAGCGAGCGGATGAAGACGCCCGCGTCGAGCGCGTGATCCTGCATGCGGATGCGGTCGCCGAGGATGGCGCCGCCGGTGAAGGGGCTGGTGGGATCGACCGCCAGCACGCCGACGGTCTTGCCCTGCGCCCGGAGCGAGGCGATGAGCCGGTCGACCAGCGTGCTCTTGCCGGCGCCCGGATTTCCGGTGATGCCGATCATCTGCGCGCGGCCGGTCCTGGGCCACAGCTCCCGCAGCGCCACCTCGGCCTCGGGCAGCCCGTCGTCGATGAGGCGCATCAGCCGCGCCGCCGCCCGCACGTCGCCCGCGACCACGCGCTCGGCCAGCGTGCTCATGCCTTGAGGAGCTCGCGGGCGATGACCAGCCGCTGGATCTCGCTGGTGCCTTCGCCGATGGTCATCAGCTTCACGTCGCGGTAGATGCGCTCGACCATGAACTCGCGGGTGAAGCCGTACCCGCCGTGGATCTGCACGCCGCTCCCGGCGGCGCGGCAGGCCGCTTCCGAGGCAAAGAGCTTGGCCATGGCCGCCTCCTGCGTGTAGGGCCGTCCGGCGTCGCAGAGCTGCGCGGCCCGGAAGACCAGCAGGCGCGCGGCGTCCAGCTCGGTGGCCATGTCGGCCATCATGAAGCGCAGCGCCTGGAAGTCGCTGATCGACTTGCCGAAGGCCTTGCGGTCCTTCGCGTAGGCGACGCTCTCTTCCAGCGCGCCGCGGCCCAGCCCGACGCTGAGCGCGCCGATGGTGATGCGGCCCTTGTCGAGAATTTGCAGGGTATCGACAAATCCGTGATCGACCTCGCCGATGCGGCGCCAGTCCTCGACGAAGCAGTCCTCCAGCACCAGCTCCGCCGTGTCCGAGGAGCGCATGCCGAGCTTGCCGTGCAGCGCGCGCTGCGAGAAGCCGGGGATGCCCTTCTCCAGCAGGAAGGCGGTCACGCCCTTCTGCCGCTTGGCCGGATCGCTCAGCGCCAGCACCACGAAGACGTCGCCGACGCTGCCCTGGGTGATGAACATCTTCGAGCCGTTGAGCACCCAGCCCTTGTCCTTGCGGACGGCGGTGCTGCGCATCCCGGCGGCGTCGGAGCCGCTGCCGGGCTCGGTCAGTCCCCAGGCGGCGAGCTTCTTGCCGGCGGCGATGTCGGGGATGAAGCGCGCCTTCAGCTCCTCGTTGCCGAAGCGGAGCAGGTGCGAGGTGCCGAGACCGTTGTGCGAGGCGACCGTGAGCGCGAGGGATCCGTCCCAGCGGGCGATCTCCTCCACCACCGCGGCCACCGAGAGGGTGTCGAGCGCCGAGCCGCCCAGCGCCTCGGGCACCGTCATCCCCAGCAAGCCCAGCTCGCCGAGCTGCGCGACCACCTCGCGGGGGAAGCGCTCGTCGCGGTCCCAGCCGGTGGCGTGCGGTTTCACTTCGCGGACGCAGAAATCGCGGACCATGGAGACCAGCTTCTGCTGGCTTTCGTTCAGCTCGAAGTCCAAGACAGCTCCTGTCGTGCAGCGGGCGTTTTCTACAAGGTCTTGTACTCACGCACCACTACTTGCGCACCAACAGTTCGCCCGCGGCCAGTGGCTCGGGAGTCTCGGTGTCCTCGGGCTGTCGGTAAATCCAGATGTCGAGGGTGTGCTTCCCGGAGGACAACTCGCCGAGCCGCGAGGCATGGCGCCGGCTGACTTCCAGCGCCAGCTGGTCTTCGTCGTTGGAGAGCGCCGGGTCGTAGATCACCTGCGCGCGCTTGACGCCGTCGATCCACAGCTCCTGCCACACCTCGCCGGGCTGGTTGGGACCGATCTGCCGCGCGAAGTAGCAGCGGCCGTAGATGGGCTCGCCCGCCGAGAAAGTGGCCCGGATGGCAGAGGCGTCCTCCTTCCCGCGGTCGATGAGCTTGCTGGAGAAGACGCAGTTGCCGTATCCGCCGCTCGCCTGGATCTTCTTCAGCTCGGGAGCGGAGGGGCCGGGCGAGGCCCAGCCCGTCGCGGGCACCCTGAAGTTGCCGCTGGGACCGGAGCCGCCGCGGCCGAAGACGAGGGCGGCGACGATCAAGAGCAGCAGCGCCGACCCCGCGCCGGCGGCGATGGCGATCCACTGTTTGCGCGGCGCCGCCGTCTTTGCCTCGGGCCGCCCGGCCGGCCGCCCCAGCGCAGGCTTCGAGGGCGTCCGCTGGACCGCCGGCTTCGAGGGCGTCCGCTGGGCCGCGGGCGTCGCGACCTTCGCCGACGCCCGCGGCGGGACCTTGACCACGTCCGGCTGGGTGTCGTTCACCTGCCGACCGCCCAGCGGCCGGGGCAGCGCGTCGAGGGCCTCCACCAGCTCGTCGCAGGTCTGGTAGCGCTGCGAGGGCGGCTTGGCGCACAGCTTCTCGACGATCTGCACCACCCGCGCGTCGCAGGGGGCGTAGGTCAAGATGCTGGGCAGCGGCGTCTTCACCTGCATCAGCATCACGTCCACCTTGCTCTTGGCCTCGAAGGGCTTCTTGCCGGTGAGCAGGTGGAAGGCGGTGATGCCCAGCGAATAGATGTCGGTGCGCGCGTCGATGGGCTGTCCCATCGCCTGCTCGGGGCTCATGTAATACGGGGTCCCCAGCACGGTGTTGCCGGTCAGGTCCTTCTTGGCGTCGCGCAGCTTGGCGATGCCGAAGTCGAGGATCTTCACGTCGCCGGTCTCGGCCACCATGATGTTGGCGGGCTTGATGTCGCGGTGGATGACGTTGCTCGCGTGCGCCTTCTTCAGGCCTTCGGCGGTCTGGCGGAGGATGTGGACCACCTGCGCCGCCGGAAGCTTCCCTTCCTTGAGCAGGGCGTCGAGCGGCTTGCCCTCGAAGTACTCCATGACGATGTACGGATCGGACTGGTCCTCGTCGGAGCCGACGATCTCGTAGATCTGGATGATGCTCGGGTGCATGATCTTCGCCAGCACCTGCGCCTCGCGGCGGAAGCGCTCGAGGTACTTGGGCTCGCGCTGGGTGAGGACCTTGATAGCGACGTAGCGGTCCAGGGACGGATCGACCGCGCGGTAGACGGTGCCCATGCCGCCGGCGCCGAGGATGACCGGATCCTGGTAGCGACCGAACGACGGCGTCGCTTCAGTCTCGGGCATAGGCCGTCCTTATATCCTGACCTTTTTGCAGGAGGTGAGCAAAAGCCCACGCCGCGCAGGCAGAGAGCGCGAGGTAGCGGAGCGCCACCATGGGAAAGAAGACCGACCGGTCGAACCAGGCGGAGAGCGCCCAGGCCCGCTCGCCCTGGATGTGCAGGCGCGAGAAGCTGATGACGAAGTCGAAGAGCGCCACGGCGGAGACGGCGCTGCCCATCCAGCCCGGCAGTCCGGCCAGCGCCATCAGGGCCACCACCCAGAGCCAGTATTGGGGCGAGTAGACCTTGTTGGCGATGAAGAAGAGGCAGACCAGCGCGCAGGAGGCGCGCAGCACGTCGAGCCTGCGGGTCCGCAACTCCACGACGGCGAGGACCGCGGCGCCCAGCAGCGTGACCGCGGCGGAGAGGGTGTTGGCCGCCGTGACGAAGCCGCGCGGGTCTGCGCCGGCGAGCAGGTAGAGGCTGGGCTCGATCTCGCGGATGCGGTTGTAGACGAAGAACCAGCTCCAGCTCTCCCGGGCGACGACGGCGAAGGGCAGGTTCACCAGCACGGTGACGGCGAGGAAGATTCCGGCCAGCCCGAGCGCGTGCCGCAGCGACCGGCGCAGGGCGGTGAGCAGCACCACGCCCAGCACCAGCAGCGGGAAGAACTTGGTCCAGACGGCGAGGGAGAGGACGACGACGGCGGCCCGCTCGTGCTGCCTGGCCCAGAGCAGCAGGCCGAGCGCGAGGGGCAGGATGGCGACGAGGTCCCAGTTGAGGGCGCCGTAGACCAGGAGCGCCGGCGAGGCGGCCCAGACCCAGGGCAGCGCGCCCGGAAGCGCGGCGGCGGCCCAGAGCGTGCCCAGCGCGCAGAGGGCCAGCATGGCGAAGGTCACGGCGAAGTAGCCGGCGCGGTTGGGAGCGACCGCGCTCGGCCACCACATCGAGAGGCCCATCAGCACCGGGTACTCGACCTTGTCCTCGAGATAGGGGAAGGCGTGGCGGCCGGCGCCGCGGTCTTCGTGCAGGGCAAGGATGTCCGAATAGGTGAGCGCGCCGAAGGACCAGAGCCGGTAGCCCCAGGGCGACGGGTGCGCCGTTCCCTCGGAGGTCCGCAGGTAGCAGGCGAGGAGGACGACAGCGCAGACCGCCGCGGGCAGCGCAAAGCGGCGCAGCGTGGCGCGTCGGTCAAGCGGCTGATCCATGCGGAGGGAGCGTGTCACGGAAAGTGCCGGCGCGGTAGTTTGCGCCAGCGTCAGCCGGCAGTCGCCGAGGAGCTTTTCAGAGCGAGCGCAGGAAGTTGAGCAGGTCCTGCTTCTGCGTCGCGCCGAGCGCGGAGTAGTTGTCGACGACGGCGTTCGCCTCCGACGCGCAGGAGACGCCGTCGGAGCCGACCCTGCCGCCGAAGAGGCAGAGCACGTCGAAGCTGAAGCTCTTGTGCGCGCGGATGGCGTGGACGAGGCCGCCGTTGGCGGGCCCCGAGCGGCCGTCGTGCAGGAAGAAGATCCGCTGCCCGACGCCCCAGAGCGGCGCGCTGCGGAACTCGTCGGGACCGGCGCTGCCCTGCGAGACGAAGTCCGCGAGGCCGGCGCTCATGTGGTGGAGGGCCACGTCGCTGTAGGGGTGGATGACCGCGCCGCTCTGGCTCGGGTACGGCGAGGCTCCGGTCTGCAGGGAGGCCGAGTGGCAGAGGTTGCAGCCGATGGAGGCGAAGAGCGCCTGTCCATTCTGCTCGGAGGCGGTGGCGGTGGTCGGCGCCGGGGCCGCGCTCAGCCGCATGAAGAAGGCGAAGTTGACCAGGTCCGACGACATGGCGCTGAGCGAGCCGGTGAAGCTGCCGCTCGACAGGCGCAC
>JAYWAJ010000275.1:0-12720 GCA_043782525.1 Deltaproteobacteria bacterium | reverse complement strand
CCACCAGCGTCTTCCAGGCCCGCTCGTCGAAGCCGCGCGCCAGCACCTCGTGCTGGGGGGCTGAACCATCCAGATCAGCCCCACCAGCGGGAGCGTGGTCGCGACCTGGAGGAGGAATGCCGGCTGTGCCATGGGCTCTCCGTCAGTCGCCAAAGGCCTTCCGCATGTCCTCGGACGAGGTGGGCGCGCCCGGCGCTGCGGGGCGGTCCGCCCTGGGCTTGGGCGCCGCGTCGTCCAGCGCGACGATGGCCGGGTCGAAGCGGAAGACAGCGTAGCCGCCGACGGCGCCGGCGCCAAATCCGGGCGCGAAGATGCGCAGGGGACGATCGATCTTGCCCTCGCGGACGGCATCGCGCAGCGCCAGCGGGATGCTCGCCGACGAAGTGTTGCCGACCCGCTCGATGTTGAAGTAGACGCGCTCGGCCGCAAGGCCCACCGACGCAGCCATCTTGCTCACCATCGTCTTGTTCGCCTGGTGGGGCACGACCAGGTCGATGCTGTCCAGCAGCCGGCCCTTGCCGTCGGGGCCCGGCAGCTTCTCCAACTCGCCGATCATCTGCCGGAGATACCGCCCGGCGAGGGACTTCACCTCCGGGCCGTAGACGGTGATGTCGTTGTCGAACTCGGGGTTGGGCCAGATGATCGAATTCACCTCGCTGACCGGCCCGCTGGCATAGGTCTGGAGGACCTCGAGGTCGGGCGGCTCCCCTGCCGCCGCCGGGCCGATCACCAGCGCTGCGGCGCCGTCGCCGAAGATCATCCGCGAGGTCCGCACCGCGCCGATCTTGTCCGAGAACTTCTCCCCGCAGATGAGCAGCACCGGGCGCTCCACCTCCTGCAGCAGCCGGACCGCCTCGGACAGGCCGTAGGAAAGGCCGGCGCAGGCCGCCACGATGTCGCAGGAGGAATGCGTCTGGTACATGCCCAGCTGCCCGGAGATCCAGGTCGCCACCGAGGGGATCAGCCGCGCGCTGGTGCAGGAGCAGAAGAGGACGGCGCCGATCTCTTCCGGACGCCGGCCCGCCTTCTTCAGGGCGGCCTCTGCCGCCTGCAGCGAGATCTCCTCCAGCCCGCGCGCGGTGTAGCTGCGGGATTCGATCCCGGTCTTCTCGCTGATTTCCCGGGCCGACATCGGCGACCAGTTGAAGGCGGTGTTGCGAATCAGGTCGTCGTTGCCGCAGGCGTACTCCCCGCTGACCGCGGCCAGCGATTCCAGACGCGGCATGACGGCGAAGCGCTTGCGCACCTCGAGCGCCGGGTAGGGCTTCACCGGCTGCTTCGCCGCCGGAGTCGCCGAGGCCGGCGGCCGCTTGCGGCTGCCGGATCGGACCCGCTGGATGAAGTCCATCACCTCGTGGTTGCGCGGCTGGTAGAGCACGACGAAGTCGTCGTCCGCCAGCTCGGTGAGGGGCGTGAGGCGCGACTGCGCCCGATCCCACGGGTGCTGGTTGTGGAGGACCATCGACCAGCGCAGGAGCGATTCCAGCTCCGGCACCTCGTCGGCGCAGTCGACGATCTGCTGCGTGCTGAAGACCGGGAAATCCGGGTCGTGCCGCTGCATCCGGTAGGTCCGGTTGCCGCGGTCGCGCAGGGCTTCCTGCACCGTCGGCGGGATGGGCGGCAGATCGGTCGCGTGGTAGCGCCGGTGGCGGAAGAGCCCGAAGAGCGCGTCGAAGATGGAGTCTTCCCTCCCGGCGTTCCAGCGCGCAGGCAGCGCCCGGTACGCCGCCTCCACTGCCAGAACCTTCCGCTCGCCGTCCTCCCAGGGCGTCAGCACCTGGACGAAGACGTCGTCGCGCCCGCGCGGCACGTCCCGCCAGCGCGTGGGCCGCTTGACGAACATGGTGATGGCGTAGCGGTTGACCCACATCAGATTCAGCGCCAGATCGCGCAGCAGCTCGTGGCGGCTCGGGTACGCGCCAGCCTGGATGCGCTCGAGGATGTTCGATCCCGTCGGCGCCTTGGATTCGTAGTCGCGGGTGATGACCGCCTCGAACTGCTCCAGCGTGTCGAAGACGCCGAAGTCCAGCTCGGGGAAGAAGTTGGAGGGGAAGACGAGCCGTCCCTGGCGATTGACGACGAACGGTTTCATCATCCGGCTGTCATACGCCTCTTCGGTGCCAGGAACGTAGCGCCGAGGCTGACAGCCAGGGCGAGCAAACCCACGGCGGCGAGCGGACCGGAGAGGGCGGAGAGCCAGAGCAGCTGGTCCGGCCCCCACTGCCCGGCGACACCCTCGAGCGCCCGGAGTCCAGCCGACGCGACGAAGGCAACCAGCGCCGACGCGCGCAGCCGCGGCAGGGCGAGCGGCCGCCCGGCGAAACCGGGAGCGAGGCGTCCCGCCATGGTCGCGATCAGGGTGAGGAGGAAGCCAATGTTGAGCAAGTGGCGGCGCGCATCGAACCAGAGCGAGTGCACCCGCAACCCGGCCAGGTCCGCGGCTGCAGCGGCAGCGCCGACCAGCGCGCCGGCGACGAGCGACGCGTAGGCCGCCCTCGCCCCGAAGGGAAAGATCCGATCGCGCGTCCGATCGATCGCGGGTCCGCCGGCAGTGCGCGCGAGGCCGAGCTGCAGCGAAATCGGAACGATGCCGATGGCAAAGAGGACGTCACCGATTCGCTCGATGCGAGGCCAGTCGCAGAGCGCGCCGCCGCCGGCCACCGCCACCGAGGCGGCCCAGATCCAGGCCGCGATGGTGAAGACACGCTCTCGCGCGGACGTGGCGCGGCCGACCGGCGAAAAGGAGAGCGCGGGCTCGATGCCGAGGAAGCCGGGGAACATCCGCGCCGAGATGGCGAGCGCCATGCCGATGGCGAATCCTTCCACCGCGAATCGCCAGGCCGCCGAGGCGAGGCCGGGCGACAGATCGCCTTCGCCCTGCCCCGCCGAGAGCCACCAGGCCGCGGCGTCGGCGAGCCCGCCCAGCGCGAGGAAGACGAGCGAGGCTTTCAGCAGGCGCTCGTGACCGCGCTGTGCCCGCCCGCGTGCGAGCGAGCCTTCCAGGCAGACGGCTCCCGCGAGCGTGCCCGAGAGGACCAGGAGCGCAAGGGCGCGGCGAAGGACGGAGGCCGCCATTCCCTCGGCGAAAGGAGCGGCAAAAGCCGCGGCGGCAGCCAGCGCGAGGGCCACGAACGCAGGCAGGACGAAGGCGCTGCGAATCGGGCGTCCCGCGGCGATGCGCGGCACCACAAACGTTCCGAAGCCCAGCACCAGCGGGACGATGAAGCCGAAGACCTGCGCCTGCCCGTGCACCTGCTTCCAGAGCAGGTCGACCGGGCCCAAGGCGAGCTGGACGCGAAGGAGCAGGATGGCGCCGAGCGTGCTTCCTGCCAGCGCCGCGGCGAGCCCGAGCAGCGCGAAGGGCCGCACCACCAGAGGATGTTTGAGCGCCATTGCTACCCCTGGCGCCAGTCGAGCGTGGGCCACCCGCGCGAGCGCGCCACCAGCTTGAGCCGCGGATCGGGGTGGACCACGAAGGGCTGGCCGACCCGCGCCAGCATGGGCACGTCGGTCGAGCTGTCGCTGTAGAAGGCGCAGCGCGAGAGGTCGATGCCGCGCGGCCTGGCCCACGCCTCGGCGGCCACCACCTTGCCGGGGCCGTAGCAGATGGGCCGCAGCGGCTCGCCGGTGAAGCGGCCCTCGTGGATCTCGTAGCCCTGGCAGATGACGTCGTCGAGCCCGAACTCCTCGCGGGCCATCTCCGAGGCGTAGCGCGAGCTGGAGGTGAGCAGCACCAGCAGGTCGCCGCGCTGCCGGTGGCGGTCGAGGACCGCGCGTCCGCCGGGGGCGATGAAGCGCCGGACCTCGTCGCGCCACCACTGGTGCGTCTCGGCGCGGATGAACGACTCCTCGATGCCGCGCAGGGTGCCGAGCGCCGCGCGCAGGGCGGTCTCCATGTCGAGCATGCCGAGGCGATAGCCGCCCAGCCAGAGCGCCGCTCGCGCCAGCTGCCAGCCGGTGATGCGGCCGAGGCGACGCTCGCGGCGGACCCAGAGGTCGGCGGAGTTGACCGTGAGGAGGGTGCCGTCGAGGTCGAAGAAGGCGGCGTCCGGCACCGGGCCAGCATAGCCCCGGCCGGGCGAGCCGCAAGCTTCGTGCATCGGAGTGCGGCGCGCCGCCCCACCGCCCGGCTGGCGATCAAGGCTGGCTTGTTGCAACGCACCATTTTTTGGCGTTGCCCAGCCACCGCTGCATGCGCCTGCCGAGGCGTCGCCACCCGTAGAGCGAACTGCGCTGCGCCGCGCCGGCCAGCAAGGCGACGAACGCGTCCGGCCGCTCCAGCTGCGGCGAATGCCCCGCGTCCGGCCAGATCACCAGCTCGCCGCGCGGGAGCAGGCGGGCCATCCTCTCCAGCCCGGCGCGGGGCACCAGCACGTCCTTCTCTCCCCAGACGATGACGGCGGGAACGCGGAGTCGGGGCAGCTCGGCCTCCACGTTCCAGCGATGCAGCGCCTGCAGGAAGCCCACCAGGGCCTCGGGCAACATCCGCGCTGCGTCCGCCAGGAGCGCCTCGGCCAGGCCAGGTGCGAGCGAGGCGGCCGGCATCATCTCGGGGAGCGCCCGGCGCAGCATCCAGCGGTTGGTCCCCAGCGAGCGCTGCATCCGGTAGCCCGCCCGCAGCGCGTCCATCGAGGGGCGGTGGCCGGGGTCCATCCTCCGCATCATGCGGGCGGAGTCCGAGGTCCCCTCGCGCATCTCCGCGAGGCCCGTCGGCGGCGGGGGCGAGGCCAAGGTCAGGCTGCGCACCCGCCCCGGGTGGTGCAGCGCGTACTCGAGCGCGACCGCGCCGCCCAGGGAATGTCCGACCAGGTGGAAAGCCTTCAGCTGGAGCCCGTCGGCAAATCCGGCCAGGTCTTCCGCCAGCTGCGCGATGTCGTAGGCGTCCTCCGCCACGCCGCCCGGGGTCTCGCCGCAGCCGCGCAGGTCCGGGGCGAGGGCGCGAAAGCCCGCGGGAAGGCGATCGAGGACCGGCTTCCACCAGCGCCAGGAGGCGAAGTTGCCGTGGACCAGGACGAAGACCTCGGGCCCCGATCCGGCTTCTTCGTAGTGGATCCGCAGCCTGGCGGTGTCGAGAGAAGGCATGTTGTGCACTGCAACATAACGCAGTGCGCTGCAGGAGCCAATCCCAAACGTCGCCGCCGAGCGCAACGGGTCGGATTGTCCACCTCCGGGGATCGACTTTCGCGACCGCCTGTGATCTACCCGATCGTGCGTAGCTTCCGACCTGCAAGTGGAGGCAAGACCGATGACTCAATCGCCAACGCGGCAGGAGCTGGCCTTGGTGTGGTCGTGCCTGGTGTTGGTCTCTGCCTCTGCCTGGGTCGTCCCGTTCCTGCTTCGCGGACCGTAATCAACCCACCGCTTTTTCGTCGCGCTGCGAGGTTGAGTCGGCGACCTCGAGCGGTGCTTTCCGGACCGTTGGTTCCAGGACAGTCTCCAGCCCGAGCGCGTCGATTTTCTCGATCTCGGTTCGCGGCACGCGGACGGCGCCGTTGGGAAAAGCCACCGTGCGCAGCGAGCCGGCCGCGATGAGCTGCTGAATCCGGACAGTGCCGAGTCCCAGCACCCGCCCGGCGGCCCGGAGCGTGAGAAAGCGCGACGACCGCTGGTTGAGCAGGCCAGATAAAATCTCGCGCGTCCGCTTCAGGTCCAGCTTGAGGAGATCCACCTCTGCCCGCAGATCGCCCAGCGCGCTGCGTTCACCTTCCGATTGCGACATCCGCTTCCTCCGAACTTGCCTGCAGGACCCCATTGCCCCCGCACGCGGCAGCTTCCAGCATCGCGGCGCGCGCACGGGCCACGGTCTGCGCGGCGTCCTGGCGCGCGTCGAAATGAGCGACCCCTCCCGAGAGCGTCACCCGGCCCGCGGGCTTGCTGCGGAGTTGAGCGACCTCTCCTGTCAGCCGATCCGCGAGCACCAACGCTTGCCCGGCGGAAGCTCCGGGCAGGATCATCGCCAGGACGTCATCTTCGAGCCGGGCGCCCTGATCGTACCCGCGCATCGACTCTGCCAGCACCCAGGCCACGTTGCGCAAAACCAGCTCCGCATGGGCTGCATCGCGAAAGCCCTCCTCGGGCGCCTCGATGCGAAAGAGCGCGAGCGAAAGCGGCGTCCGGAACCGCAGCGCCCGCGAGACCTCCCGTGCCATTGCCTCCTGGAAGCCCCGGCGATTGGCCAGCCAGGTGAGCGGATCGAGGCAGGCCATGCGTTCGTCGGACTCGCGCCGATCGACCTCCGCGGTGATGTCCGCCAACTGGTCCATCCGTCCCATGCCGCTTCCCAGGGGAATGGGCTTTGTTTCCCAGCGGAGGACCCGGTGCGGCTTCTGCAACCGGACGACGAACTCCCCGGTCTGGGCGTTGGCGAGCGCCCTGGCAGTCTCCGGATCGAGCCCGGCATCCCGGCAGACGATCTCGAGGAGCCGGGCGCGCAAGGATCCGTTCAGGCGCCGGTTTCGCTGGACGAGGAGCCGCGACGTTGCCGGGTTTGCAAAAGCGATCCGGCCTTCACTGTCGGACGCGATGAAGCCCTGGGCAGCGTGCAGGAAGAGTTGCGCCAGGGCGTCGGTGGCGGGCACGAGACTGCCGACGGCGGGTGGCTGCGCCGGCGCCGGCTGCAGGTGAACCCATGGCTCGGCTCGAGCGCCGGACTCCCGCTCCGCGCCGATCCGTTGCGCCCAGGTGGCGACCGCCTCCAGGGAGGCTGGGGAAAAGGCTCCCGGGCGATCGTGGGCCAGCCAGAACGCTCCCACCGACTCGCCTGCGTCGTTGCGGAGCGGAGCACCGGCGAAGCTCCGCACGACTCCGTGCGCGACGAGCGGCGACCGGCGAAGGATGGGGTCCTTTTCCGCGTCACCGATGGTCACGGGGGTCGCGGTCGCGAGGTTCCGGAAAGGCGCCCATTCCTCTTGCGCGCCGACCATCGGAACCACCGAGCGCTCCCAGCCGAACCAGCCGACAAACGCGTCGCCGTCCCTGGTGTCGAACCAGGCAACCGCCATCGGCGCGCCGATCTCCCTGGCCGCCTCCTCGAGCAACTGGTGCCACCCGGCGGACGCTCCCGGGCCGGAGATCGGTGGAGTCGGAAGCAGCGACTCCAGCCGAAAACGCCCGCTGGGCGCTTGCCCCGGCAACCCACGGCCGATGGCGCGAGCCAGGGCCTCGCGCACCGTGCTCAAAGGCTGGGAGCCCGCGAGGACCTCGACGATGCCGAGCTGTTCGCGCCGCCGGAGCGCCTCCTCGCGCACCCTCAAGGAATTGGAGATCAGCACGGTCGGCGCGGTCTGCGGCCGCTTGCCGCGCCTGAGACTCAGGAGAAGCTCGAAGCCGCCGGGCGACTGCGTGACCTCGGAGACGATCAGCGCAGCCGGGCCGAGGCGGTCCGCATGGAAGCGTGCCTCCGATTCCGAGCGCGCCTGGGTCGCGGCGAGGTCGTGCTCCTCGAGGAGGGCCGCGTACTGGGCCACCCTGGCGGGATCGAACATGTGGATGAGTGCGTACTGCCCCCCGGTAGTCACGCCGGCAGGCTACCAAATACAGCAGGGCTGGCGCGAGGAGGCAGGGAGCGATTCGGATCGAAGAGCCCGCTTTACAGGGGCTTGGCTTCCAGCACTTCTTCGGCCGCCGGATTTGAGTGCCCGCTGCGCGCGTGCTACCAGATTCGTGCGGCCCTGCCGGAGGCGCAGTGGAATTCACGCTCATCTCGCTGCTGAACGGCGTCACCTACGGCCTGCTCCTCTTCATGCTCTGCGGCGGCCTGACGCTGATCTTCAGCATGATGGGCATCCTCAACTTCGCCCACGCCAGCTTCTACATGCTGGGAGCCTACCTCGCCTACCAGCTCAGCCTCTGGCTCGGGTTCTGGCCGGCCCTCTTCCTCGCGCCGCTCCTGGTCGGGACCGCGGGCGCGCTCATCGAGCGGTACGGGATCCGCACCGCGCACCGCCACGGCCACGTCGCCGAGCTGCTCTTCACCTTTGGCCTGAGCTTCCTCGCCGTCGAGGTGGTGCAGCTCCTCTGGGGAAAGGCGGTGGTGGACTACCGGGTGCCGCCGTCGCTCGAGGGCACGCTCTTCACCCTCTATTCGACCTCCTTCCCCGTCTACAAAGGTTTCATGATGCTGGTCTCGGTGGGCATGCTCGCCCTGCTCGCCGCGCTGCTCCGGTACACCCGCGCCGGCCTCATCATCCAGGCGGCGCTCTCGCGGCCCGACATGGTGCAGGCGCTCGGCCACGACGTGCCGCGCCTCTTCACGCTGGTCTTCGGCGGCGGGGCGGCGCTGGCGGGCCTCGCGGGAGTGATCGGCGGAAACGCCTTCGTCACCGAGCCGGGAATGGCCGCCGCGGTCGGGCCCATCGTCTTCGTGGTGGTGGTGGTGGGCGGCCTGGGCTCCCTCGCCGGCGCCTTCGTCGCCTCGCTCCTCATCGGAATCCTCCAGACCTTCCTGGTCGGCTGGGATTATTCCCTCATCGACCTGCTGCGGCTCTTTGGAGTGCAGCTCCATTCCACTTCCGCCCTGACCCGCCTCTCGCTCACGCAGCTGGCGCCGGTCATGCCCTATCTCCTCATGGTCGGAATCCTCGTCTTCCGCCCCCGCGGCCTGATGGGAGCGCGCGAATGAGCAGCGCCCGGCGCCGGCGCCTGCTGACCTGGGCGGGCTACCTCCTGGCGATCGCGATCGCGCCGCTGGTGCTGAACCAGAGCTTCGCGCTCGCGCTCCTCAGCCGCATCGGGATCATGACCATCTTCGCGCTCTCCTGGAACCTGCTGCTGGGACAGACGGGCCTGCTCTCCTTTGGCCACGCCGTCTATTACGGATTGGGCTCCTTCGCGACCCTGCACCTGCTCAATGCCCTGGCGGCGCGCGGCCTGCCGGTTTCCATTACCCTCCTGCCCCTCTGCGGCGGCCTGGCGGCGCTGCTGTTCGGCCTGGTCTTCGGCTCCATCACCACGCGGCGGGCGGGGACCACCTTTGCCATGATCTCGCTCGGCATCGGCGAGATGGTGTCGGCGAGCTCCCTGATGTTTCCCGCCTTCTTCGGCGGCGAAGGCGGCATTACCGGCAATCGCGTCACCGGACGCGGGCTCTTTGGAATCGATTACGGAACTCCATTACAAATGTATTACCTGATCGCGGCCTGGGCCGTCCTCTGCATGCTCCTCACCTATGGCCTGTCGCAGACGCCGCTGGGCCGTCTCGCCAACGCGGTCCGCGACAATCCCGAGCGGGTCGAGTTCATCGGCTGCGACCCCCATTCCATCCGCTACCGGATGGTGGTGCTCGCCGGGTTCTTCGCCGGCGTGGCGGGCGGGCTCTCCGCGCTGCAATACGAGATCGCCACCGCCGAGGCGCTCAGCGACCACCTCTCGGGGATCGTCATCCTCATGGCCTTCGTCGGCGGCATCGGGACCTTCGCGGGACCCCTGATCGGCGCCGCGCTGGTCACCGTGCTCCAGGTCGCCGTCGCCTCGGTGACCCCGGCCTGGCCGTTCTATTTCGGCCTGGTCTTCCTCGTCATCGTCCTCTATGCGCCGGGCGGAATCGCCAGCATCCTCCTCCAGCACCAGGCCGTCTGGCGGGCGGGCTTCTTGCGCCGGCTGCTGCCCGCGTACCTGATCGCGGCGCTGCCGGCGGCGGCGCTGGTGCTCGGCGTGGTCGCGGTGGTGGAGATGGCCTACGCGCGCGGTCCCGAGCGCGGCGACGCGCGCCTGCACCTCCTCTTCGTCCCCCTCGACGGCAAGAGCGCCACCTCCTGGCTGCTGGCCGCTGCCGCCATCGCCGCGGGCTTTCTGCTCTTGCGGCTGGCGTCTCGGCGGGTGGCAGAGCGCTGGGAGTCCGTCCACGCCGGGATGGCGGCAGCCGGGAGCGCCCCATGACGGCCGCGCCCGCCCTGCGCCTGTCGGGCGTCTGCAAGAGCTTCGGCCGCGCCTCGATCCTCAAGGAGGTCGACTTGACCATCGCCGTTGGCGAGCGGCACGCGGTGATCGGACCCAACGGCGCGGGGAAGTCGACGCTCTTCGACGTGGTCAGCGCGCGCCTGCCCCTGAGCGGCGGCCGCATCGAGCTGAAAGGCGAGGACGTCTCCGGGCTGCCGCCGCGCCTGATCAACCGGCGCGGCTTGAGCCGCAGCTTCCAGATCACCAACATCTTTCCCAACCTGACGGTCTTCGACAACCTGCGCTGCCCGCTGCTCTGGACGCTGGGGTATCGCTATTCCTTCTGGAATCGCCTGGCCGGACTGCGCGACGCCCGGGAGCGCGCCGGACAGGTCCTCGAGCAGATCGGCCTCGCGCGCCGGCGCGACACGCTGGCGGGCGTCCTCTCCTATGCCGAGCAGCGCGCGCTGGAGATCGGCGTCACCATCGCCGGCGGCGCGGACGTCATCCTCCTCGACGAGCCCACCTCGGGCATGAGCCGCTCGGAGAGCGACGAGGCGGTGGCGCTCATCCGCAGGGTCACCGCCGGCAAGACGCTGGTCATGGTCGAGCACGACATGAGCGTCGTCTTCGGACTCGCCGACCGCATCTCGGTGCTGGTCTACGGCCAGATCCTCGCCACCGGGACGGCCGCGGAGATCCGCGCCAATCCGGCGGTGCAGGAAGCCTACCTCGGCAAGAGCCTCCACCATGCTTGAGGTGAAGGGCCTGCACGCCTTCTACGGCAAGAGCCACGTCCTGCACGGGGTGACCCTGGAGGTCGGGCGCGGCGAGATCGTCAGCCTGCTCGGCCGCAACGGCGCCGGGCGCTCGACCGCGCTCAAGGCGATGATGGGCCTCGCCCGGGCCGAGGGCAGCGTCAAGTTCAAGGGCGAGGAGCTGGTCGGCAAGAAGCCGCACCAGATCGCGCTGCGGGGACTCGGCTATGTCCCGGAGGATCGCGCCATCTTTCCCGACCTCACCGTCCGCCAGAACCTCCTGCTCGGCGTCAAGGATCCGAAGGCCGCGGCCCGCTTCCGTCTCGAGGACATGTTCGCGCTCTTTCCCCGCCTCGAAGAACGCGCCGAGGTCCCGGGCGGCGTGCTCTCCGGAGGCGAGCAGCAGATGCTCACGCTCTGCCGGACCTTGATGGGCAACCCGGAGCTGGTGCTGGTGGACGAGCCCACCGAAGGCCTCGCGCCCAGGACCGTCGAGCAGGTCGCGCAGTTCCTCTGCGAGATCCAGAAGCGGGGCATCTCCATCTTGATCGTCGAGCAGAAGCTGGCCATCGCGCTCGACATCTCCCAGCGGCTCTATGTCCTGGGGCACGGCCGCATCGTCTTCGGCGGCACGCCGGGCGAGCTGCGCGAGAATGGCCCCATCCGGAAGGAATGGCTGGAGGTATAAGCGTGCTGGAGGATTTCCCATGAGCGTCAAAAAGCTGTTCGACCTGTCCGGCCGCACCGCGCTCGTCACCGGCGGCTCGCGGGGGCTGGGACTGCAGATCGCCGAAGCGCTGGGCGAGCTGGGCGCGCGGGTGGCCATCACGGCGCGCAAGGCGGCCGAGCTGGAAGAGGCCGCCGCGCATCTCCAAAAAGCCGGCGTGCAGGTGCACACCGTCGCCACCGATCTCGCCGACTCCGCCGGCGTCGAGCCGATGGTGAAGGACGTCATCGCCGCGCTCGGCCCCATCGACATCCTGGTGAACAACGCCGGCACCACCTGGGGCGCGCCCATGGTCGATCATCCGCTCGACGCCTGGAACAAGGTGATCGGCCTCAACCTCACCGCGCTCTTCCTCGTCTCGCAGGCGGTGGGCAAGCACTGCATGGTGCCGCGCCAGAGGGGGAAGGTGGTCAACATCGCCTCCATCGCCGGACTGGTCGGCGGCGACCCGGACTACATGAGCACCATCGCCTACAACTCGAGCAAGGGCGGCGTGGTCAACTTCACGCGCTCGCTGGCGGCGGAGTGGGCCAGGTACGGCATCAACGTCAACGCCATCGCGCCCGGCTTCTTTCCCAGCAAGATGACCAAGGGGATCCTCGCCGCGGCCGGCGACCTCATCAAGGAGCGCTGCCCGATGAAGCGCGTGGGCGGACCGGAGGACTTGAAAGGCCTGGTCGCCCTGCTCGCTTCCGACGCGGGCGCCTTCATCACCGGGCAGATCATCGCGGTCGACGGCGGGGTCACGGCCGTCTGACTCAGGCGGGCTTCTCCAGCCGGAGGAACATCTGGCACCCGGTCTCGTCGAAGTCGATGCGGGCCGAGGAATACCCGAGCCCTTCGGCGAGCGCGAGGAAGGTCTCCTCGGTGCGGTACCAGAGCGACCAGTCGGCCCAGTAGGCCATGTGGTAGCGGGAGGCGGCGCTGGAGTGGAAGTTTCCGGCGAGGAGCGTGCCGCCCGGGCGGACCACTTCCCAGGTCTTCGAAAGGACCGCCCGGGCCACGGGCGCGGAGAGGTAGTCGAAGAGCCCCATCGAGTAGACGAAGTGATGCCGGCCGAGGACGCTGCCGAGGTCGCGGCTGCGGATGACGGTGCGCACCGATTGCTGCAGGTAGCGAACGGAGAGCGGGGCCCCGATCGCCACCTCGATGCGGCGCACGGTCTCCCGGGCGAGGTCGAGCGCGACGGGATCCTGGTCGAGCAACGAGAGGTGGAAGCGCCGCGCGTCGGCGGCATCGCGGATGACCTCGTCGAGCTCGCTGGCGGGTCCGGCGGCCAGCGAGAGGACGTGGAATCCGCCCGGGCCGAGATCGCCTGCCCGCTCCGCCATCTCCCGCAGCACGCGCGGCACCAGCCGC
>JAYWAJ010000274.1:0-4799 GCA_043782525.1 Deltaproteobacteria bacterium | reverse complement strand
ACGAGAGCGCCTTCAACGACATCTACCAGCAGGTGGTCGCGGGCCGCTCGGCCGCGCCGCCTGCCCAGGCGCAATGGTCGCCGGGCACGGGGACCTGGCCGGGATACGCGCTGCCGCCCGGCTCCGCGCCGCAGCCGCAGTACGGCCAGCCGCCGCCCCAGTCTCCGCAGCAGCAGCAATACGCCCCTCCGCCGCAATACGCGCAGCAGCAGCCGGGCTACCCGGTTCCGCCGGGTTATCCGCCGCCGCCGCCCGGTTATCAGTACGCGCCGGCGCCGCAGCAGCAGCCCCCGCAGCCGGCGACGCAGCAGCAGCCCCCGCAGCCGGCGTCTCCGCAGCCCGCGTCTCCGCAGCCGGCGTCTCCGCAGCCCGCGTCTCCGCAGCAGCCGGGGCGCCCAGCGCCGAGCTGGCAGCCGCAGCCTGCGCGCCCGCCTTCGCCGCCGATGCTGGCGCCGCAGAAGGCCGCGCCCGCAGCACCGCAGAAGGCCGCGCCGGCAGTTCCGCAGAAGGCCGCGCCGGCAGTTCCGCAGAAGGCCGCTCCGGTAGTTCCGCAGAAGGCCCCGCCGCCTCCCGCGCCGCAAAAGGCGCCGCACGTGTATTCGCGCACCGCCGTTCGCGTCACCCAGCTGCCGACGCCGCAGGCCGAGCCCGAGCCGCTGGAGGCGCTGCCCGAAGACGCCATCCTCGACGAGCTGCCGGCCGAGGCCATCCTGGACGTCGCCGCCGCCAGCCGCGCCGCCGAAGCCGGTGAGGCAGAGGCCGCCCTCGATGCCGAGCTGCCGCTCCAGCCGGTGGCCTGGGACGACGTTCCGCTGCCCCCCGCGCGGCCCGCGCGCGACGAGTCTCCGCTCGAGTTCAAGGCGGCGCTGAAGGCGCTCGAGGGGGTGACCGACCGCGATTCGATCGCGCACATCGTGCTGCGGGCGTCGCGCAACAAGGCCGCCCGCGCGCTCTTGCTGCAAGTGCAGGGCGGCGTGGCCATCGGCTGGGACGGCCTCGGCGAAGGCCTGGAGAACGCGCGCACGGTGGCCATCCCGCTCTCGGCGGAGTCGGCGTTCTCGCTGGTGGTCAAGACCTGCAGCCACTACATGGGGCCGCTGCAGAAGACGCCGCTCAACATCCGCTTCCTCGCCATGCTGGGGAAGAAGGTCCCGCTCAGCTCGCTGCTCTTCCCCATCCTGCACAAGGGCCGCGTCTCGCACATGCTCTACCTCGACAACGGCCACAGGCAGCAGGCCCCCACCGACGTGGGCGAGATGCTGATCCTGAGCCAGCGCATCAGCCAGACGGTCGAGGCGCTGGTGGAGCGGAAGCGGAAGGCCGCGCGCGGATGAGGCGGCTGGCCCCGCCGGCCCTGGCGCTGGCGCTCAGCGCCTGCGGTGCGGATCTCGCATCGCCCTTCTCGGCGGTGGCGGTGACCTACGACACCGTGAACCAGAAGTTCAAGCTGGCGCAGGTGCGGGTCAACACGCTCACCAGCCTGCGGCATCTCGAAGGCAGCTCCGGCAGCGTCACGGTGGGCGGGACGGTCCGGGTCTCGACCGCTGCCGTCAAGGCGCCCGGCGCCACCGTCGCCGCGCTGCGGGCGGCCTTCATCACCGCGCCGCCTGCGCAGGTGAGCGTGAGCTGGAACGTCCTCAACGAGATCGTCTACGCCGAGGACTTCGATTCCCTGGAGCTGCTCAGCACCTATTATAATTTTGAGACAGCGCGCAAGGAGCTCTCCAACTGGGGGCTCTCGTCCCTGCCGGCGAAGCCCATCGTGGTCCACGCCGCGCTCGCCGACGAGAACGGCCTCCCGCCGCTGGCCGCGGGCGAGCTCTACTACCCGCCGCTGGGGACCTTCTACGCGCCCGCCGCGACGCCGCAGCAGCAGCTCCCCGCCGCGCTCAACCTGGGCGCGGTCGCGCACGCGCTGGGACACGAGGCGGTCGAGGAGGTGGTCTGGGCCGGCGCGCCCGCCCCGGCGCCGGAAGCGGGGACCGACAAGGTGGCGCGACACCTCGCGCGCTCCCTCGCCGAGGGCATCGCCGACTACCTCGGGGTGGCGGTCAGCCTCAACGAGCGCTGGTTCGACCACTCGCTGCAGCAGGAGCCGGCGGCGCGGGCGCTCGATCAGATTCACTGCTCGACCCCCGACATGCGGGACGCGCTGGCGGTCGACGACGCGCAGACTCCCTACGATCCGTATCCGCTCGGTTCGGTCTTCGCCGGCGCGCTGTGGGAGCTGGGCTCGCTGCGTCTCCAGGAGATCTCCCGAGGCGTGCTCGCGTCGCTGCCGGATCTCGGCGGCAGGGCCGCTGCAGCGCAAGGCGTGCTGACCCTCCCGGCCATCCTCGAGACGCTGGCGGCCCACGCGCCCGACGACCAGCGGCCCGCCCTCTGCGGGATCTTCCTCAACCGCTTTGCGCAGGTCGGGCTGAAGCAGGCGGACCTGCCCTCGTGCGCCAGGGCGACCACGCGGCAGGAATGCCAGTGAGGCGGGGCCTGCTGGCCGCGCTCCTGCTCGCGGCGGCGGCGCGCGGGGACGAGGAGCCGACTCCCTTCTGGATGCCGCCGCCGGCACCGACGAAGAGGGCGACGGCGAAGCCGGTGAAGAAGCCGGTCCAGCGAAAGCCGGTGCAGATCGGGCCGCTCGAGATCAAGCGGAAGGAGAGGCCGCCCGTGGTCGAGAAGCGCCAGGCTCCGGCCCCGCGCGAGCCGCCCTCGATGGAGCCGTCCTGGATCGATCCGGCCCCGCCTGCTGCCGCACCGGCGCCACGGGCCAGCGAAAGACTCCCTGAACCGACGCCGAAAGCCGGCGAACGGACTCCGGAGCCGGTGCCTTGGCCGAAGCAGGCGCCGGTCGAGATCGAGCCTTCCGCGCTCCTGCCGCGCGCGCCGGCCGCCCGCGCTCCTGCGCCCCCCGTCGCAACGCTCCCGCCGGCGGCGGTGGAGCTTGCTCCTCCTGCCGCAGTGGCGATGCCGGCCCCTGGACAGCCCGCCGCCGCCGTGCTGGCGGAACCGGAGCCGGAGCCGCCTGTGGATACCCTGCGCCGCTGGTCGCTCGGGGCTGCCTTCGGCGCCTGGGGCAAGTCGCGCTCCGACGGCACGGGTCGGGACTGGCAGGTCGCCTACGGCCTGCGCTTGGGCCGCGCCATCTTCCCGGCGCTGGAGCTGGAGCTCGAGCTGCTGCGGGCGGGCGGCACCGCCGGCAGCCCCTTCGTCAACGCCTCGGCGACGCACAACCTGGCCATGCTGCGCGCCTTCTGGGTCCTCGGCGGCCAGGCCGCGCTGCTGCTGGGCGGGGGCGCCGGAGCGGCGCTGGCGCAGACGCACTACGCGCTGCAGCCCTCGACGGATCCGGGCGTGGCGGCCACCGGGCTCGACGCCAACGCGGTGAAGAGCGTGATCCAGATCACCGCCGCGGTGCGCGCCCGCATCTTCCGTGGCCTCGAGGCCCGCGCCGAAGTCTCCGCTGCAGCGCGCGACGGCAAGCTCGAGCTCTTGCCCCTGCTGGGAGCCGGCGCCGCGTTTTGAGCAGTAGCCGGGCCGGATCGACTTTGCGATACTGCGGTCCGCATGCACGCGCCGGTTCGCGCGCGGGGGAGAAACCAAGTGCTGCATCGCCTGATTCTCATCGCGACCCTGGCCGCAGCTCCCGTCTTCGCGCAGTCCGGAAAAGGCGAGATCGACTGGGCGCGCCGCGTGCTGGTCGGGCATGGGCAGGGTGCGCCGGACCTCAACGCTCCCTCCATCGCGGTGGCGCGGCTCGGCGCCGAGCGCGCCGCCCGGCTGGACGCGTACCGCAACGCGCTCGAGGCGCTCAAGGGCATGCAGGTCCAGTCGGGCGGCAGCGTCGGCACGCTGCTGCAGAGCGACGCCACCCTGACCAGCCGGGTGGACGGCGAGCTGAAGGGCGTGAAGCCGATCAAGACGCACTACTTCTCCGACGGCGGCGTCTCTCTCGACATCGAGGTGCCGCTCGACGAGCTCCCGGCCGATCTGGCCAGGGCCATCCAGGTGCCGGCGGGCGCCGCGCCGCTGCGAGGCGCGGGCGGGGCCACGGCGCAGCAGGGTGCGGGAGCGCAGGGCGCGGGCGCCGGCGCCGGTGCCCAGGGCGACTTCCAGGTGCAGACGGCGCAGGGCCAGGCGGCGGTGCTGGGCGGCGACAAACCGGCGGCGCGCGAGAAGGCCATCGAGGACGCCCTGCGGCACGCGGTGGAGATGGCGGTGGGCACCAAGGTCACCAGCACCAGCGAGGTGCAGGACTTCCAGAGCAAGATGGACCAGGTGCTGACCCACTCGCAGGGCTTCGTGAAGAAGTACGACATCGTCAAGGAAGGGATGGACGGCGAGGTGGTGCAGGTCACCATCCGCGCCCAGATCTCCAACCTCGAGCTCGACAAAGATCTGACAGCGATGGGCCTGCTCATGGCGCGCAAGGGGATGCCGCGGACCATGGTGCTGGTGGCCGAGCAGAACATCGGCATGGCGGCGCCGACGGCGGCGTGGATGAAGGACAAGGGCGGGCAGAACGCGCTGGTCTCCGCCGACCTGCGCATCGCCGAGAACACCATCCTCGACCAGCTCAAGAGCGGCGGGTTCCGGCAGCTGATCGATCCCGAGATCGCCACCGAGAAGGTCGCGCAGGTGGGCGGCATCACCACCGAGATCAACGCCTCCCAGGCCCGCAAGCTGAAGACGCTGACCGGCGCCGAGGTGATCCTCATCGGGCAGGTGATCGCCACCTCGCGCGGCGAGATGGGCGACCTCGGCCCCGGCTGGCGCTCCTGCACGGCCACCATCTCGGGCCGCGC
>JAYWAJ010000273.1:0-32999 GCA_043782525.1 Deltaproteobacteria bacterium | reverse complement strand
GCAGGGCGAGCAGCGGCACCTGCCAGGCCACGCCGCGCTCCTTGTCCGAATAGTAATGGAATTCGTCCATGACCACGGAGTCGGCGCGCAGCTGGCCGGGATCCCGCAGCACCCGGTTCATCAGCACCTCCGCCGTGCAGCAGAGCAGCGGCGCGTCGGCATTGACCGCGCCGTCGCCGGTGAGCAGGCCCACCCGGCTGGCGCCGAAGGCTTCGCAGAGCTGGAAGAACTTCTCGTTGACCAGCGCCTTGATGGGCGCCGTATAGAAGGTCCCCTGCCCGCGGCAGAGCGCGGCGAAGTGCAGCGCCTGGGCGACCAGCGACTTGCCCGAACCGGTCGGCGTCGAGAGAACGACGTGCTTGCCGTCGAGCAATTCCAGGATCGCCTCCTCCTGCGCCGGATAGAGCTCGAAGGCGGCGGCGGTGACGAAGCGGGAGAGGATCTCGTCCGCGGCCAGCGGCGGCGCGCCGGGCGGCGGAAGCTGGCTCTCGAGGGTGGGCATGGGCGGTGCATCTCAGCTTACGCGATCACCGCCCAGACGCCTGGCTTCGGCGAGCTTGACGCTCGCTTCCTGGAGCATCTCGCGCATGCTGCGTTCGCCGTCGAACTGGGCCACGCCTCCCGAGACGGTGGTCGGGGGCAGATCCGGCAGCGCCATCCGCCGGACCTCGTTCCGGAAGCGCTCGGCGAAGATCCGTGCCTGGTCTCCGGTCGTGTCGGAGAGGACTGCGAGGAGTCGCAGTCGATCGAGACGCGCAACCAGGTCGTAGGGTCTGGCGGTGGACCGCAACAGCCAGGCGACGTTGCGGAAGATCTGCTCTCCACGGCCAGCCTCGGTCAGGCGAAGGTTGTCCACGGAAAAGACGGCGACGCTGAAAGGCATCCCCGTCCGCAGGGCGCGGGCGATTTCGCGGCCAAGCGCCTCCTCCAGGGCGGCGCGGTTCGCAAGGCCCGTGAAGGCGTCGATGCGCACCAGGGCCTCGCGCGCCTGTGCTTTCTCGAACTGGCCGGTCACGTCGGCGAACTCGTCCCACTGCGCCGACCGTCCGGCGAGATCGATGGCACGGGCCCGCCAGAGCAACACCCGCCGTTTGGGGTACTCGACCACCAGCTCGGACTCCCGGGGAAGGTTCTGTCTTGCCCCGACGATCGAGCTGACGATTCCGTCCTCGACGCCGCCCACGGTGGCCAGGTCCCGCAGGACGATCGCGCGGGTGCGGCCGACCAGGAGACCTCCGCCGGCCGCCAGCAGCGAAGTCATGGCCGCGTTGGCGAAGCGGACCACTCCCGATTCATCGGTGATCATCAGCGCGGTGTCGAGGCCCTCGACGAGACCCTCGAGCAGGAGAGCAACCGGCAGCTCGGGGGAGGGAGGGGGGAAAGCCTCGCGTTCGGGGACCGGAGCGGGCGTGAGGCGCTCCAGGTCGCCAGAGATCCGCTGGGCCCAGAAGAGCAGCGGCTCCAGCAATCGTGGTCCGGGCCGGCCGACGACGTGGGGCTGCACGATCGCCACCGCACCCATGACGGCGCCTCCCGAGGCCAGCGGTGCGCCGGCGAGTGCTGCCGCCTGGGCGCCCGGGAGCAGCGACTGGAGCTTGAAAGCGGGATGCTCGGCGACGTCCGAAACATACAGGGGTGTTCCGCCGATCAACCGCCGGACCGGAGCCCAGCGGGTAGGGACCCGCAGGGTCGAGGTCAGCGGCACGCCCTCTGCGAGGTGCAGCTCGAAATACGACTGCCTGCCGGAATCGAGCCAGACCAGCGCGATGGCGGTTCCGAATGCATGCGCGGTGTCCGAGGCGAGCTTGCGCAGGCTCTCCCGCGTGATCGCGCCCAGGCCCGGCAGCGAGGCCAGCTGCTGGACCAGGGGTTGCGAGCTGAGGTGCTCGGGGATGGGGATGGGGAGGTGTTCAACCTTTTCCGGGAGATCGTCGGGCGCCCGCGGCGGCGGCTCGGAGGCGTGGGCTCCCTGCAGGGCGCGGTCGATCGCTTTTTCCAGGGTGCTCATCGAGTGCGAATGGGGCAGCAGTCCGGTGATTCCGAGCGAAATCATCGACCGCGCTGCAGCTTCGTAACCGTCTCGCGAGTCGACCAGGATGATGGCCGGAGCCTGTGCCTTCGGCACCGTTTCGCGGATTCGTTTCAGCAGAGCCAGTCCGCTACCGTCGGGAAGGACCGCCTCTGCGAGGATCAAGCCCAGCGGATTCAGGCGCAGCACCGCGAACTCCGCCTCCCCGGCGCTGCGCGCGACCGACGGTTTCAGCCCCTTCTGTTCCGCCAGATAGCTGTACTGCGCCGCGCGGGCGCTGTCCGGCTCGATGATCAAGGCCCACATTGACGCCAACCCTATCAGTGTCAGCCGGCAGTCCGCATCCTGGGCGGGGGCACCGCTCAGCCGCTGGCGACTCCGTCGAGAAGCGCCAGCACGGTGGCTGAGAAAGCCTTCCAGCGGATGGGCTTGATCAGGTAGCCGTCGGCGCCCACTTCTTCCGCCTGGGCACGGTCCGGCGGCATCGATCGCGCGCTGATCATCAGCACCCGCACATGGCTGAGCGCGGGCGCGCGCCGGATGTGGCGGCAGATGTCGTAGCCGCTCATCTCGGGAAGCATCAGGTCAAGGCAGACCAGCGCCGGCGTCATGGCGGCGAGCTCGACGAGCGCGGCCTTGCCGGTGCCGGCCTCGCGAACGACGAAGCCGAGCTTCTCGAGATACTTCCGGATGAGCTTGCGGATCTCGGGGTCGTCCTCGACGACCAGCGCAGTGCGCGGCACCGCCATATTGACCTTAGCTCGCGCCCCGCCCCGTGATCACGACCGGCACAGTGCGGAAGATCAGGTTCAGGTCCTGCGCCAGGCTCCAGTGATCGATGTACTGCATGTCCAGGTACATCCAGTCTTCGAAGGAGATCTGGTTTCTGCCGGAGACCTGCCAGATGCAGGTGAGGCCGGGCCGCACCGAGAGGCGGCGGCGCTGCCAGGCCTCGTACTTCGCCACTTCCTCGGGCACTGGCGGGCGCGGGCCCACCAGGCTCATGTCGCCGCGCAGCACGTTGATGAGCTGGGGAAGCTCGTCGATGGAATACTTGCGCATGAAGCGGCCGATGCGGGTGACCCGCGGGTCGTTGCGCATCTTGAAGACCGGCCCGCTCTGCTCGTTGATCAGCTGGTCCCTCAACGACTCGGCGCCTGTCACCATCGAGCGGAACTTGAGCATGTTGAAGGTGCGCGCGTTCAACCCGACGCGTGCCTGGCGAAAAAAGACGGGTCCGCGCGAGGTCAGCTTGATGAGCGCCATCACCACCAGCAGGAGCGGAAGCAGGACCCAGAGCGCGAGCCCCGAGGCGACGATGTCGAACAGCCGCTTGAGCGCCATCTGCTGCGGCTTGGAGGCGGTGTGGTGGTAGTGCAGGTAGCCGTCCGCAACGGCCTTGAGATCGGCGGGCTGCGCGCGCTCGAGGCGGAACGAGTAGGCGGGCAGGGCGAAGGGGATCCCGAACTGCTCGCAGACCCGGATGATGTGCTGCATCTCGTCGTCGTTCTTCCGGGTGGTGCCGGCGAGGTAGACCTCGTCGACGGGAATGCGGCGCAGGATGTTCTCGATCTCGCTCGCTTCTCCGAGGAGGTGCGGAACGGGACTCTCGGCCGCGTAGGTCCGCTGCAGCAGCTCCAGATCCTTGTCGCCTTCTCCGGCGAAGCGCAGGTGCCCGACCACGCGATCGCGGCCACGGCGGCGCAGGTCCTGCGAGGTGAGGCGGGCGACGGGGTTGATGCCCACCACCAGGACCTGGTCGACGGGCGGCTCACGCTTGGCGACCGGGCGGAAGATGCCGATGCGCAGCAGCATGGTCAGGGCCCAGAGGGAGACGAGCACCTGCGGCATGCGCGGCAGCCAGGTGCCGGCGGGCGCCAGCAGGTGGAGCAAGGCGAGCATGGTGGTGACCGCGAACACCATGATGGTGATCATGGCCATCTCGTCCATCAGCTCGCGCTGGTAGGCGAACGTGGCGTAGTGGCGCAGCGAGGCCGCGGTGACGATCCAGGCGGAGGCGAGCGCGCCCGTCACCCAGACGAGGAGACGGAGCTGTGCATGCGGCAGCGAGCCCGTCCTCCAGAAAGGAACGAAGATCACCAGGACCAGCACGGCCAGATCGACAGCGAGATTCAGCCGCGACGTGAAGCCTGGCCCAAGCCCTGATTCTCTGGCTCGCGGAGCCAGCTCGCCGCTGTCATCAAATTTCGACACCAACCCCCCTGAAAACTGCCCAATTCTCCGACAGCCGGGGTGGGTGGAGCAAGCGCTCTCCACCCCCAATTTACAAGTGGCCAGAATAACAGGCGTTGCTGCTGCTTCTATTACAGTGACACTGTCAGGGCCGTTCGATGGTTCGCCGGGCGCGGGGCTCCCGCAGCGTTCTGAGGAGGATCCCGAGGAACATGGGATCCTTGATGAGATAGCGCCGCGCCAGCCGCCGGGGCTCGTGAACCAGCCGGAACGCCCACTCCAGGCCCGCGCGCGAAATCCATGGAGGCGCGCGCCGGATGCGCCCGGCAAGGAAGTCGAGGGTGCCGCCGATGCCGACCAGGACGGCAGGCCGCAGTCGCGCACGCTGCTGGTGGATCCACAACTCCTGCTTCGGGCAACCGAGAGCGACGAGCACGAAGCCGGGCTTCGTCGCCGCGATGCGCGCGACCAGCTCGTCCTGTGGCTGGGAGAGATCGATCGACGGCGATTCCACGCCGCAGATGATGGCGCCTTCTTTCTCGAGCCTGCGCGCGGCGGCCTCGGCAACGCCCGGGCTCCCGCCCAGCAGGTAGATGGGCCGCCCTTTCTTTCCCGCGTCTCGCGCCAGCGGCAGCAAGAGATCGGAGCCGGAGATCTTCGCGGGCAGCGGCGTCCCGAGCAGCCGCGACGCCCACACCACCCACTGCCCGTCGGCGACGGTCAGATCGGCGGCCGCGTAGGCCTCGCGCAGGCCGGCGTGCGACTCGGCGGTGACGATGTGATCGATGTTGGGAGTGAAGAGGGCCCCGCCTTTTCCGGAGACCCGCAATTGCTCGACGGCCGCGAGCACGCCCTCGAAGGAGAGCGCGTCCACCCACAAGGAGCCGATTCGGACCCGACGCATCCGCCCCCCATAACACGCGCTTCGTTCGATGGGCGGCTTGGGGTACGGTCAGGAGATGAGGAGGCGATGAGCGTGGTCCGGCCGGTGAAGCAAGAGACCCGCACGGGGCCTGGCGGGAGGCTGCCCTCGCGCGAACTCCAGGAGTTGTGGTTCGCCACGCGTCGCCGCGAATGGAAGTCGCTGGTGGTGGTGCCGGCCGCGCCGGGCACTTCGGTCCTTCACATCGCCAAGGCCCTCGGCGAGGTGGGCGGAGCCATTCGCATGAGCCCGGTGCGGGTGGTGAATGCGGAGGGGATGGACCTCGACCAGATCGCGACGCTGGTGCTCGATCTCAGCGATGACATCGCGCCGGAGGTCCCCCCGGAACCCAAGGGATCGACCTGGACCTCGGGCTCCGGGGGCTGGGACGGACCGGCGGGCCGGGGAGCGCCGGCTTCGCGAGCGACCATCATCGCCATCGAGGCGGTGGCGGAGAACCCCCTCATCCTGCCCCTGGCGCTGGCGGCGGACGCGGTGCTGCTCTGCGTGGAGATCGGCCGGACCCGCCTGGAGGATGCCCGGCATACCATCGAGTTGATCGAGCGCGAGAGGATCGTCGGCACGGTGCTGCTGAGCCCGGCCTGACTCCCGACGGACGCCTTCAGCGCCGCGCGATCTCCACCACCAGGGCGGCATGGTCCGAGCCCTTCTCGCCCGCGACGCGGGCGGAGATCGCCGTCAGGCCGCGGCCCACCAGCACGCGGTCCAGCCTCATCCACGGCAGCCGCCGCTCACCGGCCGGGAAGGTGTAGCCGTAGCCGAATCCGGCGGAGGCGAACGCGTCCTCGGTCGCCGCGAACCGTCCATCCAGCAGCGCGCTGCCCTCGGGGACGTTGAAGTCGCCTGCCAGCACCAGGAGCGGGCCGGCGTCGCGGGAGGCCTCGTCGATCTCCCCGAGTTGGCGCTCGAGCAGCTGGAAGGCGCCTCCCGCCTCGAGGGGAGGCCCGCCCGGAAGGAGCCGCAACACGCCCCTGCCGAGAAGCTGCTTCAAGGCGGCTCGGGGCGAGTGCGGGTGGACGCTGAAGATCGCCAGCGCGCCGAGCGGCGTCTCGGCCTCGAAGCGGACCCAGGGCGGCCCGAGGCGCGGCGGGCGCGGACGTCCGGCGGCGACGAAGCGGATGGGGTAGCGGCTCGCCACCACGAAATCCGACTCGTGCAGGTAGTGGAAGCGGTCGAAGGGCGGAACCTGCAGCGCCACGTCCGCGGCGTGCGCGGCGGCCTGGAAAAGGACGATGTCCGGGTTCGCGGCGGCGGCCTCGCGCGCGATCGCCGCCGGGTCGCGGGCCCCGAACCAGACGTTGTAGGTGAGCAGCCGGATCGAAGGCCGCGGCGGGCGCGGTGGGTTCAGGTGCAGGCCCATCAGCGGACCGGCGACGAGGAGCGCGGTGAGGGCTTGCAGCCAGAGCAGCCGCCGCGGCCCGCAGAACCAGAGCAGCGGCGTGAGGAGGAGGAGCGGCGCCGCGTAAAGCAGCCGCGGCGCGTAAAGGAGGGCCGCGAGGATCGGCAGCCGCTCGCCGATCGCCCTGGAACAGAGGAGGAGCGCCGCCACGGCCGCGAAGTGGAGCACGGCAGCGGCGGCCCCGATCCGCGCCAGGGCTTTCGGGGAAGCGCGCTCTTGGCCGGCGGGCACGGCCCACCCTAACCCGAACCTGGCCTCCTCGCCGCGCGCTACAATCGGCGGCGTGGGAGTGGATGCGGAGGTCGAGGTGGCGGTGATCGGCGCCGGCGTGGTCGGCCTCGCGGTGGCGCGTGCCCTCGCCCTCCAGGGGCACGAAGTGGCCATCCTCGAGGCGGAGCGCCAGATCGGCATGCACACCAGCTCGCGCAACTCGGAGGTGATCCACGGCGGCATGTATTACGCGCCCGGTTCGCTCAAGGCCCGGCTCTGCGTCGCGGGCCGGCGGGCCCTCTACGCTTATGCGGCGGCGAACGGCGTTCCGCACCGCAAGGTCGGCAAGCTGATCGTCGCCACCCGGGAAGAAGAGGTGCCCGCGCTGCGCTCGTATCTGGAGCAGGGCGCGGCCAACGGCGTCGAGGGGCTCAGCCTGCTCGGGGGCGGAGAGGTTCGCGCGCTCGAGCCGGAGCTTCGCGCCGTCGCCGGACTGCTCAGCGCCGAAACCGGCATCGTCGATTCGCACCAGCTGATGCGCGCGTTTTTGGGCGACGCGCAGAGGCACGGCGCCCTGGTCGCCCTCGACGCGCCGCTCCTCTCGGGCAGTGCGGGGGGCGGTGGAATCGAGCTCCGGGTCGGCGGCGCGGCGCCGGCCACGCTGCGTTGCGCGAAGGTGGTCAACTCGGCCGGCCTCTGGGCGCAGGCGGTGGCGCGCTCCATCGAGGGAGTCCCCGCCTCCACCATCCCCGCCTCCTACTACGCCATCGGCCACTACTTCACCCTCTCGGGCGCGCCGCCGTTCTCGCGGCTCGTCTATCCGGTCGCGGCTGGGGGCGGCCTGGGAATCCACCTCACCCTCGACCTCGCCGGCCGCGGCCGCTTCGGACCGGACATCGCGTGGATCGACCGCGTCGACTACCGGTTCGACGAAGCGCGGGCGCCGGCGTTCGAGAAGGCGATCCGCCGCTACTGGCCAGGCTTGCCCGCGGATGCGCTCCAGCCAGGGTACACCGGCATCCGCCCCAGGCTGGGCGCGGCCGGCACTCCCGCGCAGGACTTCGTCCTTCAGGATCAGCAGGTCCACGGAGTGGGCGGGTTGATCAACCTCTACGGGATCGAATCGCCGGGACTGACGGCGGCGCTGGCCATCGCCGACGAGGTCGCTGGGCTGCTGGGCTGAGCAGGATGTTCGCTTGCGGGTTGATTCCTGCTACATGGCCGTCATGGCCGCAGATGACTCCTCGCGTCCCAATTTGACGGGTCGTGTGCTGCGCGCTCTCCGCGAGGAGCTCGACGGGGTCCGGCCGCGACTGCTCCTGGCGGGGGCGGCGGCGGGATTGCTCCCGCATCATTCGTTCAACCGCCTGCGGGCGCAGATCTACCGCGCGGGCGGCCTCCGCATCGGCCAGGGCAGCGTCATCAATGGCTACCTGACGATCTGGGGCACGGGCGACGTGGCCGGGCGCCTGCGGATCGGCAAGGACTGCATGATCAACTTCCGCGTCTTCCTCGAGCTCGAGGCGGAAGTCTGGATCGGTGATCGCGTGGCTGTCGGACACGGAGTGACCTTCGTCACCGCCAACCACGACCTCGCGTATGGGTATCGCCGCGGCGGCAAGGTCGAGCCGCGGCCCATCCGCGTCGAAGACGGCTGTCTCATCTCCGCAGGCGCGCACATTCTGCCGGGCGTCACCCTGGGGCAAGGCTGTGTGGTCGGCGCCGGGGCGGTGGTGACCAAGGACGTCGAGCCAGGGGAGCTCGTCGCCGGCGTTCCAGCCCGGCCCTTGCGGACGCTACCCAAGGGCTGAGCGCACCCTGCCGAGCAGCACCCCTGGCCAGCCACGCCGCATGCACGGCTTTTCCACCCAGAGAAAATACAGCGCGCAGGGTACAAGCAGCAGCGGCGCGACCAGTGCCAGCTGCAGCAACAGATTTGCAGCATAGGAGCCTGACGGCGCGAGCCCGCTGGTCTGGGCCAGGATGATGTTCAGCGCCGGGTTGTGCAGCAGGTAGATCGTGTAGCACATGCCACCAACGGTCGTGATCCAGGGATTGGTGAAGAAGCGGTTGGTGAGCCGCCCGCGGAAGGCGGCGCAATAGAGGAAGAAGACCGCCACCGGGAAGAGGAATGCGGTGAGCGCCGGCTCGTTCGCGGGGGCGAGCCCGGGTGCAGGTAAGGCGCTCGAGCTCCAGGCAAGAAACAGCAGCGGCCAGCCCACCAGCGACACCAGGTCCCAGCGGAGCGAGCGCGCGGGCTTTTGCGCCCAGTCGGTCAGGTAGATGTCGGCGAGCAGGAAGCCGATGAGGAAGAAGTGAAGAAAGCGCGCAAGGCTGAGGAAAGCGCGCTGCCCCGGTTGCAGGAACTGCCAGGCGAAGACCGTGGACGCGGCGCAGAGGGCAACCAGGGTGGCCCGGCGCAGCAGCTTGTTGCGGATGGCGAAGAGCACCGCGAGCAGCGGTGCCAGGAGATAGAACTGGATCTCCACCTCGAGCGACCAGGCGACGTTGTTGATCGGGCTCTCGCTCGCGTAGATCAGGTTGTGCAGATAGCCCAGACTGGCGGCGAGGTGCGGCCAGAGCGCGCCGGCGCTGCGGCCGCGGACGCCGACCTGCAAGCCGAAGAGCAGCAGCATGCAGAGAAGGTAAGGCGGTTCCAGCCGCGTGACCCGCCGCAGGAAGTACGGCTTGAGGCCCACGCGCGGCCCGTTCGCGAGGAAGTGGGTGGCGAAAGGCAGCGCCAGGATGAATCCGCTGATGACGAAGAACAACTCGACGCCGCGGAAGCCGTTCCAGGCGACGGCGGCGAGCCACCCTCCGGGAGGGCGCGCGTAGTCGGCTGGCGCTTTGATCGAAAGGCCGACGGCAAGGTGGAAGAGGACGACGACAAAGATGGCGACAAAGCGAAGGCCGTCGACCTCGCCCATGAAGCTGCCGGAGGTGGTGACGCGCCGGAAGCGAGCGAGCAGGTGCGGTCCCTGCCCCGCGGAGACGCTCCCCGGCTCGCTCACAGCGAGGAGGATAAGGCCCGGCGCTGGTGGTCAGTCAAGCGGAGATCCGGGCAGCGAGCAGTCGTTCATGGAACCGTTCGAGTCGCGCGACCGTTGCCTCCCAGCCATAGCGGTCCTCGACGAGGCGCCGGGCGGCGGCTCCCAGCGTGCGGCCGAGGACGTCGTCCGAGAGCACGCGGGCGATCGCGCCGGCAAATGCAGCGGGCTCGTCGGCGACGAGCAGATCACGGTCCGGGAGCACCTCCAGGCCCTCGGCGCCGAGCCGGGTCGAGACGACCGGTCTTCCCATCGCCATCGCTTCGAGGATCTTCAGGCGGGTGCCCCCTCCGATCCGCAGCGGGGCGATCACCACGGCTGCGCCCGCAAGCTCGACGCGGATGTCGTCCACGAACCCGACCATCTGGACGCTCTCGCTGGCGAGCGACTGAAAGCCGGACGGCGTGTGGCCGACCACGCGCAGCTTCACCCCAGGCACGGTCCTCTTCAAGAGCGGCATGCACTCGGAGAGGAAGTACCGGAGGCCGTCTGCATTGGGGAAATAGTTGTGGGCGCCGAAGAAGAGGATCGTATTCGGCACCGGGGCTCCCGCGAGCGGCTTGAAGAAATCCAGATCGACGGCGTTGGGGATCACCGCGGTCGCCGCGAGAGGCGCGTCCCGCAGCAGGAGCCCTTCGTCATGCGCGGAGGTGACGGTGCAGCCGTCGAAAGCGCCAAAGGCGTGCCGCTCCTCACGGCGCAGCTTCCTCATGTTGATGCCGTTGTAGATCCGCCGTGACAGGCCGCCCTCCGCCGCCGCCGTCCGCTCGAGGATCTCGTATTCGATGTTGTGCTCGTCCAGGACGAAGACGGGCCGCGCTCCGTCCTTGGGCAGCCAGCGTCGGTAAGGCGCCATCTGGGAGAACTCGAAGGTGACGACGTCGTAGCTCTCCTGGGCCAGCAGCGTCCCAAGGGCCCGCAGCAGGCCAGGCACTACGTGCGATCGCCACTCGAAGCTCCGCGTCGACGCAAGCGACCGCAACTGCAACACCCGCTTGCCGATGCTGGAGAGGGCAAAGGCCGGGTTCGGCACGGTGACAACCCTCTCGCAATAGCCTCGCGTCGCCTCCGGCGAGGCCTCCCGCGGATTGGCCGGATTGACCAGCGAGAGCACGGAGACGGCGTGCGATCGCGCCAGTCCGCTGAAGAGCCCGTGCATGCGCCGTTGCCCGCCGAATCCGGGCGGGCTGGGAAGGTAGGGAGTAACGAAGAGCAGTCGGCGGGGGCGAACCACGGGCGGTCACATCCTCGACGCGGGGAGAACACACCAGATAGATCGGTACCGGACCGTACACAAGGAGAATGCCCTGGTGAATCAGGATAGAATGACCAGCGCATGTCTTCGCTCGATCTCGCGCTCGCGCTCGCCGCCGCGCCGGTGCTGGTCCCGGCCATCTACCTCCTGGGGCTGACGCTGCTCTCCCGCTGCCAGGAATTTCCTGCCCCAGGCGCGGCCAGGTTGCGCTTCGACATCGTGGTCCCGGCGCATGACGAAGAGGCCAGCATCAGAGAGACGGTGCGGAGCCTGCTTGCCATCGACTACCCCCGCGAGCTCTTCCGCGTGCTGGTGGTGGCCGACAACTGCGCGGACCAAACGGCGGCGCGCGCCCGGGAAGCTGGCGCCAGCGTGCTGGAGCGCGCCGACCAGGCCCGGCGAGGGAAGGGCTACGCGCTCGAGTCTGCCTTCGGGTACTGCCTCGCGGGATCGGCCGACGCGATGGTGGTCGTCGACGCGGATACACTCGTTTCGCCGAATCTGCTCGGCGCCATGGCCGCCCGCCTGCAAGCAGGCGCGCAAGCCGTGCAGGTGGACTACGCAGTGAGGAACCGCGAGGTGTCCTGGCGCACGCGGCTCATGGTCATCGCCTTCGCCATCTTTCACGTGCTCCGCTCGCAGGCGCGGGAGCGGCTCTCGGTTTCCTGCGGCTTGCGGGGCAACGGCATGGGCTTCACGCGCGCGCTCCTCGCCGAAGTGCCGTATGGGGCTTTTTCGCTGGTCGAGGACGTGGAGTACGGCATCCGGCTCGGCGAGGCCGGCCACCGCGTCCACTACGCGGGTGAAGCGCACGTCTACGGCGAGATGGTTGCCGGCGAGAAGTCCTCGCGGTCGCAGCGCCTGCGCTGGGAAGGTGGCCGCTTCAAGCTGGCGCGCCAGCATGCGCCGCGTTTGATCGGACGTGCCCTGGCCAGGCGCGACCGCGTGCTGGCCGACCTGGCGCTGGACCTTCTCGTGCCGCCCCTCTCGTTCCTGGCCTTGGGAGTCATGCTTGGCCTGTCCGCCTCCTGCGCGCTGGCGTGGCGCCAGGGGTTCCCGTCCGTCTCGCTGATCGCGTGGTCGATCTGCGGCCTGAGCCTGGTTGCGTATGTCTTGCGTGGCTGGCAGCTTTCAAGGACGGGGCTGCGCGGACTCCTCGACCTGTGCCGCGCTCCCGCCTTCGTGGCCTGGAAGCTTGCGCTCACAGCGGGGCACTCTTTCCGCAAGTCCGACGACTGGATCCGGACGGCCCGCGAAGACAAGACCGGCGGCAAGTCAGCATGACCCTGCGTGAGGTGGAAGCCTAGAGCTTCCGGCGAAGCCTGCTCGCCACTACAGTGGTGAACAGCCGCCGCTGCTCGACGCCCACGCCTCCAATCGCGAAGAGCGTCGCGGCGTAGGTGCCCAGCGCCGCGGCGATCGAAAACGGCCACCACAGGCCCCGTGTGACCAGCGCCGCCGCGCACATGGCTCCGCCCGCGATCAGGGTGCGCAGGAGCGTCCTGATCAGCGAGCCGCCGATCAGTCCGCGCGGCGCCAGCGCCAGTGCCGACGCTGCCATCATCAGTTCGCTGATCACCGTAGCGACGCCGATTCCCAGGCCGCCGTTGCCGAAGCGCTGCTGAAAGAGGGGCACCAGCAGCGGATCGGCGACGAGACTGATGACGACGCAGGCCGATTGCGCCCAGGCCCAGCGAACCTGCTTGCCCGCCGCCATCAGCGAGGTGCCCAGCACGATGTTGAAGTAAACGAGGAAGACGAAGGGCGAGAGCATCCGCAGATTGTCGGCGGCGGGCCCGAAGGTGGTCCGGCTGAAGAGCGAGATGCCGACGTCTGCGAAGAGCAGGCATCCCAGCGAGGCTGGAACGGCGAAGATGGCGACCGCCTCCAGCGCCGAGCGCGCCAGGTTTGCCCACGCCTGCTCCGACTCGGCATGGAGCCGGGAGAGCGTCGGGTAGAGCGCGGTGGCCAGCGTCGTCGAGGGAAAGATGACGACGTTCTGAATCTTCAGCGCCGCCGCGTACCATCCGACCACCTGAGCGGGGGCGAGGCGCGCCAGGATGATCGCGTCGACGTAAGGCTGCAGGGCTAGCATCGCGCCGAGCAGCATGAAGGTGGTGCCGGTCCGGGCGAGGACTTTCGTGGCCTGCCATTCGGGCTGCAGCGCGCCGGTCGTGACCTTGCGCTGGAGAACGATCGAGATGCCCAGCGAGAAGGCCGCAATGGCGATGTTCACCCAGAGGAAGCCCGTCAGCCGGCAGCCCAACAGCAACGCCCCCACCTGGGCCGCGGCTCCCAGGAGTGCCGTGGCAACGGTGACCCGGACGACGAACGAGATGCGCTCCTGGCCGCGCAGGACGGCGAAGAAGGCCCCAGCGAGGCTGGCCAGGGCGCTCTGCACGAAAGCCATGAGATACGGCCATTGAACCGAGGCAGGATGACCGAGGAGCAGCAGGCTGGCGGCGGAGATTCCGTAGGCCGCTAAACCCAGCGGGAGCCGGAAGAGGAGCGCCGACCCGAGCAGAACGCCCGTCCGTTCGGGCGTGCGCGCCACCATGCTGGTCAAAGTCGCCTGCTGGCCCCACTCCACGACCATGAAGACGAAAGCGGTCGTGGTGAAGAGCAGGTAAAGCAGGCCGAAGTCCTCGGGACCGAGGTACCGGCCCATCACCGCGTTCACCAGCAGGGAGAGCGGGGCGGTGACGAACTGGGAGAGGATCAGGGCAAGCGTGTTGCGGGCCACCAGCCGGGCGTTGTCGGAGCCTTGCGGTGGAGTCTCCATCGTCCGGTGGAGCGATACCACGCGGCCATCGCCCGCCGAAGCAAAGCAACGAGTTGCCCAGTGCCGGGAAGTCGTGAGAAGGAAGACGCGATGAGCCGCACACCCTGGTGGACGATGGCGCTCGGCGCGGCTGCGCTGGTCGGTTGCGCCAATCTGGGCAGGTATGTCTGGGTCCAGGACTACAGCCAGCCGGACCCGCCGCAGAAGAGGTTCGTCATCGGCCCGGGCGACACCATCCAGATGCGCCTGTTCGGGCAGGATCAGTTCAACACCCGCGCCAAGGTCCGCGACGACGGGTACGTCTCGCTGCCGCTCCTGAACGACGTCGCGGCCGCCGGCTACACGCCCTCGGCGCTGGGCCAGCAACTCGAGACCCGCTACAAGGACTTCGTCAAGGTGCCTGCGGTGACCATCTCAGTCGAAGAGGTGCGGCCGCTGGCGGTGTCGGTGGCGGGCGAAGTGGCGCGGCCCGGAATCATGAGCACCGAGCGCAGCGCGACGCTTCTCCAGATCCTGCTCCTCGCGGGCGGCCTCAACGACTTCGCGCACCGCGACCGCATCTTCGTGGTGCGGACCGGCCCCTCCCCCGCGCGCATCCGCTTCAGCTGGGAACCCTTGCTGCGCGGCGACGGCCCGGGCGCGCACTTCGAGATGCAGCCCGGCGACACCGTGGTCGTCGAGTAGGCCATGGTGGGGTGTCTCGCCGCAGTGTTGTTCGCCGCTCCGATCAACCTGACGCTCGCCGCGCAGGCCGACGGGAGCGCGAACTCCGATCCCGCGACCGACGCGGTGGTGCGAAGCGGCACGCTGTCCGGGTCGGCCAGCTTGAGCTCCACCGTGGAGAGGGTCCTCATCAGCGGGACCTACTCACCGACTCTTCGCTTCACCGATCAGTCGGGTGCCGCGACAGGCCTCTTCAATGCGCTGCAGTTGAGCGCCTCGGGCAGGTCGGGGCGGCTCACGCTCACCGGCGGCGCGGGCGGCACCGTCGGACAACAGGATTTTTCGCCGCTCGCCCAGTCGCCGGTGGGGGCATCGGGAACGGCGTCGCCACCGCCCATCAACCGGCTTCCCGGGACGCGCTTCGTCTCGGTCGGCTCCGCCAGCGGGCAGCTGGGCGCGGGGTACATCTTCTCCTCGCTTCTGCAAGCCGGAGCGAGCGCGGGAATCGCGACGACCGGGGGGGTCGGCGCCGAGGCAGAGGCGCTGCTGCCGAGACAGCGCTCGGCCACGCTGGCAACCAGCGGACGGTGGCAGGCAGACCCGCTCGATGCCTGGTCCGGCTCGATCTCTTCCTCGGTCGCGACAACCGGGACCCCGGGCGCCATCTCCGAGGAACGCGCCGTGACCATCGGCGGACAGGTCACCTGGGCGCGCAGGTTTTCGCCAACCTCGTCGGGCACGGTCGGCCTCGGCGCCGCTGCGACCCGCAACTCCGGCAGTCGGCTGAACCAGACCAGCGCCTTGCCCACCGTCTCGATCTCGCTGGCGCATACGGTCCCGCTGCGCGCCCAGACACTCTCGCTCTCCTTGAGCGCCGCCACCCAGCCACTCGTCGATCCGCTCACCGGCGCCGGTTACTTCCAGGCCAAAGCGTCCGGTGCCCTCGCCTACGCGCCCCTCTCCTGGCTCTCACTCGCGGGCAGCGCCTCGGGCGCTCGCGCGGTCAGCGGACCCTTCGCGGGCCAGTGGGGCGCGGTCGCCGAAGCTTCGGCTGGCTTCCGCTTCAGCAAGCGCGCGGCCTTCAGCGTCGGCCTCCGCGAGGCGAAGGTCCTCACCGTTGCCAGTGCTCCCGTGGTGCCGGCGCTCTCGCAGAGTTCGCTGCAGTGGAGCGCCTTCGCCGGCGTCTCCAGCAGCCTGCAAGAGGACTTCTGATGCAGAAGCTGCTCCTGCTCTCCGTCCTCTTCGCGGTCATCGTCGTTCCGGCCCTGTCGGCGCGCGGTTCGAGCCCCCAGCGCGGCTTCAAGCGTGCACTCTTCTTCTTTCTCGCCTTCTGCATCGCCTACGTGGTTGCCTTGAAGTATGCCTACTTCAGACTATGATGCCCGGTAGACCTCCCATGGCATCTTCCCTGCAGCCAGCGCGCGCAGGCGATTCGGCGCCGGATGCGCGCGGTTCCCCCTCGCGTCCCGATTGGCCGCCCACGTCGCCGCCGGAATTCGACGGCTCCGACGCCGACCTCTTCGATTACGCCAAGCTGCGCGATTACCTGAAGTTCGTGCTCCATTCGGTGCGACGTCGCTGGCTGACGGTGCTGGCCGTCTTCGTTTGCACGGTCGCAGCCACGGTGCTGGCGCTTGCGGTCTTGCCCAAGACGTATCACTGCGAGGTAAAAATCCAGGCGCAGCGAAACCTCGTGATCAACACGCTGGCAGGCATCAGTCGCGCCTGGGATTGGGAGCTCCCGAGCCGCGCGGCAGGCGATCTGATCCTGGGTCACGACAACCTTATCTCGCTGGTCCGCAAGACCGATCTGGTCCATGCCTTCGAGCAGTCGCGCGCGCCGCTCCTGCGCGTCAAGGACTCGCTTTTGAAGATCGTCCAGGGGACGCTGGCCGACGACATCAAGGAAGAGCAGATGATCGGCACGCTGGAGCAGAAGATCGTCGTGCAGACCACCGAGGATACGGTCACCATCGGGATCGACTGGCCCGACGCCAGGACGGCCTACCGGCTGATCCAGGCAGCGCACGAAAACTTCCTCGAGGCGCGCCAATACAAGGAAGTGTCCGCCATCTCGGAAGCGGTCGGGCTCCTGCAAGGGCGCTCCCTCGACGCGCGCGAAAGGGTGCATGCGGCACTGGAGCGCGTGCAGCTCCTGCGCGGACCGCCCAAGAGCGCTGCGCGCAAGGCCAGGCCGATCGCCGAGTCAGCCGCGGTCGCGCGCCGCCCTGTCGACACCGACCTCCAGCGCCTGAGCTCGCAGATTCGTTCCAAGCAGCAGGTGATCTTCGAGATGGAGGACTTCCGCCGCCGGCGGATCGCCGACCTCGCCTCCAAGCTGGCCGAGCTGAAGCAGACCTTCTCCGAGTTTCACCCCGCGGTCATCGATCTGCAGCAGACGCTGCAGCAGCAGGAGCGCGAGGAGAACCCGCAGCTTTCGCTCCTGCGCCAGGAGTTTCGCCAGCTGCAGGACCAGTACGAGCGCCGGGGTGGCCCCGCCTTCGAAACCAACGAGGGAGACTCCCCGGGGCCGCTCACGGTCGAGGCGCTGCGGATCGGCCGCTCCCTGGGCGACGAGGTAGAATCGCCCGACGTGGAGCAGGCGAAGGCCGACTTGAAGTACGAGCTCGGCCGCTACTCGAGCCTGGCGGAAAAGATCGACTTGGTGAAGACCGAGTTGGAGGCGCAGCGGGCGGCCTTCCACTACCGGTACGGAGTGCTGCGACCCGCAACGCTGCCGAGGGCGCCGAGCAAGCCCAACAAGAAGTTCGTGCTGGCGGCGGGAGTGGCGATGGGCCTGCTCCTGGGCATCCTTGCCGCCCTGCTGCGCGACCTTCGCTCCGGGCTCGTCTTCGAGCGCTGGCAGGTCGAGCGGCAGCTCGGCCTGGCCGTCATCGGCGAGGTGCACTTGCCGTGAACAGGGCGGCGGTGGCGCCTTCCAGGTCAAACAACTCCTCCGACCTGGGCAGCCTGCTGCTGGTTGGTCTTCTCGGCGCGCTCGGCCTCGCTCTGAACATCCTCACAGACGGCAACTTCGCGGCCATGATGGCGGCGATGCTAGCCTTGGGCGTCCTCGTGCTGGCGTGGTTCGTTCCCCTGCGCTGGTCCCTCCTGTCTCTGCTCTTTCTGGGACTCACCCTGGAGGCTCCCTACGAACGCTTCGCCGGGTATCTCTTCAGCACGCCGTGGCAGCTCGCCGGGACGGCGCTCCTCGGCAACCTGAATCTCGTCACCCATGTCGGGGCCCTCAAGTTCAGCGGCTTTGACATCCTGATGGGTTACCTGCTGATCGTGCACGTGGCCCGGCGGGCTCGCGGCTCGCCAATCGACGGCGGGGGTTTCGTGCCGCTGCCCCGGCCTTTGCTGCTGGGGGCTCTGCTCACAGCTGGCAGCATCCTGGTGTTCTGGGCCTGGGGACTTTCGCACGGAGGCGACTTCGGCAACTCGCTCTGGCAACTGCAGAAGCCGCTCTACGGACCGCTGCTCGTGGTGCTCTTGCACGCCGGCTTCAGAGGGGGCCGGGACATGCGGATGCTGGGGCTGGCCTTGGTGGCGGCAGGAGTCTACCGCGCCGTGCTCGCGGTGTTCGTCCGGTATACCGTCGTCGCACCGGACGGTGGTCCGCTGGCCTACGCCACTACGCACGCAGACTCGGCGCTCTTCGTCGCCGCGCTGATGCTGCTCCTGATTCTGCGAAACGAGCGGGTCGCCGGGCTCGGGCGCCACTGGCTGAGCCTTCCGGCGGCCGCGATCATCATCGCGGGAATGGTCTGCAACACCCGGCGGCTGGCCTGGGTCATGCTGGCGGGCGCGCTGGTCATTGTCGCGCTGGCGAGTCCCTGGACGCCCTGGAAGCGGCGGGTCGCCCGCGCTGCTCTCGTCTTCATGCCGCTCGCCTGCGTCTACCTCGCGGCGGGATGGAATGCCGGAGGCGGTGGCCTGTTTGCGCCGGTCGCAACCGTGCGCTCGGTGGTCGACTCGGAGACCGACGCGTCCAGCCTTTGGCGCGACAAGGAGAACACGAACCTGGTGCTCAACATCTCCGAACACCCGTGGATGGGTGTCGGCTTCGGACACGAATACATCGAGTACGCCAGGCTCGACGACGTCTCGGAACTCTATGCGCAGTATCGATACATCCCGCACAACAGCGTGCTGGCGCTCTTCGCTTTCACCGGCGCGTTCGGAGTGGCCTCCATCTGGGCCTTGCTGGTCGCGACCGTCTTTCTCGCGGCGCGCTCCTATCGCGTGGCCTCGCGGCCGGAGGATCGCACCGGCGCCTTGATGTGCATCGTCATTGTCTTCCTCTACATCGACCAGGCCTACGGAGATATCGGCGTCAGCCTGTGGATTTCGCCGCTCCTCCTTGCGCCCGCCGCCATGCTGGCGGGCAAGCTCGCCCTTTCGACCGGGGCCTGGCCCTGGCCGAGGCGAGGAGGGCAGGTGCTGACGGGCGGGTCATCGGAGCACGCGGTTTCGGCAGGCGAGGCCACCAGCCAATGAGGCTTCGGCGCCTCCACACCGCGGCTATTGGACTTGCTTGTGCGATGGCTTTCGCGCCTGCTCTGGGCGGAGCCGGGCAGGCCCGGCCCTCCCCCGAGGGTAAGGTGCATCCCGCGGGGCGTCCGCAGTCTCCACAGGAACTGGTGCGTAAGGTGCTGAGCCAAGGCGCCCTGGAGCAGGGCTGGACCGACCTGGGCTGGGCCCAGCACAGCCTGTCGCCCGGCCGGCCGGCGAGGGTGGATTTCTCGGGATTCGCCGGTTGGATATTGTCCTCCGCGCAGCTCAAGCCCGACTTCGGCGGCCTGCTCATCCGGTACCGCGCACCCGCTTCCTTCGGCGATTTTCTCGAGGTGTACCTCGACTCGCGCACCCGCCCCGCGTTCCCCCGCGTCCATCCAGGCGCTGAGGCGCGCACGGTCGACCCCGACGGATGGACCTCGCTCTGGATCCCCTCGAGCGCGGTCGATCCGCTCGAGTTCCCCTTCGACCGGCTGGTGCTTCGCGCAGTCCGGTCGGTCGGGTCGGAGCCGGTGGAGATTGAAACCATCGCCTTCACTGGTGCGGCGCCCCTGACCGAGCGCGAGCGCGAGATCCTGCGCACTCCCCCGCGCAAGGCCAGGGTGACTCTCGACTGCGGAAAGACACAGTTCATCAGCCCGGTGATCTATGGCGTGTCCTTCGGCGACGTAGAGACGGCGGCCGAGCTCGGGGCCTCCGCCCGCCGCTGGGGCGGCAACCCGGCGAGCCGGTACAACTGGAAGCTCGGCAACGCCTGGAACACCGGCAAGGACTGGTTCTTTCGCAACGTGGCCATGGGCAAGGACAACCCGCCCTGGGACATCTTTCTCGCCCAGGATCGCGCGCAGGGGCGGACCACCGCCTTCACACTGCCGATGCTCGGCTGGGTCGCCAAGGACACGGTTGCCTGCGGCTTCCCGGCGGCGTTGTACGCGGACCAGAAGCGGTTCGATCCCGATACCAACCGGTGCGGCGACGGGGTCGCGGCCGACGGCGCACTTCTTCCGTCGGGCTCGCCTTCTGCCGGCAGCGTCCCCGCGCCGCCGTCGTTCATCGCCGAGTGGGTGCGCGCCATCCGCGCAAAGGACCCGCCGCCGCGGAGCGCGCGACTCTACTACCTCGACAACGAGCCGACGCTCTGGCATTTCACCCACCGCGACGTGCACCCGGAGCGGCTCTCCGCCGAGGAGCTGGTTGAGCGCACGATTTCCTACGGCACCGCGGTGCGCGTCGCCGACCCCGAAGCGCGCATCGCCGGCCTGGTGGCCTGGGGCTGGACGGCGCTCTTCTACTCCGCCGCCGACAAGGCAGAAGGATCGAGCTTCGTCCCCACCGACCGACTGAAGCATGGCGGGCGCCCGCTCGTGCCTTGGTGGCTTTCGCAGCTCCGCGCCCACGACGAGAAGAGCGGCCTCCGCACCGTCGACGTGGTCGACGTCCACTTCTATCCACAGGCCGCCGGCGTCGGCCTGTACGAGGATGGGTGGATCGATCCCGAGGGTTCCGCCCGTCGCATCCGCTCCGTCCGCGCTCTCTGGGACCCGACCTATCGGGACGAGTCGTGGATCGGCGAGCCGATCAAGCTGATCCCGCGCTTGCGCGCCTGGATCGACCAGGAGTACCCGGGCCTGGGAATCTCGATCGGCGAGTACAACCTCGGCGCCGAGCGTCACATCAGCGGCGGGCTTGCTCTGGCCGAGGCGCTGGGCCAGTTCGGTCTCAACGGCGTCGAGGCCGCCTTCTACTGGGCATTGCCGCCGCGCGGGTCAGCCGCCTATTGGGCCTTTCGCGCCTTCCGCAATTACGACGGCAAAGGAGCCAGGGTTGGCGACCTCTCGGTGTCCGTCCGCTCGACGGATGCGGGGACCTCGTCGATCTTCGCGACCCGGAAGGCCGACGGCACGCTGGTGCTGATCGCCCTGAACCACGAGCAGCAGAAGCCGCTCGAGCTCGAGGTGCAAGGAGGAAGCTGCGGTCCGCTGCGCACCACCCGCGTCTTCTCCTACTCCGGCGAGGGAGGGCTGAAGCCCGAGAGCCTCACAGAGGAGGCACGTCGGGGCCGTGACATTCAGCTCTCTCCCTGGTCGATCAACGTGCTCGAGATGCATCCGGTGGAGGGCGGCGCGCCATGAGGCAGAATCGGGAAAGTCGGGTGGTTCGAGCCGCGCTCAGGTTTCAGTTCCACACTCGCGACATTTGCCTTAGCATTCCAGAAATGAGCGCAGGCGATCCAGCCACGGCGGGCGAAGCAGCAGCTGCCGTCCGGGCCGATCTCCTCGCCCAACCCCGCTTCGCCTGGGGGCGCTTGCGCTGGGCCTTGCGCAACGTCCTCGATGTCTGCGCGCCGGGCGATCGCGTGCTGGACGTCGGCTGCGGGAAGGGCTGGCTGGTCGAAGCCTTCTCGAAGGCCGGGCTGGTCGCCAGTGGCATCGACGTTGACCCGAAGGCGGTCGAGGATTCGCGCAGGCTTTGCCCCGCCGCTGATATCCGTTCCTATGAAGGAGTCGCGTTGCCGTATCCCGACGGCCATTTCCGCGCCGTCACCTTCATCGAGGCGCTGGAGCACGTCGGCGACGAGGCTGCGGTCCTGCGCGAGATCCGTCGCGTGCTCATCCCCGGCGGCACCCTGGTGCTCACCACGCCTCACGCGGGGGACTGGGCGTGGATGGACCCGGACAACTTCAAGTTCCGAGCACCCTGGGCGCACAAGAGCCTCTACGCGCTTCTCGGCCGTTCGGAAGAATACCAGCGCAGGTTCGGCGATTCTAGGCGCGCGGTGGTCGGCAATTTCACCAAGCGAACCGATGGATCGGCGCATTGGCATCGCCATTACACCAGGGGCCAGGTCGAAACGCTGGCCGCAGGCTTCGAGATCGGGCAGTGCCGTCGCGAAGGCGGCTTCCTCTTCGCCACCGCGCTGGTGGTGAACTATCTCGCGGACAAGGTCATCGGGACCTGGCCCGCGCCGGTCACCGCGATCATGAGGTGGGATGCGCGGAAGGATCGCGGCGCGCGCGGCTGGGCTTTGCAGATGACCCTCCGAAAAGTGGATTGATATTCCGATTCAATTCGATGCCGGCAAGGACGTTCAATGGGCGCGGTCGATGTGGTGGTTCCCTGCTACAACTACAGCCGTTACCTCGAGGCGAGCGTCGGCAGCATCCTGCGCCAGGAAGGCGTCGATGTCCGCGTCCTGATCATCGACGATTGCTCTTCGGACGACACTCCCGCTGTCGGGCGGCGTCTCGCCGCTGCCGACGGGCGGGTGGAGTTCCGCCGCCATGAGAAGAACCGCGGACATATCGCGACCTATAACGAAGGGCTGCTCGAATGGGCATCGGCTGAATACTCCGTCCTGCTCTCGGCTGACGATGCGCTGGCGCCGGGAGCTCTGGCGCGTGCGACGCGGCTGATGAACGCGCACCGCGATCTAGGAATGACCTATGGCATGGCGGTGGTCATCGTCGACGACGACGTCTCAGGCCCAGCGCCGGAAGGAGCTTCGGACGAGTCCAGAATCCTTCCCAGCCCGAAGTTCCTGCAACACTGCTTTGAGCACGCGAACCCGGTGCCGACTCCCAGCGCCGTCGTTCGGACCGAGCTCCAGCATCGCCTGGGAGGATACCGGGCGGAATATCCTCACGCTGGCGATCTCGAGATGTGGATGCGATTCGCATCCCAGGCTCCAATTGGCGTGGTGCATTCCGTACAGGCTTTCTATCGTTGGCATACCAGCAACATGAGCCATCAGCACTATGGCCAGCTGACCAGCGATCTGCATGAGCTCGCCGCCGTGGGCAGCGACGTGCTGGCCAGGTGCGTTGGCAGGTTTCCGGAAGCCGGCACCTGGCCGGAGCTGCTCGCCAGGTCCCTGGCCAAGCGGGCCGTTTCGTCTGCGTCGAGCGCTTTCAACGGCGGACATATGGATGAGTGCCGGGCGCGGCTGAGGTTCGCTCAGGAACTGTGGCCGGGCGTCCGATCTTCGGCTGGGTGGTGGCGCCTCTCGGCGAAGCGGCTGTTGGGACCATCGATCTGGAAGGGGCTGCAGCCTGCCATCAACCGCGTCCGCGGTGCAGCCGTCGAAGACGGAGGGGGCAGGCCGCGACTCTGGCGGGGTTTGCAGATGGGCTGGTGGCCTGGCTGAGCGACCATCCCTGCTCGTATGTTAGTGATTCGAGCATGCGGCTTCTGGGGGTCTTCATCGCCAATGGCTTCGCGTCGGAGGCGCGCGTCGGGGCAACTCTCCTTCGCCATCGCGCGGGCCGGTACGATCCACTCGTGCTGCATCACGACTGGAAAGGCGATCGTGAAAGCGCCCGGCGCTTCGAAGCCGCGAGCAATGCACCCATGTTCCGGTTCGACGCGGGCTGGCGGCCCAATCCGAGCGCCGATCGTCCGCTGCACTTGAAGGTCGCGTCCTGGGCGAGGCTTCACCTCGTCCTCCCCAGGCTGCTGGGGGAGGCTCGCAGGTTCGGTCCCGACGCCGTCTACTCGTCGCAACAACTCTGGGATTGCTACGTCGCAAGCTGGGTCGCACGCCTGTTACGAATTCCCCAGGTCATCCACCTGCACTACTCGGTCGGGCCCTGGCTGACCCGCAGCACGCTTTGGCAGCTGCCAAGATGCGAGCGCGTCGTGGCAGTGAGCGACTTCATCCGCCTTGGGGCGTTGCGCCACGGCCTCTCCGCATCCTCAGTCGTGACCGTCAGGAACCCCATCGAGGTGCCGGCGGCGCCCCTGCCAGAGCGCCTGGACGCTCTCCGCCGTGAACTGCGCCTCGCACCCGGGCAGCCCGTGGCCGGGATCATCGCGCGGATCGACCCGAGCAAGGGTCACGCCGATACCGTCGCCGCCTTCGCCTCCGTCGCGAGGACAATCCCCGCGGCGCGGCTGCTGGTCGTGGGTGACGGCTCGATCCGTTCGCAGATCGAGGCGGAGGTCGCGGCGCAGGGACTGGGCGAGAGGGTCCTGATGCTGGGATGGCGAAAGGACGTGAACGACATCCTCGGTCTCATCGACGTCTTCATCCATCCCTCGCTGGCGGACCCCTGTCCGCTCGGCGTGCTCGAAGCCTCGGCTGCGGGAAAGCCGGTGGTTGCCTATGCCGACGGCGGCATCCCCGAGATCGTCGCCGACGGCGAGACCGGCTTGCTCGTTCCCAGAGGCGATAGCGGAGCCTTGGCCAATGCCCTGCTGCGCCTGCTCGCCGACCCCGCGAGCGCCCGGCGCATGGGCTCCGCAGGCAGGGAGCGGATGGCCACCGAATTCCGTGCGGAGGCCGCAGGCGCGCTCTTCGCGGAAGTGGTCGACGGCCTGCGGCGCCCGAGACCTGGCGTCACGGCAGTCAACGGCTCCGGGCACATCTGAAGTATGTTTCCCATCCGAGGTGACGCGTTGAACGATCTCGCAGGCTCCAGAATCCTCATCACCGGTGGCGCCGGCTTCATCGGTTCCCACATCGCAGACCAGCTCCTTGCAGGCGAGGGAGTGGCCTCGGTCGTCCTGCTCGACAACATGCTGCGCGGGACGATGCGCAACATCGAGCCCGCCTTGAGCTCGGGCCGGGCCACTTTGGTCGAGGGCGACATCCGCGACCGCGCGCTGCTCGACAAGCTGGTGGCCGGCGCCGACTACGTCTTCCACATGGCGGCGCTGCGCATCACCCGCTGCGCCGAGAACCCGCGCGAGGCGCTGGAGGTGATGTTCGACGGCGCCTTCAACGTGGCCGAGGCCTGCGTCAAGCACAAGGTGAAGAAGCTGGTGGCCGCCTCGTCGGCTTCGGTCCTTGGCACCGCCGATTCGTTTCCGACCCGGGAGGATCACCACCCGTACAACAACCGCACGCTCTACGGCGCGGCCAAGCTGGCCAACGAGCTCATCTATCGGTCCTTCAACGACATGAACGGGCTCAACTACACGGCGATGCGCTACTTCAACGTCTACGGCCCGCGCATGGACCTCGAAGGTAAGTACACCGAGGTGCTGATCCGCTGGTACGGGCTGATCAGGAAAGGGCAGGAGCCGGTCATCTTCGGCGAAGGCGATCAGACCATGGACTTCGTCTACGTCGAGGACATCGCCCGCGCCAACCTTCTCGCGATGAAGGCCAATGCCTCCGATCAGGTGTTCAACGTCGCCTGCGGGCGCGAGACGTCGCTGCGGCAGCTCTGCGATGCGTTCTTGAAGACGATGGGGTCGAATCTGAAGCCGAGGCACGTGCCGTTGCCGGCCGAACGCAAGGCAGTCGAGGTGCTCCGACGCCTCGCCGACACCTCCAAGGCGCGCGAGATGCTCGGCTTCGAAGCCAAGGTCAGCCTCGAAGAGGGGCTCGGGCTCCTGGTCGGCTGGCTCGACAAATTCGCCCACACGGTCCGGTGACGCCTTGACCCAACCCTTGTCGATGATTCCCGTTGCCAGGCCGGTGATGGACCAGAACGAAGTGGAGGCCGCGGGCCGCGCCATCCTCTCGGGCTGGGTCACGCAGGGACCCGAGGTCGCGGCCCTCGAGAGCGAGTTTGCCGCGTTCGTGGGCGCGCGCCATGCTTGCGCCGTCTCGAACGGCACCACCGCGCTGCACATGGCGCTGCTGGCGGTGGGCGTGCGGCCCGGTGATGAAGTCATCACCGTCAGCCACTCGTACATCGCCACCGCCAACGTGGTCCGCTACTGCGGCGCGCTGCCGGTGTTCGTCGATATCCGGCCCGAGACGTTCAACATCGACCCGACGCGCATCGAGGAGGCGATCACCCCGCGGACGCGCGCCATCCTCTGCGTCCACCAGATCGGCATGCCTTGCGAGCTGAAGGCGATCGTCGAGATCGGCAAGCGCCGGAAGCTGGCCGTGGTTGAGGACGCGGCCTGCGCCGTCGGCAGCGAGGTGCTCTGGGACGGAGAGTGGCAACGCATCGGCCGGCCGCACGGCGACGTCGCCTGCTTCTCGTTCCATCCGCGCAAGCTGCTCTCGACCGGCGACGGCGGGATGATCACCACCTCGAGCGACGACTGGGCCGCGCAGTTCCGCCTCCTGCGGCAGCACGGCATGAGCGTGCCGGACACCGCCCGCCACGCATCGCGGCAGGTGATCTTCGAGAGCTATCCGTTCGTCGGCTACAACTACCGCCTCACCGACATCCAGGCCGCAGTGGGCCGCGAGCAGTTGAAGCGCCTTCCCGCCGCGGTCGCTCGCCGCCGGCAGCTCGCGCAGCGGTATGCCGAGCAGCTGGCCGGCGTCGACGGCATCACCTTGCCGGTAGAGCCGCCGTGGGCACGCACCAACTGGCAGAGCTTCTGCGTGCGGCTCGCCGACCGGCTCGACCAGGTCGCCGTGATGCAGGCGCTCCTCGACCAGAACATCGCCACGCGGCGCGGAGTGATGTGCTCGCACCGCGAGCCTGCCTATGGCCCTGGCACGTGGGCGTGCGAGCCGGGGCGCTCCACCCCTTGCGACTGCGCAGCTGGAAGTTGCCAGCGCCTCGTCGAGAGCGAGCGGGCGCAGGACCACGGGATCATCCTGCCGCTCTTCCACCAGATGACCGAAGCCGATCAGCAGCGCGTGATCGCCGCGCTGCGCGCTGCCTGCGGTTAGCGATGGCGGCTTGCCACACCCTCGCCCGCCCGATAGGTTCTCCCTTCGGGTCGAGGAGGAGCAATGTTTCAAGCCGCGCGCTTGTGCGCCGTTTCACTGCTGGTCATCGGTTGCCAACATTCGGGTGGTGGGCAGCTGCCTGACGGCGGCGGGCCGAGCGGCGTCGACTCGCAGTTTCCCGTGGCGCAAGGATCCAAGGGCGTTCCTCTCCTGCCGACGCTGGCGGGCGTGCAGCAGACCGTCGACGCGAATCGCGTCTCGATCACCTTCCAGCCAATAGCCGGGGCGAAGGATTATCGCGTATTCCCCCTTCCCGCCGCAGCCGATGTAGCCGTCGACGCGACCGGCCTCGTGACCGTGAAGAACGCCACCTACCGGTGTGCAGGCGATCGGTTCGCGATCCGCTCGGTGCTGGACGGCCAGCCGGGCAGCGCCAACGGGTGGACCACGACGGTGCTCAGCGGCGACATCGAAGGGTTCACGCGAAAGGCCGCGGACGCAACGCTCGGCTACGTCTTCACCGAAGCTGGAGGGGGACGGGTCCCGGTCTACGCGCTGGGGGATCCTTCCGCGAGTGCCGACAACCAGTGCGGCGGGGAAACTTGGGGGGCGTCGCGGGTGAAGAAGTATACGATTTCCGAGACGGAGCGAACTCAGCTCCTGGCCGCGCGCTGGCGCGACGATGGGATCGCCTTCTATACGGCCACCGCAGGCGACGTCCAGGTGAGCACCGCCGTCAGCGGGAAATCGACGCTCTACTTCGCGGGGGCCGAGGCCACCGCACGCTCGTCGCTGAGTCTGGTGGCGGCGTTCAAGGCCCTCTCCACCGCGGCCGCGGGGGCGGTGCCGCTGATGCGCACCTACTACAATGGCGGCTGTAGCAACAGCCACGACGAGCTGGTCGCGGGCGCGGCGTTCTTCGCGCGCGTCAGCAAGCAGGGCAACCAGCCGGTCTTCGAGGTCCAGTGGCCAAACCTGACGGGGGACACCCTCCTGGTGGTGGAAGCGCTCGACAGCGGCTGCCCGTTCCAGGGAGTTCTCTCGCCCGGGCACCTCGATGCCGCGGGAAACGCAGCGCCGTTCCTTACCGTTGCACAGGTGAAGGCCGCCTCCGCCAGCGGCGAGGTCTACGTTAACGGCCAGCACGACGCCGCAAGCCACCCGAAAGCGATCGCCCGCAGCTACCTTCAGGTAGTACCCGCAGCTGCGCCGTCGATGGATTGGACCGCGCAGCTCTCGTCGAATCCCGTTTTCACCGAGACGAGCCATGCCGACCACGGATACTGGGACGTCGTCGTGGGCGGGACGGGCTGGGACGTGCAGTACTACTCCGTGGAGCCAACCCTGTTCGCGCTCGGGGTCGTGCAGGGGGAACTTTGGACCGCCTATGCGGACTGGGCGAGCGACACGGGCGCGAAGTTCCGGGCTACACCCAAGCAACGCGCCAACATGTCCGCAGGCAGCTTCGTTCACGCCACGATGACCGTCGATCTCTGGTCCACACTCAGGCGGTATCCCCAGCTTTTGGTCAGCGACGTTCTGCCTCCTGTGCAGGAGAATTTCGCCTCGGGCCACACGCTCATCCTGCAGACCCGCGGCCCCTGGCCCTTTGCGCTCGAGCTGCAGGTGTGCAGCAAGCGGACCTGGGACGTGAACAACCAGTGTCCCATCTTCCGGCTCGATCTGAAGCCCTTCACCGATCCGGCGTACCCTCCGCATCCACTGGTCGGGGAGATCGCCGCGCCGATGCAGTTGAAGCGCCTCGATCTCTACGCCTCGACCACCAGGGCCTACGTGTTCCTCGACGGGAAGCCCTACGGGTGCGCGAACCTGACCGGCGCACCGGCCGCCGGCCCGGTCAGCGTGACCTTCGGGGACGTGCTCTACCACTCGGGGGTGGACGAGCCGGTCCTCCCAGCGGATTCCAACTATCCCTTTCTCCGGGATCACCAGCTCACCCAGACCGTCCGGCACTTCGACAACCTCGGCTTCTCGTCCGGCGTTGCGGCGCCCGCGTGGGACACCGTCCGACTTCCCTGCACGAGCACTCTGGACTGAGCGCTCGCGCAGAAAATTCGCCCCGGGCGACAGCAGGACTGTAATTACAGCAAAGACGGAAACGGAAAAAACCTGAGGCATTCAGGGCTTAGAAAAAAACACTCCGTTCGCCTTGTGTTTACCTCCCCAAACAAGCCAACTTAATTTCTGCACAACGACCTCGGCTCGTCTCCGCCCATTCCCAACCATCCGCGCTCACAACGGGCGCCTGGTTCGGCAGGCGGGGAGGTGCCGTCAAGGGGGGATGACGAGACATGAGTCGAGCGAAATGCATTGCACTGGGAGTGTTTGGGCTGACCGCCATCGTGATCCCCCGGGTTGCGCTTGCTTCCTGCGCGGCTCCAGCCAACGCCATTGAGGCCGAGAACTGCCAGGCGGGCGTCCCGCAGTCGACCTGGGACGTGAGCGGCGCGGGCGACGCCACCATCCAGGGCTTTGCCACCGACATCAGCGTCAACCGCGGCGGTACCATCGGCTTCAAGGTCAAGACGCCGGCAGCCGCCTGGCGCCTCGACATCTATCGGATGGGCTACTACGGCGGCAGCGGGGCGCGCCTCGTCGCCACCGTCAATCCCTCGGCGGCGCTCCCGCAGACGCAGCCGGCCTGCGCGACCGACGCCACCGGCCTGATCGACTGCGGCACCTGGGCGGTCTCCGCCTCGTGGACGGTCCCGGCGACCGCGGTCTCCGGCATCTACTTCGCCCGCGCCATCCGCACCGACACGCAGGGCGCGAGCCACATCGTCTTCGTCGTTCGCGACGACGCCAGCCACTCCGCGGTGCTCTTCCAGACCTCCGACCTCACCTGGCACGCCTACAATGACTACGGCGGAAACAGCCTGTACACCGGCAACGGCGCGGTCGGCCGCGCCTACAAGGTCAGCTACAACCGCCCCTTCAACACCCGCGTGGCCGAGACGGAAAGCTGGGTGTTCAACGCCGAGTACCCGATGGTCCGCTGGCTCGAAGCCAACGGATACGACGTCACCTACCATGCGGGCGTCGACAGCGACCGCAACGGCCCGGCCCTGCTGAATCACAAGCTGGTGCTGTCCAACGGACATGACGAATACTGGTCGGGCGCCCAGCGCTCGAACTTCGAAGCGGCCCGCGCGGCGGGAGTGAGCCTCGGGTTCTTCAGCGGCAACACCTCCTTCTGGAAGACGCGCTGGGAGAACTCGTATCGAACGCTGGTCTGCTACAAGGAGACCCACGCCAACGCCGTCATCGACCCGCAGGACCCGCCGACCTGGACGGGCACCTGGCGCGACCCGCGCTTCAGCCCGCCGGCCGACGGCGGCAGGCCCGAGAACGCGCTCACCGGAAACCTGTTCCGCGTCAACGGCCCCTACACCGATGCCCTGACCGTGCCGCAGGCCGAGGGCCGGATGCGCCTCTGGCGCAACACCAGCGTGGCCGCGCTGGGCGCAGGGCAGACCGCGACGCTCGCTCCCGGATCGCTCGGCGCCGAGGTCAACGTCGACGAGGACAACGGCTTCCGCCCGCCGGGCCTGTTCGGCGTCTCTGCCAATCCCATCTCGGTGAGTACCAACTGGCTGATAGACTACGGCAGCACCTACGGCGCCGGCGCGGGTACCCATCGGGTCTCGCTCTACAAGCACGCGAGCGGAGCTCTCGTCTTCGCCACCGGCTCTTACGAGTGGTCGTGGGGACTCGACGCAAACCACGATCGTTCGAATCTCGGCGCGACCACCGACGTCCGCATGCAGCAGGCGACCGTCAACCTGTTCGCGGACATGGGCGCCCAGCCGGTCTCGCTCCAGGCAGGGCTCACCCCCGCGGCCGCCTCGACCGACGTTACGCCGCCGGTCTCGAGCGTGACATCTCCGGCGGCGGGAGCCGCGCTCCAGGCCGGTGTCACAGTGACCATCACCGGCACCGCCGCGGACAGCGGCGGGGGCGTCGTGGGTGGCGTCGAAGTTTCCCTCGATGGAGGAACGACCTGGCACCCGGCCATCGGCCGCGAGAGCTGGAGCTTCGCCTGGACACCCGCTGCCGCCGGCAATTTCACCCTGAAGAGCCGGGCGGTGGACGACAGCGGCAACCTGGAGGTGCCTGGCGGCGGCGTCGCGGTGACGGTCAGCCAGCCGGCGGTTGCGACGATCTGGGCAGGCTCCCTGCCGGTGCTGGCCGACAGCGGCCCCGACAGCTCGGTCGAGCTGGGTGTGAAGTTCCGCTCGGACGTAGCCGGGACGGTCACCGGCATCCGCTTTTACAAGTCGGCCGGCAACACCGGCACGCACGTGGCCACGCTCTGGTCGATTGCGGGTACCAAGCTGGCCAGCGCCACTTTCATCGGCGAGACCGCTTCCGGCTGGCAGCAGGTTGATTTTGCCAGCCCGGTCGCCATCGCAGCCAACACGGCCTACGTGGCTTCGTACCACTGCGACGCGGGACACTATTCGGACGATTCGAACTACTTCACCAGCGCCGGCAAGGACAGCCCTCCGCTGCACGCGCTGGCGAGCGGCGTTTCGGGTCCGAACGGCGTTTACGCCTATGGCGCGACGTCCACGTTCCCCAACCTGAGCTGGAACGACTCGAATTACTGGGTCGACGTGGCAGTGCGCACGACCCCGGCGCCGACGCTGTCGTCGATCTCGGTGATGCCGTCCTCGCCGACGATCGCCGTCGGCGGCACCCAGCAATTCACCGCCACCGGGACCTACTCGGACGGCAGTACCCAGGCGATCACCGGCCAGGTCACCTGGACCTCGGCGAAAACGGCGGTGTCCAGCGTTTCTGCCGCTGGTCTGGCGACCGGAGCGAGTGCAGGGGCCACCACCATCTCGGCGACGCAGGGCGCGGTCACGGGCAGCACGCTCTTGACCGTGCAGGCTGCGCCGCTGGCGATCACCACCGCATCCCTGCCTTCGGGATCTGTCGGGGTCGCGTACGCATCCACCCTCTCGGCCAGCGGCGGCACCCCTCCCTACTCGTGGAGCGTGACGCCCGCGCTCCCACCGGGGCTGCTGCTCGGTTCCAGCGGAGCCATCACGGGCACGCCCAACACGGCCGGTACCTACAACCTGACCGCCCAGGTCTCCGACGCGGCGGCGGCGTCGGCCAGCAGGGCGCTCAGCATCACCATCGGCGTAGCAGCAGATGCCACCCTCTGGGCATCGAGCGCGGTACCGGGCACGCCGGACCAGGGCGCGGACAGCGCCGTGGAGTTGGGAGTCAAGTTCCAGTCGGACCAGGCCGGCTCGGTCCGTGGGATCCGTTTCTACAAGGCGACGGCCAACTCCGGCACGCACGTTGCGAACCTCTGGTCCAGCAGCGGAACCCTCCTCGCCACCGCGACCTTCAGCGGCGAGACCGCCTCGGGCTGGCAGCAGGTGCTCTTCACGACGCCGGTGTCGATCGCCGCCAATACCGTCTACGTGGCCTCGTACCACACCAACGTCGGCCACTACTCCATCAACGGCAACTACTTCACCGGAAAGGGCGTCGACAACCCGCCGCTGCATGCGCTTGCCGACGGAGTTTCTGGCGGCGACGGAGTCTACAAGTATGGCGCGGGCAGCGGCTTTCCGAACCTGACCTTCAATGCCACCAACTACTGGGTGGACGTGGTGGTCAGGGTTCAGCCACCCGTCACGCTGTCCAGCATCGCCGTGACGCCCGCCTCGCCGGTCATCGCCGTGGGCGCGACCCAGCAGTTCGTCGCCACCGGGACCTACTCCGACACCAGCACGCAAAACTTGACCAGCCAGGCGACCTGGGCTTCGTCGAGCGCTGCGACGGCGACCATCACCGCGTCTGGCCTGGCGACGGCTTCCGCCTCGGGCGCGACCTCCATCTCCGCCGCGGTGGGTGCGGTCTCCGGCACGACCACCCTGACGGTGCAGGCAACGCCGCTGGTGATCACCACCGCCTCGCTCCCAGGCGGGACGCAATACCAGACCTACTCGGCCAATCTGACCGCCAGCGGAGGCAAACCGGCTTACAGTTGGTCCGCCACCGGGCTCCCCGCGGGGCTGTCCTTGAATGGATCGACCGGCGCGATTACTGGAACGCCCGCTGCCGCGGGCAGCAGCACCGTTACCGCGCAGGTCACAGACGCGAACACCACCGTTACCAGCAAGACCTTCGCGCTGACCATCGCCGCTGCGCCGCCGCTCGCGGTCACCTCGTCATCCCTGCCGGCGGGAACCACCGGGACGCCCTACAGCACGGCGCTGACTGCGTCTGGCGGCCTGCAGCCGTATTCGTGGACCATTCCTGCCGGAGCGCTTCCGCCCGGGCTGACGCTCAACCCGGGAACGGGTGTCGTCTCGGGGACCCCAACCA
>JAYWAJ010000272.1:0-12784 GCA_043782525.1 Deltaproteobacteria bacterium | reverse complement strand
GGATGGTCCTGCGCAAGGGTTTCTTGCAGTGAGCGAACGCGCGCTGCTCGGTCTCGCGCAGCTGCAGCACCTGCTCGAGTCGGTGCACGGCGTCTCGGCCGATCCGGTGGGCGGCTACCTCGTCGGCGCCCAGGTCCGCGAGCAGCTGGCGCCCGCCTCCAGCCCGCACGAGGCGCTGCTCGTCTCCGAGCAGGGGGAGGAACTCCAAATCGCGCTCTTCCTCGACGAGGACGTGCTCGCGCAGCTGGCGCGCGAGGCCGGGGAGCCGTGGACGCACCGGCGGCTCTCGGGCTTCTGCGCGGCGGCGGAAGGCGTCTCGCACTTCCTCTATCTCGCGCACCGGGCGGGGCAGGGCGGACAGGTCTCGCAGCTCGAGCTGGAAGTGCAGGGCGAGCTGGACAAGTACCTGGCGGTGCTGCTGCAGCTCTGGGCCACCGGGCGGCGCAGCTCGTCGGCGGCGCTGCGGCACCGGCTCTTCGAGCGCAGCGCGCTGCGGCCCGGGCTGGCTGCGGCAGAGCGCGATCGCTACCGGCTGGCGGGGGCGCTGGCGGCGGCCTGCGCGCGCGCCCTCGAAGCGCGCTTCGTCATCGCGGGGCGGCTCGACGCGCTCTTGCGAGAGGTGCGCCGGCTCTACCGGCTCTCCGGCGGCGAAAAGTTCTCCGCGCTGGCGCAGGGCGCGGTGGCCTGGGCCGCCTGACTACTTGCCGCGGCCGCGGGAGGGCGGGGCGGCGCCGGCGGGCAGCTTCTCGTTGTCGTACTCGCCCTTGAGGGCGGCGCGCACGGGGCGGTCGAAGCGGACCTTCCCGGTGGCCACTTCCCGCAGTGCCAGGACTGGCGGCTTGTCCTTCGCCTCGATGAGCGGCCGCGCACCGGCCATCAGCTGCCGGGCGCGCTTGGTGGCGAGCAGGACCAGCGCGAAGCGGTTGTCGACGAGCGGAAGGCAGTCTTCAACGGTGACGCGGGCCATCTACGACTCCTGCGAAATTGGGACCGCTGTGGATATGCGATCCGGCACTCAAAGGCAACCTTCAGTTCTTGCTCCCCTGCACGCCGGCGTCGGCCGCGGGAGCAGGCGGCGGATCGAGCGCGTCGTCCAGGGTCCACGGCCAGTCGTCGACGGTGCCCTTCTCGACCAGCGCCAGCTTGTCCACGCCGTCGACCAGCACGTACCGCTTGTCGTCCTTCTCCGCGCCGACGCGGACGCGGGCCAGCAGCTTGTCGCCCTCGCCGAAGATGGCCGCGGTCCTGTCGAAGCGGTACTTCGCCAAGTCCTTCGGCACCGGCCCTGCGAAGTCCGCCGCGCGCAGCGACGTGATCGCGTACGAGGTCGACGACAGCTTCCACTTCTTCGCCGGCCCGTGGCCGGTGACCAGATACTGCTCGTCGGGGAACCCGCCGTCGGCCGGCTGGATCTTGGTGCGGGTCACCTCGACCTTGCCCTTCGCCGACTCGAAGACGAACTTGCGGATGTCGTCGCGGGTCGCCCGCACCAGGACCTTGTCCTGCAGCTCGAAGGGCGTCTTGTCGAGGTCCTTGAGGATGGCCGCGTCCACCTCGTAGACGACCGGGCTGTCGTCGCGCCTGGCGTACGTCTTCGCGGTCACCGCGCCGCTCTTCGCCTGGCCGATGGTCACCGTGCGGGTGAAGGCGTCCTTGCCCGCGCCGATGGAGAGCTTCACCACCGCCTTCGGCTTGTCCAGGCCGTACTGGGCGAGCTGACCTTTCTCGTCGGCGATGGCGGTGGCGCGAAGCTGCTTCACCGCCGCGCCCACGCGCTCCGCGGCGGCGCTGTCGGCAAGGCCGCCGCCCAGCTTCCAGGCAGTGCCGTCCTTTTCGAGCAGGTATGGCGCCTTGATCGCGCTCACCTCGATGCGCTTCACCTCGGCGTTGTCGTCGAGGTGCGCGACCTTCTTGTTGCGCAGCTCGAAAACGGGCTTGTCGAAGCCGTTCCTGGCCCCGCCCTCGACGATGCGGATGACCGGATCGCCGAGCCTGCGCACGTAGGAGGTGTTGTCGAAGGAGTTGTCGACGCCGACCGCGAGCCCCTGCTCCTTGCCGTCGTCGAGCTTCACCGACACCTGCAGCCTGGGCGCGTCGAGGCCGTAGGCCTTGGCGTCCTTCTCGTCGCCCAGGTCCTTCTTCTGCTTGAGCCCCGCCAGCGCCGCGACGACGCCGTCGGCGGCGGAGTCGTCCGCCTTGGCCTGGAGCGGCGCGGTGAGCTTCCAGCCCTTGTCGTCCTTCGCCAGCGCCGCCACCAGCTTGCCCTCCTTCTCGAGGCGCAGCGACTTGACGCGCGCCTTGTCGAAGTCGAAGAGCTTCTCGCTCTTTTCCTTGGCCTCGGCCTTCTGCTCCTCATCCTTGCCCGCCCAGGCCGCCACCAGCGCGACGCTGCCGGCGATCACCAGCAGCGCCAGCAGGCCCAGCAGCGTCTTCGTCGTCTGCTTCATCTAGCGGCTCTTGCGCGTCTGCCAGACCACGAGGCCCGCGAAGAGCAGGCCGAAGGGCAGCAGGTCGAAGGCGAACAGCGTCATCCGGTGCTTCTGGTCCGCCGAGAGGAAGAGGTGGTTGGACTGGCGCTGCTTGGGACGGATGGAGATGCGCGACTCTTCCTTGGCCGCCCAGGAGACGGAGTTGACCGCGAAGTCGCGGTTGCCCGAGAGCCGAAAGTAGCCGTTGGCGGCGAAGAGCGAGTTGCCGACGACGACCACGCGCGACTCGCCCTTGCTCGCCGAGCAGGCCAGCGGCACCGGACCCTTGAGGTCCTGCCCCGGATCGAACTTCACCTGTCCGCCCGCCAGCGAGCTGGTCTCGCCCCAGGCGGCGGGGCCGGTCCGCGCCAGCTCGGTGACGGCCCAGCCGGCGGCCGGCGTCGCCGACTTCGAGACCGAGCGCGCCACCGGGAAGATGGTCACTTGCAGGCCGGCGGCCCGGGGCGCCGTGATGGGATGCTCGGTGTACTGCTGCGCGATGGCCACCTCGGGGTTCTGCGCCTCCGGGTCGATGACCTCGTCCTTGCCCACCTTGATGCCCCACGACTCGAAGGCGCTCTCGAGGCCGGAGGCGATGCCGGGATCGACCAGCGCGATCAGCTTGCCGCCCTTGTCCACCCACTCCTTCACCTGCTTCACTTCGCCTTCGCCCAGCGCCGCCACCGGGCCGGCGACCACCAGCGCGGCCGTGTCGGCGGGCAGCTCCTTGTGCTCGGCGAGGACCAGCTCGTCGGCCTGGAAGCCCTCCGACTTGAGCGCGTCGGCGAAGAGCTTCAGGCCGCGCTCGGTGGCGTCGGCGATGGGGTGCTCGCCGTGCCCCTTGGAGAAGTAGACCTTCTTGGTGGCGCCGCGGGTGACGTCGATGAGCGCGTTGGTGAGGCTCTCCTCGCTGGCGTCCTTGGCCCGCGCTTCCTTGCTGCCGCTCCGGATGATCACCCGCGGCCCGGTCTGCGAGATGTTCGCCTCCTTCACCTGCGCCGGGTGCTTGAAGGGATCGACGAAGGTGACGTTGAGCTTGTCGGTCTGCGCCTTGTACTGCCGCAGGCGCTGGTCCAGCTCGCCGAACTCGGGCTCGCTGGCGGCGTAGAAGGCCTGGATCTTCACCTCGTCCTTGAGGCCCTTGAGCACGCCCGCGGTCTGGTCGGAGAGCGTGTAGAGCTGGTCTTTGGTCAGGTCCCAGCTCTTGCCCTTCTTCACCGCGATGTAGTTGGCCCCCACCAGCGCCGCCACTAGCACCAGCGCGCTCACCGCGCTGACGGTGCCGAAGAAGGCGCCCCGCCCGAGCGGATGTTCGCCGCGGTTGGTCACCAGCCAGAAGGTGAGGCCCGCGCCGGCGAGGACGAGGCGGACGATCACCGCCGCGCTGGCCGGCGTGCCGGTGACGAAGAGCCAGTTGAAGATGGCGCTGAAGAGCACGACCATTCCGAACAGGCCGCCGATGCGGCCCCATTGCTTGAGGTTCATGTGGCTAGCTCCACCGGTGCGACTCGACCGCGCGGCTGGTCGCGAAGAGGCCGAGGACGATGATCGAGAGGAAATAGACGATGTCCTTGAGGTCGATGGTCCCCTTGCTGAAGGAATCGAGGTGCGACACGGTGGCGAGATAAGTCACGAAGTCGCGCACCCAGCCTTCGGCCTCGCCGGCGGTCCAGCCGATGATCCAGGTCATCAGCAGCGTCACGAAGGTGATGAGCGCCGCCACCACCTGCGACTCGGTGAGCGAGGAGATGAAGAGCCCGATGGCCATGTACGCCGCGCCCATGAGGAAGAGGCCGGCGTAGCCCAGCAGCACCGAGCGCCACTCGACGCCGTTGCCCTCGCCGGCGTTGAACTGCACCAGGAGCGGATAGGTGAGCGTCAGCCCGAGCGCGATGACGAGGATGGCGAGGCAGGCGAGGTACTTGCCCCAGACGATCTCGCCCGCGGTGATGGGCGTCGTGTAGAGCAGCTCGATGGTCTTCTGCCGCTTCTCCTCGGCGATGAGCCGCATGGTGAGGAAGGGAATGATGAAGATGAGGATGACGCCGAGGTTGCCGAAGAGGTTTCTGAAGATGGCGTCCTGGAAGTTGAGCCGGTTCATCATCTCCGGCTGCTGAAAGCGCATGTACGCGAGCGAGGCCTGCTCGTAGGCGCCCAGGAGCCGCAGGAAGAAGTACGACCCGATGACGACGAAGAGCGTGAACATCACGTAGGCGATGGGCGTCGCGAAGTAGATGTTGAGCTCTTTCTTGGCGATGGCGTAGGCGTTGCGCATCAGACGAAACCCGTCCTTCGGGGAACAGTTGGGGGATCCAGGGGGGAGCGAGCTCCACCCTGGCGGAGGCGCCGCAGGCGCCGGATCGAACTCGCTTGGGGAAACCGAAAAGCCATCAGGGTTCTCACGCCGACGTCAACTTCAAGAAGATTTCTTCGAGGGAGAGCGTGGGGCCCGGCTGGCCGTCCGCCGTCAGCGCGGAGGTGTTGGCGGCCTGCAGGCCGGCGAGCGTGTCGTCGGCGACGACTCTTCCCTGCGCGATGATGAGGACCCGCTGGCAGGTGGCCACCACCTCGGGAAGGATGTGCGTGGAGAGGATGATGGTGTGCTTGCCGGCCAGCGACTTGATCAGCTCGCGCACCTCGATGATCTGGGCCGGGTCGAGGCCGACGGTCGGCTCGTCGAGGACCAGCACCTCCGGGTCGTGGAGCAGCGCCTGGGCGAGGCCGACGCGCTGCCGCTGGCCCTTGGAAAGGTTGCCGATGACGCGGTGGATGAACTGGTCGCAGTTGGTCTGGGTCGCGACCTTGTCCACTTCGCCCTCGCGCTGGGCGCGGCGCACGCCCTTGATCTCGGCGACGAAGCGCAGGTAGGCGCGCACGGTCATGTCGGTGTAGACGGGCGGCGTCTCGGGCAGGTAGCCGATGCGCTTCTTCACCTCCATCGGCTGCTCGAAGACGTCGAAGCCGGCGACTTTCACGCTGCCGCTCGAGGGCGGCAGGACGCCGGTGATCATCCGCATGGTGGTGGTCTTGCCGGCGCCGTTGGGCCCGAGGAAGCCGAGGATCTCGCCCTTCTCGACCTTGAACGAGACGTCCTGGACCGCCTTCAGCTCCCGGTACGATTTGACCAGGTGGGAGACTTCGATCATCGTCGCGACTCCTTCGGGGATGCCTTTGCGGGCGCGCAAGCTAGCGCAAGGCATCGGGGTGTCAAGGGCGCCGCCGCTTCCGGGCGGTTGCGATAGAGTCGGCGCCGTGGGCGTCATCGTGCAGAAATACGGCGGCAGCTCCGTCGCCAGCGTGGAGAAGATCCAGCGCGTGGCCGCGCGGGTGGCGCAGACGCGCGCCAAGGGCTCGCAGGTCGTGGTCGTGGTCAGCGCCATGGGGGACACCACCGACGAGCTGCTCGCCCTGGCGCGACAAGTCTCGGGCGGAAATCCCCACCGGCGCGAGCTGGACATGCTGCTCACCGCCGGCGAGCGCATCTCGATGGCGCTCCTCGGCCTGGCGCTGCAGGCGCAGGGCGTCGAGGCGGTCAGCTTCACCGGCTCGCAGAGCGGCATCATCACCGACGGCGCCCACACCAACGCGCGCATCGTCGAGATCCGGCCGGTGCGCATCCTGGAAGAGTTGGCGCGCGGGCGCGTCGTCATCGTCGCGGGCTACCAGGGCGTCTCGCGGGAGAAGGAGATCACCACGCTGGGCCGCGGCGGCAGCGACACGACCGCGGTGGCGCTGGCGGCGGCGCTCGAGGCCGAGGTCTGCGAGATCTGCTCCGACGTCGACGGCGTCTACACCGCCGACCCGCGCATCGTCGAGAAGACGCGCCGCCTCGCCGAGCTCTCGCACGAGGAGATGCAGGAGCTGGCCCTGGCCGGCGCCAAGGTCTTGAACGCCCAGGCGGTCGAGTTCGCCCGCGACCGCGGCATCACCATCCACGCCCAGAGCACCTTCGCGCCGGGGCCGGGGACCAAAGTCTCGCGGACCGCCTCGCGCGAGCTGCGCATCTCCGGCATCGCGCTCGACGCGGAGATCCTCGTCGTCCGCGGCGCCCCGCTCGAGATCCTGGCCAGGCACGGCGCCTGGCCGCGCGAGGCGTGGGACGACCGCTGCATCATCTCGCTGGAGAACGTGCACGGCCTGCCGGCGCTGCTCCTGGAGCTGGGCGGCACCTGCGAGGTGCAGCAGGACCTGGCGCAGGTGGCGGTGGTGGGGACGGGCATCGGCGCCTCCCCGGAGCCGCTCGACCGCGCGCTGCGTGCGCTCCAGCTGCAGCCGCGGGGAGTGCTGGTCTCGCCGCTGCGGATCGCCTTCCTCGTGCCCCGCGATGCAGCCCGAGATTGCGTGCGCCGCCTGCACGCCGAATTCATCGAGAGGAGTTGACACTTGCCGACTGCGAAGAAGTCTTCCGTGAAGAAGCCGCCCGAGAGCCTGAAGGCGCGCCTCGCCCAGGCGCTGGGGGTGAGCGAGGCCGAGGCCGAGGCGCGGGCGCTGCACGAGCTGGCCGAGTCGATCGGGCTCGACGCGCCTGCCGCGAAGCAGTCCGCGCCTCCCGAGGCCCTGGCCCACGGACAGCCCTCGGGACATTACCTGCCGCAGCGGCTGTATCTCCTGCTCGACGGGCGCGGGCTCGACGGGCGCGGGCTGCCCATCGAGGTCATCGAGCTGCCCTGCGTGATCGGCAGCAGCAAGAAGTGCAACGTCTGGATCAACATGACCCAGATCGAGACCCGGCACCTGCAGATCACCCACGGCGACACCGGCTGGGTGATCGAGGATCTCCACAGCGAGCACGGGACCTTGTTCGGCGACCAGAAGCTGAAGCGCCGGATGATCCAGAACGGCGACGAATACCGCCTCGCCGGCTACGTGAGGCTGCGCACCGAGCTGAGATGATCGCCGGCCGCATCTCCGCCCGCGACCTCCTCGGCCTGGGGCGGTTCCACCTCGTAGCCTTCGCCGCGCTGGCGTCGGTGGTCTGTGGCTGGGAGCTCGACGGGCACTTCGACTTCGCCGCCGGCGGGCTGGTCGCCTTCGACTGGTTCCTGGTCAACCTCTTCAACCGCATCGCCGACGTGCCCGAGGACAAGCACAACGGCGTCTCCGGCACCGGCTTCGTCGAGGCGAACGCCGGCGCGCTGATGCGCATCGCCTTCGTCGGGCTGGCGGTCTCGCTGGTCGGCGCCCGGCCGCTGGGCACCGGGCTCCTGGTGCTGCGCCTCGCCTTCCACCTGGGCGGATTTGCCTACAGCTTTCCGACGGTGGGGCCGCGCATCAAGGAGGTCTTCGTCCTCAAGAACGTCTTCTCCGGGCTGCTCTTCCTCCTCAGCGTCATCGGCTACCCGCTGGCCTTGGGGCAGACGACGCCGCCGCTCGCGGAGGTGATCGCCCTCTGCGCCTTCCTCCTGCCGCTCGCGATCACCTACCAGCTGATCTACGACCTGCGCGACGCGGCCGGCGACGCGGCCGCGGGCCTCGTCACGCTGCCGGTCCGCTGGGGCGCAGGGCGGACGCGCGCGCTCATCGAGCTCTTGCTCGGGCTCTCGGCGGCAGCGCTGCTCCTCGGCTACCTCTTCGGGGCCCTGCGCTTTTGCGAGCTGGTGATGATCGCTGCGCCGCTGCAGCAGGCGCTGGTCTTGCGCTGGTGGATTCCGCGCACGGTGGTCGCGCGCGAGGCCGTCGGGATCACCTGGCTGGGCGCGGCGCAGCTGGCGGGCTACCTGGCCTGGGTCGCGCTCGGCCTGCCGGTGGAGCGGCCCTGGTGAGCGGCGCGCCTGACCGCTTGCTGCTGCTCTACGCCGCGCTTTCCTCCGGCGCGGCACGACCCCGGGGTCCTCGTGAATGTCGCTCGCAGCTCTTGACAAGGGCGTAGTCTCCAATATATCCTCAATCAAGATGAAGCACCCGAAACAGCTCGAGCTGCCCGCCTGGGGCGGCCGCCGCAAGGGGGCCGGGCGCAAGCGGCAGGCCCCGCGGCCGCTGGTTTCCCACCGGCGGCGTCCCCGGCACGCGCCACGATTTCCCCTGCACGCCGTCCTGCGCACGCAGGCCGACGTCCCCCGCCTGCGTCAGAAGGCCATCTTCCGGGAGGTCCGGGCCGCCCTCGCCGCCGGTGCCTCCCGCGGCGGCTTCCGGCTGGTGCACTTCTCGGTTCAGGGCAACCACTTGCACCTGATCGTCGAGGCGGTGGACGCCGTGGCGCTCTCGCGTGGCATGCAGGGGCTGGCCATCCGCCTCGCCCGCGCGGTCAACCGGGCCCTCTCCCGCAAGGGCCGCGTCTTCGCCGACCACTACTTCGCCCGCGAATTGAGGACGCCCGCCGAGGTGCGGCGCGCGGTCCGCTACGTGCTCGACAACCAGGTGCTGCACGGCGCGCTGGCGCCGCAAACGGACGGGTTCGCCTCCAGCGCCGAGGCTCCCGTCGTCGCGCCGCGAACCTGGCTGCTCTGCATCGGCTGGCTGCGCAGTCGCGCCGGGCCGCTGCCCATCAGCGCCTGGGACCGGTGAGGTCGCGTTTCAGATCCGGCGCAGCGGGCGTGCAACCCTGGTCGAACTGCTCAATCGGCCCCGACCATGGACTGTCGATGTGCCGACGGAAAGCTCAGGTCGAAACGCTCGTTGAGGAAGCCATCCGGGAAGGAGACCGCAGGCGGTTTGAGTTGGCCCGCGTGAATCGTCGAGCGCTTTGTCAATGAGTCGCCGCGCACGCCGGTCGAGCGGCTGAATTCACGGCGCAGCCCGACAACGACGCGAGAGTCTGCTGCGGCAACGACGCCTCCGACGACGATCTCCGTTCCGAGCCCAGCGTTTGAGAGCATTGCCGCCGCCTTGAGACGGCGCTCATCCTGCCACCACATCTTGATGTTCGCTTGGACCGTCCCCAGATTCCCGCTGCCTCCTCGGCCGCTGTCAGGCACAGCCGCATGCGGCTCCCGTCACTGCTCCACGGCGATCTCCGCGAGGTCGCTGGCGGCCACGATGCGGGGGTGAATGGTGCGCGCCTCCTCGGCCACCGCGGCGCCGTTCACGCTGGGCGAGAAGTGGGTGAGGACCAGCATCGCCGCCTCGGCGTCGGCGGCGATGCGGGCCGCCTCGACGCCGGTCGAGTGCCCGCGCTCGTGCGCCAGGGCAGCGCGGCCGTGCTCGTAGGTCGCCTCGTGCACCAGCGCATCCACGCCGCGGGCCAGCTCGACGGCGGAGGGGCAGGGCACCGTGTCGAGCGCGTAGGCCATCGAGGCGCCGCGGCGCGAGGGACCCACCAGGCCGGCAGGCTCGACGACGCGCCCGTCCGGAAGCGCGACGGCGCGGCCGGCCTTCAGATCGGCGTAGAGCGGCCCCTTGGGCACGCCGGCCGCGACCGCCGCCTCGACATCCAGCGTCCCGGTCCGCGCGGGCAGCGCGACGCGGAAGCCAAAGGTCGGCACCCGGTGCGAGAGCGGCCTGCTCTCCACCTGGAACTGCGATCCCTCGACGCGCACCTCGCCGCCCGCGCCGCGCTGCTCGAGGATGCGCACCTCCATCTCGCCGGTGCCCAGCGCGCCCGCCCGCGCCAGGTGCTGCAGGATCTCGGCGAGGCCGGGCGGGCCGGCCACCACCAGCGGACGCTGCCGCCCCTCGAGGCCCAGCGTGCCGAGCAAGCCGGGCAGGCCGTTGAAGTGGTCGCCGTGCAGGTGCGTGATCAGGACCGCGTCCAGCCGCGAGAGCGAGAGCCCGGCCCGCTGCGCCGAGAGCTGCGCGCCTTCGCCGCAGTCGCAGAGCACCCAGGCGCCTTCGGCCGCGACCGCCAGCGCCGAGGCGCCCCGCTGCAAGGTCGGCCGACCGGCGGAGGTGCCCAGTGGAATCAGTCGCAGCCGCATCGGGGACACCATACGCAACTCGTGCCAGTTCGCCACCGGGGCGGGCGAGGCGCAGTCGGAGTTGCGTAGGGTGTCCCCGGATCCGGCGGATTCAGGCGCGCTCCAGCACGACCGCGTGGCGCCCTTCGCCCGAGAGCTCTCCGGACGAGAGCCGCGCGTCGGCCGAGTCGAGCAGCACGCGAAAGGCGCCCGGCGGCAGCTGCACCGACCAGGGCCCCTTGGCGAAGGAGGCCACCAGGAGCAGGGTGCCGCGCTCGAGCAGCAGGGTCTCCTCCTGGATGCTGGCGTGCACTCCCCGGCGCGCGTCGTCCTGCAGCGCCGGGTGCCCGCTGCGCAGTTGCAAGAGCGCCCGATGCCACGCGAGGAGCCCCGCATCCTTCCGCGTCCGGTCGAGCTTGCTGCGCGCAAACGTCCCGGGCGCCTGCGGGTCCGGCACCTCGCCCTGCCAGGCGAACTCCTTGAACTCCTCGCGTCGCCCCTTGCGCACCGCCTCGGCCAGCTGGGCGTCGCCGTGGCTGGTGAAGTAGAGGAACGGCTCCCGCGCGCCCCACTCCTCGCCCTGGAAATAGAGTGGCAGCGCGGGCTGCAGCGCGATCACCGCCGCGGCGACCCGCGCTCCCCCGGCGCCGGCCAGCTCGACCAGCCGCTCGCCGCGGGCGCGGTTCCCGACCTGGTCGTGGTTCTGCGCGCAGACGACGAAGTGGCGCGCCGGCAGGTGGGCCGCGGGCGTGCCGTGGGCGCGGTTGAAGCTGGGCTTGTGCTGTCCCTCATAGAACCAGCCGTGCTCGAGGGCCGCGGCCAGCTTAGGCAAGGGGTCCTTGAAGTCGCCATAGTACCCTTGCGACTCGCCGGTGAGCGCGACGTGCAGCGCGTGGTGCAGGTCGTCGGCCCAGCTTCCGTCGAGGCCCTGCTGCTCGATCAGCTTCACATCGTTGAGGTCGCTCTCGGCGATGACCAGCCCGCCCTCGGCGTGCACCGCTTCCGCGATCTCCTGCAGGATGTGCTTGGGGGAATCGTCGACGATGCCGTGCACCGCGTCGAGGCGCAGCCCGTCGAAACCGCCCGCCGCCACCCAGCGCAGCGCGTTGTCGACGAAGTAGCGCCGCACCGCCGGCAGGGAGAAGTCGAGGGCGTCGCCCCACGGCGTCTTGTGCTTGGCCGTGAAGTAGGGCCCGAACTCGGCGAGGTAGTTCCCCTCGGGGCCGAGGTGATTGTAGACGACATCTAAAAATGCACTCAGGCCGGCCCCGTGCGCCGCGTCGACCAGCCGCGCCAGTCCAGCCGGCCCTCCGTAGGCCGCGTGCGCCGCAAACGGCGCCACGCCGTCGTACCCCCAGCCGCGGTCGCCGGAGAACGCCGCCACCGGCATCACCTCGACGGCGGTGTAGAGCGACTCCGCCAGCTCGGGCAGGAAGCGGGCCGCCGCGTCGGCGGTGCCCTCCGGCGTGAAGGTCCCCAGGTGGATCTCGCAGAAGACCAGCTTCTCGAGCGGCACCCGCGGCGAGGAGCGGCGGGGCGCGATCGCCGCCAGGTCCACCACCTCGCTGGGCCCGTGCACGCCGAGGGGCTGGAGGAGCGAGGCGGGGTCCGGCCGCTCGCGCCCGTCGGCGAAGCGATAGAGGTAGCGCGCGCCCGCCCGCACGCCGTCCGCGACGCCGGTGAAAAAGCCGTCTGCCTCCCCCTGCAAGGGAACGAGCGGGCCATCGACGATGCGCACCGAGAGCGCGGCGGCCTTGGGCGCCCAGACGCGAAACCGCGTTCCGCCTGCGAAAGGAATCGCCCCCAGCCACTGCGTCCATGCCATCGCTGTGAGATAGGGCGGGCGCGCCCGGCGCGCCAGCTACCGCGCCGGCTGCGGCTCGAACTTGAACGGATAGGCAATGCGCAGCTTCCCGCCGCCTTGCGGCTTCTCGAACTCCCACTTCCGCACTGCGCCCACCACGCAGAGGAGCAGCTCGCGGTCGGGGATGCCGTCGGCGGAAGCGCCGATGACCTTGCCGCGCGGCCCGATGTCGAAGCGCGCCACCACCTTGCCCTGCAGCGTCGGGCGCTCTTGCAGCCGCCTGGCATAGCAGTCGCGCACGTCGGAGCTGTTGTCGCGGATGTAGTCGCCGATGGCGCGGCGCTCGTCCCCCTGCGGAGCGGGCGGCGGAGCTTCCTCGGCGGTCTCCTCGGACTCGATGGTCATCGAGGCGGCCTTGGGCCGGGCCGAGCCGTCGCCGCCTCCGCCCTGCGGCTTCTGCGCCGCGGGCGGCGGCGGGGCCTTGGGCGGATCCGCGGCCCAGGCGGCGGCAGCGGCGGCAAGGATCCCCGAGAAGGCGATGGCGGTGACGGTTTTCATGTCTCGAAGGAGAGCGCCCGCTCGAAGTCGCTGGGGTTCGACGCCGCCGCCTTGGCGACGTCCAGCGTGATGGAGCCGGCCTTGTACAGCTCGGAGAGGTGCTGGTCGAAGCTCTGCGTGCC
>JAYWAJ010000271.1:0-4841 GCA_043782525.1 Deltaproteobacteria bacterium | reverse complement strand
GGCGAGCGACCTGGCCGCCGACATCACGGGCACCATCGTCGGCGTGCAGGGCCCGAAGATCTTCTTGTACAAGATGACCGAAACCAACGGCGCCACCCGCGAGGGCGGCCCCTGGAGCGCAGCCGAAATCAAGGAGCGCTGGGCAGAGATCGCGAAGTAGCGTCGACCCGGCCTCAGGCTTTTACCTGAAGCCTGAAGCCTGAGGCCGCCTTAAACGAAACGCGGGGAACCGGGCTCTCGCCCCGTCCCCCGCAAGCCCGGTCAGCGACCCGCCGGGCGCCCGCCTGTCTAGGCGGGGATGTCCATCGGACCTGAGTAGTCGATGATGACGACGCCGCGCTGTGGCTCCTCCTCGTCGGCCCGGTCGTTCTGGCGCTGCGGCCGCGGCTCAGGCAAGGGGATGTCGAGCCGGGGGCGTTGGCTGTCCTGCTCCTGCTCGCGGCGTCTGATCTCTTCGATGATGAACGCGTCGAGCATGGAGCACCTCGGGGTCAGCTACCGTTTGGATGCAATCCCGGCACCATGGTTTCACCGTGGCCTGTTGGCCCTTCCAAGACTTGTAACAACCAACTCCGCCTCGGTCAATATACCCAGAGGGCCGCCGCCGCGCCGCGCCGGCCACGCCCCCGGGCCTCAGCGGGCGAGCTGCTGGGCGCGGACCTTGAAATTCGCGAGCAGGTTGGGGAGCCCCCGGTCGGCGAGCGCCTTTTCGAAGTTCCCCGGCACCAGCGGGCCGAAGTCGATGTCGATGGCGTAGGTGGCCCGGGTGAGGCCAGCCGGGGTGCGCTCGAGGGTCCAGGAGCCGCGGTTCTTGCGCATGAACTCGCCGCCGCGGACCAGCTGCCACTCGATGAGCAGGGGTCCCCGCGCCTCGTGCCGCAGGGTGAAGTCGAAGACCTTCAGCTTGACGTCGAGCCAGTAGGTCACCTCGACCGCGTCGCCCTCCCGCGCGCCGACCCGCACCGCCTTCACTTCCGGCACGAACTCGGGGTAGTGCGCGTAGTCCTGCACGACCCGGAAGAATGCCTCGGGCGGGACGTCGACCTCGATCGATCGGCTGGCGCGGGCCATCGCCCGTGGATCTAGCATGGAGGCTCCCGCCGCGCCGCACTGCATCGCCCGCTTCCGCCGTGCATCCACCTCCCGGCTGGGATAGCCTTCCAGCCTTTCCGTTCACAGGAGGCAGCCATGAGGATCGGCGAAGAAGCGCCCAATTTCACCGCACAGACGACCGAGGGTCAGATCGACTTCCACCAGTGGATCGGCAACTCGTGGGCGGTGCTCTTCTCGCACCCCAAGGACTTCACGCCGGTCTGCACCACCGAGCTTGGGACCATGGCGCGGCTCAAGCCCGAGTTCGACAAGCGCAACGCCAAGATCATCGGCCTCTCCGTCGACTCGGTGGAGGACCACCACCGCTGGTCGAAGGACATCGCCGAGACGCAGGGCACCGCGCCCAACTACCCGATGATCGCCGACCACGACTACAAGATCGCGCAGGCCTACGACATGCTGCCGGCGTCGGTGAGCGGCGACCCGAAGAAGCGCACCGCGGCGGACAACCTGACGGTGCGGACGGTGTTCATCATCGGGCCCGACAAGAAGATCAAGCTGATGCTCTACTACCCGATGACCACCGGCCGGAACTTCGACGAGGTCCTGCGCACCCTCGACTCGCTGCAGCTGACCTCGAAGCACAAGGTGGCGACGCCGGCCAACTGGAAGCAGGGCGAGGACGTCATCATCGCGGGCTCGGTGAACGACGAGGACGCGAAGAAGCAGTTCCCGGGCTTCAAGTCGCCCAAGCCCTACCTGCGCATCACGCCGCAGCCAAAGTAGGCAGCTATCGCAGCGTCTCGCGCCCGACGCCGGCATCCGGGGCGGGCGCTGGCGCGTAGCGGGCCTTGACCAGCGCGGCCAGGCGCGATCCTGCGTACGACGAGAGCGCAGCCGCGAGGAGCGGCAAGAGGAAGTTCATCGCGCGCAGGGTCTCGCCGCGGACGGCGTGGCGGGGCCCGCTCCCGATGCCCCAGCCGTGCAGCGTGGCGGTGAACTGCGAGTCGGTGAAAGTCTGGGCGACCCAGAGGCCGACCAGGAGGCCCACCAGCGCCGGGATCCGCGGCAGCAGCAGCACGCGGGCCTCGGCGTAGACGTAGCGCGAGAAGTGCTGCGCCTCGCGGGCCACCGCCGGCAGGGGAGCGAGGCGCTGCTCTGCCTCCCGCGCCGCTTGCCGCGCCTGCCGGGCGCTCTCGGCCAGGACGCCCTGCGCTCCGTCGACAGACGCTCCGGCGGCCTTCACCCAGGCGGCCTCGCGATCGACAGCGGTCCGCTGCCGCAGCGCCCGCAGGACCGCCCGGTCGAAGAGCCCGCGCAGCACCACCAGCGGCTGCGCCCACGTGGCCACCGCGGCGAAGTCGGCCCGGTCGCGGGCCATCGAGACCGCCAGCATGCGCTCCAGGGTCTGGTGCCGGTCGTCGAGCGCCGCAACGTCGGCCGAGGGAGGGAGCGACTCGCCCAGCAGCAAGAGGGCCCGCCGCTCGTCGCGCCGCGCCTGAAACGCTTCCCACCGGTGCCGGAGCGAATCCATGACGGCAGAGAGTACGCGCCGCGGCGGTGTGCGATCAACGCTTTGCTGCAGGCCTCAGGCCTGCCTCTCTCATCCGTAATTCGGCTTGTGCTCAAACTCATGCCGCGACTCGATGTACCGGATGGTCCGGCTCTTCGAGCGCATCACCACCGAGTGCGTCGCCGCGCCGCCCTTGAAGAAGCGCACGCCCTTGAGGAAGTCGCCCGTGGTGACGCCGGTGGCGGCGAAGATGACGTTGCCCTTGGCCATCTCCTCGAGCTGCCAGACGCGGTGGATGTCGGGGATGCCCATCTTCTTCGCGCGCTCGATCTCCTTCTCGTTGCGCGGCTTGAGCCGCCCCTGCATGTCGCCGCCGCAGCAGCGCAGGGCGGCGGCCGCGATCACGCCCTCGGGCGCGCCGCCGATGCCCATGAGGACGTCGACGCCGCTCTCGGGAAAGCAGGTGGAGATGGCGGCGCTGACGTCGCCGTCGCCGATCAGCTTGATGCGCGCGCCGGTCTTGCGCACCTCGGCGATGAGCTTCTCGTGCCGCTCGCGGTTGAGGATGATGACGGTGAGATCGTCGACGTAGACGCCCTTGCGGTCGGCGATGGAGCGCAGGTTCTGCGCGGGGCTCTTCTCGATGTCGATGGCGCCCTTGGCCGAGGGGCCGACGGCGATCTTGTCCATGTACGTGTCGGGCGCGTTGAGGAGGTTGCCCTTGTCGGCCATGGCGATGACGGAGAGCGCGTTGGGCCCGCCGGTGGCGGTGATCGTCGTTCCCTCCAGCGGGTCGAGGGCGATGTCCACCTCCGGATCGTCCGCGTCGCCCCGCCCGACCTTCTCGCCGATGTAGAGCATGGGCGCCTCGTCGCGCTCGCCCTCGCCGATGACGATGGTCCCGCGGATGTTCATCTCGTTGAAGGCGCGGCGCATGGCGTCCACCGCCGCCTGGTCGGCCAGCTTCTCGTCGCCCATGCCCATGACGCGGGCGGAAGCGATCGCGGCAGCCTCGGTGAGCCGCACCGCTTCGAGCCCGATGTTCCTGTCCATGTGCTGCCTCCTCCAATGCTGTGCCGCTGTCGCGGCTACGCCCGGCCGTCGGGGGACCCGCCGGCCTCCAGAGCCTTCAAGAGCCAATCCGGCGCGCGGGTCGGCTTGCCGTCCTTGCCCACGCAGACATGCACCGTATGCCCCAGCGCCAAGAGTTCGTCACCCTGGCCACGGTGCACTTTGTATGCGAATCGAATCTTCACCCGCGTATGCGTGACGGTGAGGTGGATGTCGAGCAGGTCGTCGTACCGCGCCGGACGCAGGTACTGCACCGCCGCTTCGTAGACGGGCAGCATGAGGCCGCGCGCCTCGATCTCGCGGTAGGGGATGCCCAGCGCGCGGATCCACTCGTTGCGCGCGCCCTCGAAGAAGCGGAGGTAGTTGGCGTAGTAGACGACGCCCATCTGGTCGGTGTCGCCGTAGAGGACGCGGTGGCGGTAAGGGGGCAAGGACAGGCCTCAGGCTTCAGGCGTCAGGCTTCAGGCCTGAGGCCGCAGCTTTCAGTGCAGGTGATAGGCGACCAGCAGGAGCTTGGTCTGTTGCTGCTGCTTGCCCTGCGCGTCGAGGGTGCTGGTGACGATCTGGGCGAGGCCGACGCCGGGCGCCCAGGTCCACTCGGTGACGAACTTGCCCTTGGCGAGGGGCTGCTCGTTGCGCACCACCGCGCAGCGCGTGAAGGTCCCCGCCTGCGTCACCAGGCTGGCCTCGAGCGAGATCACCTCGAAGCGCTGCACCACCAGGTTTTCCACCGCGCTCCACTTGGCGCCGGCGGCGAGGGGAGTGCGCAAGAGGTAGCGGTCGGCGTCGCGCACGCCGTCGCTCTCGTAGCGGAGGCGTCCCTGGTGGTCGTCGAGGAACCAGGGGCCGTCGTTGCCGACGATGAGCACCGTCTCGCGGCGGGTCTGGCCGAAGCCGCGCAGCTCGTAGGTCCAGGAGTTGCCGACGGCGAGCGGGTAGTAGGCCTTGGCCTCGGTGGGCGCCGCGGGCTTGTCGGGCGCGGCTGGCGGGCCGCTCTTGCAGCCGGCGAGGAGAACGAGCAGAGCGATGGATCTCACGGGTGCGGACGCCCCCTGTCGGACACGCGGGCAGCTTCTTCCTTCTGCTTGCGCAGCAGATCCTGGTATGCGCCGCGAGCCGCGCGCCGGATCTCCTCGTCGGAGGCGCCGCTCTCCAGCGTGAAGAGAAACGCCTCGGCCTCGGGCCCGCCCAGGGACGAGATGGC
>JAYWAJ010000270.1:0-4844 GCA_043782525.1 Deltaproteobacteria bacterium | reverse complement strand
GCCTCAGGGTTGGCGTTACTTGGTGATCGCCAAAAGCTCGACCTCGAAGACCAGCGTCGCGCCGCCGGGAATCGTCGGCGGATGTCCGTGGTCGCCGTAGGCGATGTCGCTCGGGCAGATGAGCCGCGCCTTCTCGCCGACCTTCATCTTGCCGACGCCCTCGGTCCAGCACTTGATCACCTGGTTCAGGCCGAACTCCGCCGGCTGGCCGCGCTTGTACGACGAGTCGAAGACGGTGCCGTTGGTGAGCTTGCCCTCGTAGTTGACCTTGACCTTGTCGGTCGCGGCCGGGCTCGCGCCGGTGCCGGGCGTCAGCGTCTTGTAGATGAGGCCGCTCGGCAGCTTGGTGACGCCCGCCTCCTTGGCCGCCTTCTCCAGATAGGCGCGGCCGGCGACCTTCTCCTTGTCGGCGGTGGCGTTCGACCGGGCCTGGGCGAACTTGTTGACGGCCTCCATCTGGGCGTCGACGTCGAGGGCGGCCTTCTTGCCGGTGGCGCCGTCGGCGATGCCCTGCTCGACGATCTTGAACTCTTCGGGCTTGAGATTGAGCGGCCCGAGGTTGCGGCTGCCGACCACGAAGCCGATGGCGTAGAGCGACTTCTGGTCGTCGGTCTTGAGATCGGCGGCGGTGGCCGCGAGCGGAAGGGCGAGGGCGAGCAGGAGCGCGGGCAAGCGGGACATGTCAGAAGCCTTTCTTGGGAAGGGCACTACGGCAAGGGGCGCGGAGATAGCACGGACCGGGCTACTTCTCTACCGCCTGGGTGATGGCGATGAGCAGCGTGCCGGCCTTCTCGTCCGCGGGGTCAACGCGGATGCCGCCCACCAGGATGGTGCCGCCGCGCTGGATCGAATAGTCGGTGTGCAGCTTGCGCGAGTGTTCGGGGTGCGCGCCCAGGAGCTCGAGGTGGACCTTGATCTTGCCGTCGGGGTCGAGCGCGCGGGGTGTGACTTGCAGGCTGCGGCTGCCGGGCAGCTCCATCTGCGCGGGCGACTTCCAGTCGAGGTCGAAGCTCTCCTGCTGCAGGAGCTTGTAACTGCGGAAGCGGAACTGCTGTCCGAACGACTCCAAATGCGGAGCGATGGGGGCGAGCTTGTCGTCCATGCCGGGCGCGGCGACTGCGTCGTTGGAGGCGGCGATGGCGCGGACGGTGATGCGGACGCGCTTGGCGACGCCGGCGTCGGCCTGCGCCAGGAGGAGTCCGGAGCCGGGGAGGAGCAGCGCCGCGAGGAGGAGGAGCTTCACTGCTGCACCGCCGCGCGATCGTCGGACATCCAGATCACCGTCGTCTCCCGGGAGAGCTGCAGGACGGCGCCGCCGTGGGTGCCGAAGTCGACGGCGTCCACCTGGGAGTCGCGGGCGTCGGCGAGGAGCGTGCCGTCGTCGGGGTCGCTGCGCGGCGGCAGGAAGAACACCGCCAGCGCCAGGCAGGCGGCGAGGGCCAGGCCGCCCGCAGCGGCGAAGGCGCCCCTGTGCGCGCCCCACAGCTCGCTGCCGTAGGCAGAGGCCGGCGCCCTGGCCCGGTCTTTCGCGACCCGCGCCATCACCCGGTCGGCGAAGCCCGAGAAGTCCGCCCCGGCGCCGCGGGCCCGCAGCACTTCGCGCAGCGCCTCTCCCTGGGCGGCGAGGAGCGTCTTGCGGTCGGAGCAGGAAGCGCAGCCGCGCAGGTGGTCTTCGACCCAGGCGCGATCGTCGTCGGGCAGCGCCGCGTCGTTGAGCGGCCCGAGCAGCGGGACCACTTCCTCGCAGCCCTTCATGACTCGTCCTCCTTTTCCGGCTCGGGCGCGTCGTCGCCAATGCTGCGGCCCGCGGCCTCCGCCCGGGCAGAGGCGGGGCCGTCGCCCTCCTCCAGGTATTCGCGCAGCTTGTTCTGCATCTTCAGGCGGGCATGGAAGAGGCGGCTCATCACGGTCCCCTTGCGGATGCCCAGCACCTTGGCCAGCTCTTCATAGCTCAGCCCTTCGAGCTCGCGCAGCAGGAGGATGCTGCGGTGGTTCTCCGAAAGAGACGCCAGCGCTTCTTCCATCTTGCCCTTCAGCTCGCTGTTGAGCGCGGCCCGCTGCGGACCCGCCAGCGCGTGGGAGGGCGGATCCATGGCCGCCTCGATCTCGGCCTCGTCGCCCTCGGCCAGGTCGACCCTCTCGACGCGGCCCTTCTTGCGCTGCGCATCGAGGCAGAGGTTCATGGCGATGCGGTAGGTCCAGGTGAAGAACGACGAGTCGCCCTTGAACGACGGCAGGTAGCGGTGCACCCTGACGAATGTCTCCTGGGAGATGTCCATGGCGTCGTCCGGATCCTTCAACATGCCGACCGCGAGCTGGTAGACGCGCCGCTGGTAGCGTTCGACGAGCTGGCGGAAAGCGGCCGGGTCGCCCTTCTGGGCAGCCCGCACCAGCTTCCGGTCGTCGCCCGCATCCGGGGCGCGCTGGTCTTCGCTCATTCGGACGCCATGGAAGTGGGCAAATTCACGTCGAAGTCCTGTTGGCAGAGCGAAGGTACCCAAATCGAACGATCGGGCGGGCGAGCGCCCGGCGGGAATCCCCGACTGCCCAACCTTGTCTAGAGTGTTCGGTAGCGCGGAAAGGCGCAACAACCGTTTGGGGCCCCTTTGCTGGTAGCGGGGCTAGACTTGGTGCGCTGGTGCGCCAGCGCGGGTAGAAGGACAGTCCCTGAGATGCCGCTCCACGAGAACATCCCCACGCTCGGCGGACTTGGCCCCGCCCCGGAGCCTTCCCGCAGGGAACGGCTCCATGAAGGGGGCGCCGCCGCGCAGCAGCAGATCGCGGCCCTGCTTTCCCGGGCGCGGGGGCGGGCGGTGGCGCTGGCGTCCCTGCGCGGGCTCTCGCTGCTCTGCGCGGGGTGGCTGATCGCCGTCCTCTGCGGCGCGCTCCTCGCCAGCGTCTCCGGCAGCCTGCTGGCGCGGCTCGGGACGCTGCTCCTCGCGCTCCTCTCGGCGGCAGGGGTGGTCTGGTTCTCGCTGCGCTCTCCCCTGCAGCGGGCGGCGGCGGAGGCGAGACATCCGCACCGGCTGGCGCGGCTCCTCGGCGGGCCTTCCGAGCTGCTCTCCAGCGTCGAGCTGACCCAAGATCCTCCCCAGGGCGCCTCCACCGAGCTGCTCGCGCTCCTGCACCTGCGGGCTGCCGCCGCCACGAAGCGGATCGACGTCGCCCGCGCCCTGCCGCTCTCCTGGCTGCGCTGGCCGCTGGCCGCGCTGGCCTGCGCCGCCGCGCTCTGGGTCGCCCTCGCGGCGCTGGCTCCGCGGCACGTCTCGCAGGGGCTTTTGCGGCTCTTTCGCGGCGACCACGGCGCGCCGCAGATCGAGCTCTCGCCCATCGCCGGCGACCTGGCCATCACCTACCTCTATCCCGCGTACACCGGCCTGCCGCCGCGCACCGAGGAAGGCACCGCCGGCGATCTCCACGCGCCCCGCGGCACCGAGGTGCGCATCGCCGCCCGCGCCGACCGCGACCTCGCGCAGGCCTTCGCCGTCGTCAACGGCGCGGTGACCAGGCTGGAGGCGGCGGGACAGGGCCACCGGCAGCTCTCGGGCAGCTTCACCCTCACCCAGCCGGGCGCGTGGAGCCTGCGCTTCGCCGACGCGCGGGGACGGACGGTGGCGCAGGGTCCGGCGCGGCCGATCGAGATCATCGCCGACGCCGCGCCCCAAGTGGCCATCGAGACGCCGAAGCAGGCCGTGCTCGAGGTCGATCCGCAGGGGCGGGTGCAGCTGGGCTGGTCGGCCACCGACGACTACGGGCTCCAGCAAGTGACGCTCGTCTTCCAGGGCGCGGGGGCGAAGGAGGAGCGCATCGTGCTCTCGACGCCGGCGGCGCCCGCCAGGCGCCTGCGCGGGACCTACCTCTGGGACATCGCCCGGCTCTCGCTGCGGCCCGGCGACAAGGTGAGCTACCACCTCGAGGCCAAGGACAACGACGCCGTCGACGGCGCGCAGAAGGGCGTCTCGGCGACGCAGGCCATCAAGATCTTCTCGGCGGCGGAGCACAGCCGCGAGGCGCTCGTCCGCGCCCAGGCGCTCTGGGAGCGGCTGGTGGCGCTGCTCGGCGACCGCCTCGAGGAGAGGCCGGCGCCCGCCGACGGCGAGGCGGCGCTGCAGTGGTACGCGCAGACCGGGCAGAAGGACAAGGACGGCCGCGCCCTCTCGGCGGAGCTGTCGGCGGCGGGCACCGCGCTCCTCAAGGACAAGCTCGCGCCCAAGGCGGTGGGCCGCGCCCTGCGCTACGCCGCCACCTCGCTCGCGCCGGCGCTGCAGCGGACCAGCGTCGCCCGGGCGCCGCTCTCGCGCGGCGCGCAGGGGCGCGAGGGAGCCGGGCGCGTCTTCAGCGCCGCGCTGCAGAACGAAGTGCGCGAGGAGGAGAAGGACGTCCTCTACCTGCAGGACCTGCTCGATCGCGCCCGCCTCGACGCCATGCAGGAGCTGGGCAAGGAGCTGGCCGCCTCGCGCCGCGAGCTGGCGCGGCTGGCCGAGAAGCTGCGCCAGGCGCCCGACGAGGCCACCAAGAAAGAGCTGCTCACCGAGGTGGAGCGGCTGCGCGAGCGCATCCAGGAGCTGATGTCGCGCATGTCGGAGCTGGCCAAGGGCATCCAGGACGAGCACCTGAACCAGGAGGCCGCGCAGTCGATGGAGAAGGAGAAGGATCTGCTCGGCCAGCTCTCGGACATCCAGAAGAAGCTGCAGGCGGGCAAGGTGGACGAGGCGCTGAAAGAACTGGACCGGCTCTCGCAGCAGCTGGAGAAGCTGGAGAAGGAGCTCCAGGACAAGGCGGGCCAGCAGCAGTCGGGGCAGTACGCGCAGGAGGCAAAGCAGCTGCGCGAGGCGGCCGGAAAG
>JAYWAJ010000269.1:0-12844 GCA_043782525.1 Deltaproteobacteria bacterium | reverse complement strand
GCTTCGTCGGCACCGGCGCCGATCTCGCCCTGCGAAAGGCTCCCCCGTCCGCGGGCATCGGGCACAACCAGCTTCCGCCCCAGTCCATCTCCGTCGTGGAAGTGCGGCTCGGCCCCAAACTCCACTAACCCGAGCCCCCCCAGTCCCTGTCGGCCCCCCTCCAAAAAAAAGTTTTTTTTGGCGCGTCCGGAGGAATGTCGGACCCGGTTGGTAGGGTGCGGGTATGGATGAAGAGACGGTGAGCGCGTCGCATTTCCGGGTGCATTTGAAGGAGATCGCCAATGCCGTCGCCAGTGGAGAGCTGGCGTGCACGGTGGAGCGGCATGGGCTGCCGATGGGGGTGTTGGTCAGCGTCGAAGACGCCGAGTTCCTTCGAAGGCACAAATGGGGGGCGAACACTGGTGCCGAGGTGCAGCAGCCTTCGCAAGAGAAGTGCCGGGCCGACACCATCCGCCTGATCCATCCTGATGCGATGCCCATCGAGGAAGTCGAAGAAGCTTACGGATTGACCCAGGGGAGCACCGACTTCGAGATCCAGGCTTGGCGATTCAAGGCGTACTATTCGATTCGGGGGCGAACCGACAAAATTCCGCCAAAGCCGTTTGGTCCTTCCGGTTGAGTCCCGCCGCTCCAGGCGGTGCGCGGTCCGGCGAAACGGCGCTAATGGGTTGGCATCGGCGCCAGCTGCGCCTCGTCGTCCGGCGCCGCGGACTTGCCGGCCGGCGCCGCGGAGTCGCCCTCCGGCGCGCGCAAGAACGGCCGCAACAGCCCGCCCGGGTGCCGGAGCATGACGGCGAGGAACGGGAGGCTGGGCAGCGGGTCGCGCACATCGTTGACGATGTCCACCGTGGCGCGCGGCGCGGGCTCGACCGGCCGGCCCTTGAGCCGGTGCGCGAGGCGCCGTGCCGCAAAGGGCACCGCGTGGGTCCAGACCAGATCGTCGCGCGCCGGCGCGGCGGGTGGGACGGCCTGCCCGGTGGCGAGCCTTTGCCAGAGCAGCGGCAGGTCGTGGTTGCGGGCGATGTCGAAGCTGATGAAGCCGTGGGCGCGCGGGTTGAGATCGATGGCGACCAGCTCGGCGGTGCGCGCGTCGCGGATGAACTCCACCTCGAAGATGCCGCGCCGCCCGATGCGGCTGGCCAGCGCGCAGCCGCGGGAGAGCAGCTCCTGGTCGGCGCTGGCGTGGAACTCGATGCCGATGCCCAGGGTCGGCGGCCACTGCAGGGTCTTGCGGCTGGCCGAGGCCGCGACCACTTCGCCGTTTGCGCCGAGGACGCCGCTGACGCTGTAGAGGTTCTGCAGCGCGCCGGGCACGTACTCCTGGATCATCGGCAGCCGCAGCTCGGGATAGCGCGCGCAGGCGGCGGCCTGCTCGGGCGGGATGGCATAGCTGCGATAGGCGGCGCGCAGCTCGGCGGCGTTCTGCACCACCTCGCCGCGCTCGATGCCGACGCCGACGTGGGACTTGGGCTTGAGGATGGCCGGATACCGGTACGTGTCCGCGAGATCCCGCGCCTCCGCAACCGAGCGCGGAGAGGCGCCCCACGGCGTGCGGAAGCCGTGGCGCGCGCAGGCCTGGTCGAAGCGATCCTTGAAGAGCGCGTCGAGGACGGCTGCCGGGGGCGGAAGCAGGTCGCGCACCTCGCGGGGAAAGGCTTCGTGCAGCTCGGCGACGTAGAAGGCGATCAGGTCCGAGGTCGGCGCCACCAGCTGGATGCGCCCGTCGCGCACTTCCTTCTCGAGCCAAGGCAGGAAGTGCGCGGCGTCGGCGGGATCGGGGCAGCGCGCGAACTCGCGGCAGTAGCGCGAGAGCCGCGCCACCGGCCAGGGACGGTGCGAGTACACCCGCGTCCGCAGGCCCGCCCGCCCGAGCGATCGGGTGAAGGCCAGCGCGGTGGGAACGTCGGCGTCGAAGATGGCGATCACGGGCTGGTCCTGTGCTCGGTGCCGGGCAGCCGCGTCCGCAGCGCGTGGACCGCGATCTGCAGCGCGGTCTCCTTCCAGGTCCGCGTGCCATCGACGGCGAAGCGGGGGAGCACGGCGCCGGGGCGGCGCTCGCGGGCGTCGAAGGGACGCGGTTCGGTGGACCAGAGGATGAACGTCCCTAGCTGGCGCAGGATCGCCAGGTCGCGCGGCGTGAAGTCGGCGCCCGGCACGCCGAAGGGAAAGGCGAAGTGCTGCGTCGGCCCGAAGAGGCGCTCGAAGTCCAGCGTCGAGCCGGCGAACTCGGCGACGGCCTGGGCGCAGGTCAGCTCCGACGGCCGGTGGTGCACGTTGGTGTGATTGCCCAGCGCGGCGTTGGGCAGCCGCTGGATCCGCCGGCACAGCTCGACGCCCGCCAGGCGGAAGGCCGCATCGCCACAGAGCGCGCGCAGGTCGGCGCGCAGGTTCTCGGCGGCGACGTCCACCGGCGCCGCGAGGATGGTCTGGGCGTCCTGCCCCGGCGTCCGCTCAGCCAGGTCCCAGCGGAAGCCCGACTGCCGCTCGGTCTTCTGCGGGCAGACGAAGTAGAGCCACTCTACCTGGGGAAAGCGGTCGGCGCGGGAGAGGACGTATTGGGCGGAGTCGAGATAGCCGTCGTCGAACGACACGGTGAGCGGTCCGACGGCGGCGTGCACGAAGGAGATGAGCCGATCGATTTCCTCTGGCGCCATGGTCAGCTTGGGCTGCAGTTCGCCCGCGCGGCGCTCTTCGGCGACGCGGTGAAAGCAGAGCGCGACCCGCCGAGCGCCGACGCTGCTGCGGAGCAGCTTGGCCAGGGCGCCGTCTTCCAGGAGCGAGGAGGCCTTGAGCAGGCCGGATCCGAGGGCGTGTCGCATCGTGGCGGGGAAGATATGAACCCGCGGCCCGGAGCACAGCGTTGAGTACCGTGCAAGTATTGCGAGCGCGCCCGTTGCCGCCGGCGGGGTCCCGCCTAACTTTGCCGCCATGCGAGCGACTGCCCTGCTTCGAGCTGCACTGTTCGGCGCCATACTCTCGGCGGCCGGCTGCAGGCACACGGGCTCCTACGTCTGGGTCGACGACTTCCGCGCCGAGCAGCCCGTCCAGCCCGGCTACTTGCTGGGGTCGGGCGATCTCGTCTCCGTCCGCGTGCTGGGCCACGAGGAGATGTCCGCGCGGGTGCGGGTGCGGTCCGACGGAAGGATCTCGCTGCCCTTCCTCGACGACCTCGCCGTCGCGGGGCGCAGCCCGGCAGAAGTCGCCGAGAAGCTGCGCGGCGACTTCAAGCAGTTCGTCGTCAACCCGGTGGTCACGGTCACCGTCGAGGAGCCGCGGCCGTTCACGGTCTCGGTGGCGGGAGAAGTGACCCGGCCGGGCGTCTATCCCGTCGACCCGCAGGCCGGCGTGCTGCAGGCGCTGGCGAGCGCGGGCGGCCTGACCCAGTTCGCGCACGAGGATCAGATCTACGTCCTGCGCCACCTCGCCGAAGGCCAGCCTCCGGTTCGCATCCGCTTCAAGTACGAATCGCTCGAGCACGCCGAAGGCCAGAGCGGCATGTTCAGCCTGCTGCGCAACGACCTCGTCGTGGTGGAGTAGGGCGGTGGCTGCGGTGCTCCTGGCGGCGCTCTTCGCGGCGGCGCACCTCGACGGCGCGGTGACCGCCGGTGCGCAGGCCGGCTCGAACGACGCCTCCGCGGCGGCCCCCGGTTCCGCCGGCAGCCTGCTGCTCGAGCCCAGCCTGGCCGGCTTCTTCGAGCAGGCGGGCTTCACCGCCGAGGCCCGCTACGCGCCCTGGCTGCGGCTGCGCGAGGGCGGCTCGAACTGGGCCTTCGACAAGCGCCAGAGCGCCTCGCTCGCGGCCTCGCTGCAGCAGACGCGGTCGTTGCAGTGGCTCGCCTCCGAGCGCTTCCGCTACGGCCAGGACGCGCTCCGCTGGGATCCGGGCGCGACCCGGCCCTTCGACTTCGTCGATGCGCTGCCCGCCGCGGTGCCCGACGACCTCTTCACCGACACCGAGCTGGGCTTTGCCCTGCAGCCTGCGCGGGGCTGGGCGCTGAACGGGTCCGCCGGGTACGCCGCCTACGGGGGCGCGTCGTCCGCCTCGCAGCGGCTGCTTCCCCTGCAGCAGGGGCCGCAGCTCTACCTCGGCCTGGACCACGAGCAGACCCGCAGCGACGAGGTCTCGGGCGAGCTGTACGCCTCGTACACCACCGCCTCCAACGGGCGGCAGAGCGCGCTCGCCAAGCTCACCGGCGGCTGGCGCCGGCAGCTCGACGCCAACACCCGCGCGCGGATCGTCGCCGGCGCCAGCGTCTTCGGGCAGTCCGCGGCGGCCCTGCATCCGGTGGCCGCGGCGGAGGTCGGGCACCTCCTGCCGGGACGCCTGCCGCGCCTCGAGCTGAGCGCCATCGCCGCGCTGGGGCCGCACCCGAATCCGCTCACCGCCGAGCTGGTGGAGCGGGCGGAGCTGGCCGTCTCGGCGCGCTGGCTGTTGCAAGACAAGCTCTCCTTGCGCGCCCGGGCCGCCACCGCCCGCGAGCTGCGATCGCAGCCGACGCAATTGCTGCTCGGCGCCCTCGACGCCTCCCTCGAACTGGGCGGCGACGTCGCCCTCGCCGCCGGCACCGAGATGCTCTGGCAGCGCGCGCAGGGCACGCTCCCGGCGGTCCGCTGGATCGCCTTCACCGCGCTCAGCTTCGGTGCGCGCAATCTTCTTTCCGACAGATGACCAGCCTCCTCCTGCTCTCGATCCTTGTCGTGACGGTGGCGATGCCTAGCTTCGCCGCGAAGGAACGAGACGCGGTCCGGGGACTGAAGAAGCTGCTCTTCGGAATGGCCGGGTTCAGCGTCTTCTATTGGCTGGTGGTGGTGTTCCTCACGCCGCGCGCGTGATTGGGGGGGCGGATGAATGCGTTTTCGCAGGGCGCCATAGGGCGCGAACCCAATGCGCGTGAGCCGGGCGCGCTCTTCGCGCCGGGAGAGCTGGGGCACGCCTGGGGCTTCGTCCTGCGCTCGGTGCGGTACCGCCGGCGGCTGGCGCTGACGGTGCTGCTCGGCTTCGTGGCGCTGACGGCGGCCATCACCCAGGCGTTGCCGCGCAGCTACCACGTGGAGGCGCGCATCTACGCGCTGCCTGCCGAGAACGCGCCGGGGGCCATCCGGGCGACGTCAGAGCAGGCCGGCGGCCTCGCGCAAGGCGCCGCAGAGGTGGTGATCGGCCAGCAGCACCTGCTCGAGCTGGTGCGCGGCCACGACCTGATCGCGCGCTGGGACGGATCGCGCGTGCTGCTGCAGCGCCTGCTGGACCGGGTGCGCGGCGCCCAGACCCAGGACCCGGTGGCCCGCGAACGGATGATGATCAGCCTCCTGCGCAAGAAGCTCACCGTGCAGGCCAAGGGACCGGAGGTGACCCTCCTCTTCGATTGGCCCGAGGCGCAGGGCGCCTATGAAGTCGTCGAGGCAGCCTCGCAGAAGCTGATCGCCGCGCGGCACGACGCGGAGCTGGCCCCGCTAGAGCGCAAGGTGGCCTCGCTCACGCAGTCGGCGGCGCAGGCGCAGGCGCGCATCGACGCGGCCATCGCCACCGTCGACGCAGCGAGGAAGGCACACCGCAAGGGAGCGCGCTCGGCGAGCGTCCGCGGACTGCAGGCCGAGGGCCGCTTCCGCGACCTCCCCGACGCCCGGCTCGCCGCGCTGCGGATGCAGATCATCGCTTCGCGCAAGGCCATCGCCGAGCAGGAGGACGCCCAGCGCAAGCGCCTCTCCGACCTTCAGGTGCTCTACGCCGAGCAGAAGGCGATGCTGGGCCCGGGTCACGCGACGCTCCTCGAGACCCAGCGAAAGCTGGCTACGGTGAAGCGCGACGGCGCGCAGGTCGAGGCGATGAAAGCCGCCGAGCAGCAGCAGTTGGCCGAGTACGTGCAGGAGGGCGGCAAGGAGATCGAGCTGGCTTCGGAGGCCGCGGCCTGGCCGGTGGAGATCAAGGACGACGACGACGCCGTCGCCTTCGGGCGGGCGCGGATCGCGATGGAGCTGTCCGCCCTGCAGCAGCTCTTCGTCGAGATGGGCGCGGCGCGGGCGACGCTCGCCGAGATTCGGGCCGCCTTCGACAACCGCTACTCGGTGGTGGCGCCGGCGGAGTTGCCGGAGTCGCCGGCCTCACCGAAGACGGTGCTGCTCCTGCTCGCCGGGTTGGTGGGCGGACTGCTCCTCTCCGTGGTGGCCGCGGTGTCCGCCGAGATCTACAGCGAAGAAGAGGAGGCAGACCGCCTGCCCCTCCTCGCCAACGCCCCATGAAGCCGCGCGCCGCTGCGCTGGCGGTGGCGGGCGCAGGGGCGCTCACGCTGCTGGCCATCTTCTTCACCGGCGGGTCGCTCGCCGCCGCGGTGGCGCCGGCCCTCGCGCTGGCGGTGCTCTACCTGGCCTTCCGCGCGCCGCTGCGCACCTGCGTCGCGGTCCTGATGTTCCTCGCGCTCATCGCCGACGCGCCGCAAGACAATCCCATGGCCGGCCTCTGGCATTCGCCCCTCTACGCGGTCGGCCAGGTCCTCTGCAACAACTGGAGCAACACCTTCGGCATCGCCGCGCTCTCCTTCTCGGGCCTCGATGCCCTGACCGTCCTCCTCCTCCTCCGTGCGGCCTTCAGCCCCGCGGACGCCCGCACCGCCCTTCCGCTGCGCAGGGCGCTGGGGCTCTTCTTCGCGGCGGTACTGGGCCTCGGGGCCCTGGGCATCGGCACCGGCGGCGCCTTCGGCAACGCCTACTGGCAGGTCCGGCAGATCGTCTACATCCCCGTCTTCGCCTGCCTCCTCACGGCAGCGCTGCAGGAGACCGGGGACCACCTCCTGCTGGGCCGCATCGTCGTGGTCGCCGCGCTCGTCAAGACCGCCGTCGGCCTCTGGTTCCACTTCGCCATCGCGCAGCCGCGCGGGCTGCAGCCGCCCTTCCTCACCACGCACGCGGACACCCTGTTGTTCTGCCTCGCCATCACCCTCGTCTTCGTGCGCTTTCTCGAGCAGCCCGACCTCAAAAGCCTGCGCCGGTGCCTCTGGATCATCCCGCTCGTCTTGTGGGCGGTGTGGCTCAACAACCGGCGCATCGCCTGGGTCGGTCTTTTCGGCGCCTTCCTCGTCGTCTGGCAATTCACCCCCCGCAGCCGGGTCAAGCGGAAGCTGGTCCTGCTCGGGTCCTTCGCCGTGCCCTTCGCGGCCCTCTACGTCGCGGCCGGCTGGGGCTCATCCGCGCCCGCCTTCAAGCCGGTCGCCTCCATCCGCACGCTGGTCGCTACCAAGGACGGGACCCGCGCCGCCGACTCCTCGACGCGCTCGCGGCAAATCGAGAACTACAACCTTGCGCAGACCATGCGCAGGCATCCGCTCGGCACCGGCCTCGGCCATCCGTACGAAGAGGTGGTGAAGGGGCCGGACATCTCCAAGAGCTTCGCCCTCTACCGCTTCATCCCGCACAACTCCGTGCTCTGGATGATGAGCGCCGGCGGTCCGCTGGGCTTCTTCCTGCTCTGGTCGCTGTTCGTCACCGGCATCTTCCTCGCCGCCCGTTCGTACCGGTGCGCGGTGCATGCGGCCGACCGCATCGGGGCGCTCTCGGCACTCTGCGCGCAGCTGCTCTTTCTCGTGCAGGCCTGGGGCGACCAAGGGACGCAGAGCTGGTCCCCCGCATGGCTGGTGGCCGCGGCCCTCTCCGTGGCGGGCCGGCTCGCGGTTGCCACCGGAGCCTGGCCATCGGTCCAGAGGTCGACGGAAGTGACGCACCCCGCCGCCTGCTGATCGAGCGCGGGAGCCCTTGCCTCCTCGCCGGAGGGTCCCCAACTTCGCGCGGGGGGATGTGCAGATGATGGCTTCGCTGGGCAGGCGGTGGGCGGCGATCGGACTTTGCATCGGGTGGTTCGGCTGCGGCGGCAACGGCAAGCCGGTGGTGCAGCAACCGCCGCCGGCAGTGGCGACGCAGGTTCCCGCCTCCGCTTCCGAGCTGCGCTACGAGGGGCGCTTCGAAGGCGACCCCGCCAGCCCCCATTTCGAGTGGCCGGGCAGCACGGTGTGGCTGCGCTTCGAAGGCACCAGTGCCGCGGGCACCGATGTGAAAGTCACGCTGGGCGAGAGGTCGCTGGAGAACGACGACTACGGCCAGGTCGCGCACGACTGGTACGACGTCGCCATCGACGGCAAGCCCGCCGCGGCCTTGCAGGTGGACGAAGGCGTCCACAGCTACCTGGTGGCGCAAGGCCTCGCCAAAGGCGAACACGTCGTGGCGCTTCGGCGCCGCACCGAGGCCTACGTCGGCGAAGGCGAGCTGGACGGCTTCGAGCTGGGCCCGGGCGCCCGCGTGCTGCCGGCGCCCGCGGCCACGCGCCGCATCGAGTTCATCGGCGATTCCATCACCGCCGGCTTCGGCGTCGACGGCTCCGACCGGAGCTGCCTCTTCTCGGCGCAGACCGAAAACTACTCGCACAGCTACGCCGCGCTGACGGCGCAGGCGCTCGGCGCGGAGCAGGTCGCCATCGCCGCCACCGGCGCCGGCGTCTACCGCAACTGGGGCGGATCCAAAGACAACACCATCGGCGATCTCTACGACCGCGCCCTGCCGACGCACTCCACCAGCCGCTGGAACTTCGCCCGCTGGAAGCCCGACGTCGTGGTCATCAACCTCGGCACCAACGACTTCACCTCCGGCGATCCGGGCAGCGCCAACTTCACCGCGGCCTACCGGGCGCTGCTCGCGCGGGTCCGGCAGAACTATCCGGCGGCGCTGATCGTGGTCGCGCTCGGGCCCATGCTCAGCGACCTGTGGCCCGCCGGCGCCAACGCGCTCACCCAGTCGCGCGCCTACCTGACCAGCGTGGTGAGCGACGCCAACGCTGCCGGCGACGCGCAGGTGAAGCTGCTCGAGTTCGACAACCAGGACCAGGCGGCGAGCTTCGGCTGCAAGTTCCACCCGAGCGCGCAGACGCAGCAGCAGATGGCGGACAAGCTCTCTGCCTTCCTCCGCACGCAGCTGCACTGGTAGCTGGGGGCAGACAGCAGCATTTAAATCTCACCGCGGAGGCGCGGAGGGATTTAAATGTTGCTCAGAGGATCCGGAGCGTCAGGCTCCCGCGCGGACGAGGCCCTCGCGGGTCTCGAAGGGCATGATCCGCTGCAGCTCGTCGGCGCAGAGCCACACCGACCGATCCCGCGGCACCGCCTGCAGCAGGGCCGCGATGCGCGCCCGCTCCGACTCCGGGAGTGGCTCGTGCCGGAGCTCGGCGGTCTCGCGCTTGACCAGGTTGAACGTCGCCGGAGGAGCGGGAGGCAAGAGGCGCCGCTTCAGGTCGCCGAGGAGCGCCTTCCAGAAGTGCGCCTTGCCGGCGCGGAAGAGCTGCACGCTCTGGCTCGGCTGCAGCTCCGCCAGCCAGCGCGTCTTGTAGTAGCTGAACCCGGAGAGGAGGTTGTAGGCGGTGAAGCCGCCCTCGAGGCCGCGCCGCACGCCGAGCAGCAGCGCGGCGGTGCCGGGGCTCATCTCCGCGAGCGCCTCGTCGTGGACGATCTGCAGCGCGTAGAGGGTCTTGCCGAAGGCGCCGTTGACGAGGCCCGCCACCGGCGCGCCGTCGAGGAGGAGCAGCTCGACCGAGATGCGCAGCGGCTGGTCCGGCAAAAGGAGCCGCCGCAGGAGGGCCGCCCGCTCCTGGCTGCGGCCGATGGCTGCGCCCGCGCGATCCTTCCAGCTCCGCCGCTCCAGCGTCGCGTAGAGCTCGAGCAGGAGAGGTGTCGCCGCCGGATCGTCCGACGAGACGTGCTCGACCACGCCCTTGCCGAGCAGCTGCCGCACCGAGCGGCTGACGTTGTTGCGGTGCTTCTTCGAGCAGGCCTTGTGGAAGTCGGCCAGCGAAGAGAACCGCGCCAGCGGGATGGTGGCGTTCTCCTTGCTCTCGAAGAGCCGCAGGCGGTGGGCGTCGCTCTCGGGAACGCGCAGCAGCGGGCTGTCTGGATACTGCTGGCGCAGCTCCAGCATGCTCCAGTCCTGATCGCGGGAGAGCAGGTGGCGGTAGAGGGCCGCGGCGCAGCGGCGCTCGTCTTCGGGGCGGCAGATGAGGCGCGGCGCGTCCACGTCGCGGGCGGCGAGGAATTCGAGCCGGCCGTGCGGGGCGCCCCAGAAGACCTCCTCCGTCCGCCGCAGCGCCAGGTACCCGACGGGCCGCTCGCCTTCCCACGCCGTCAAGAAGCGCAGCTGCGTGGCGGGGGCCGCGGCGAGCAGGCTCTGGTAGAACCCGAAGGTCGCGAAGGCGTCGGGCGCGCGGCTCTGGGCGTTCAAGGCGTCGAGGGCATCGCGCACCGGCATCAGCTCCTCGAGGCGGGTCGAGCAGCGCACCGACAGCTCGGGCGGAATGGCCGAGACGCCGCCCGGCGCCGACGGGTCCACGCGCACCACCGGGACGTGGCGCCGCGTGTTGCGCTCGTCGAGGCGCAGCGCCTTCCCCAGCCGGTGGGCCGCGATCCTGGGCGCCGCGGAGAGCGCGCCCGGGTCGGTGCCCAGGAACCGGCCGGCGCCGAGGCCGTCGAGCCGCAGCGTCTTGCGCAGGAAGCGGTTGGCGTTGAAGAGCCGCGCCCGGCTCCGGCTCGCGGGCGTGAAGTACTCGGTGGAGAGCGAGACGTTGAGGCTGCCTGCGTTGACCACCCGGTGCGGCGCGTTCTGCGGCCAGGCCGCCAGCTGGCCGGGCTCCAGGTCGAAGACCACCGCGTGGGCGTCGAACTCGGGCCGGTAGGGAACGTACTCGGTGCGCACGCCGGCGAAGATGTCCTCGAGGTCGTGCCGGGAGAGGAACCGCTCGTCGTCGGCCGGATAGAGGTAGATCCGCTTGCGGCCCCGCAGGTGCCACAGCACCGTGGGCGCGCCGTCGGCGTGGTAGTAGACCTGCGCGCCGGGCGAGGAGATGAGCAGCGTCGCCTTGCGCCCGTCGATGCGCAGCCCGGGGATCTTTGCGGCCAGCTCGGCGAAGACCTGGTCGAGGAGCGCACGGTAGGCAGGCTCGTAGCCGTCGACCCGCGTGACGTTGAGCCAGAGCCGCCCGCGCTGGACGGCCTCCAGCAGTTCAGCGCCCGACACTCCTTCGTGCGAAGCCGGGCGCCGCTCTTCGGCGCGGGACGGATCTTCGCCCATGGTGAGCGCGAAGAGGTTCTGGCGGGGCATCCGGTCGAGCAGCTCGATGAGCGCCGCGTCGTCGAAGAGCGGCAGTTGGTGGAGCTGGTGGGCGGCCTTGAGAGGCGCGCGCCCGAAGAGGGCGACGTCGTCGTCCGCGAGGGACAGCATGGTTTTGAACGGCCTCCGCTGCGCGCTGCTGCGAAGATGTAGGAACCGGCCGCCCGGTGTGCAAGCGGGCGGCAGCGCCGGAAGGCAGCCCCGCCGCCGCCGCCGCGATTTTTCGCACCTGTCACAGAGACGTCACCCGGTGCGCGCTACACCGCTCGCATGTCGAAGCAGCAGGTCCTCATCGTCGAAGACGAGCGCGACATCGTCCAGGTGCTCGAGTTCAGCCTCAAGCAGGCCGGCTTCGACCCCGTGGTCGCCTACGACGGCGAGCAGGCCCGCGCCCGCATCCTGCAGCGCGTGCCCGACCTGGTCCTGCTCGACCTCATGCTGCCCGACGTCCCCGGCACCGAGATCTGCAAGCAGCTCAAGACCACCGCCCGCACGGCGCACGTGCCGGTGCTCATGCTCACCGCGCGGGGCGAGGAGATCGACCGCGTGCTCGGCTTCGAGCTGGGGGCCGACGACTTCGTCACCAAGCCCTTCAGCGTCCGCGAGCTGATGCTGCGCATCAAGGCAGTGCTCCGCCGCCGCGCCCCCGAGGAAGGCGAGGCGCTGCGCCGCGAGGTGGGCCCGATCCGGATCGACATCGAAGCGCACCGCGTGCACGTCGGCGCCGATGAGGTGGTGCTGACCGCGCTCGAGTTCAAGCTGCTGCTCGGGCTCATGTCGCGCACCGGGCGGGTCCTCTCCCGCGAGCAGCTGCTCGACCAGGTGTGGGGCCTCTCGCCGGAGACGCAGACCCGCACCGTCGACACGCACATCAAGCGCCTGCGGGAGAAGCTCGGCGCGGCCCGCGACCTGCTCGAGACCGTGCGCGGCTCCGGATACCGGCTCATCGATCCGGCGGCGCCCTGATGGCGCTCTTCAAGCGAGCGGTCACGCTGCATGAGGCGGTCTCGGTCATCCGCGGCGCGCTCGAGGACAACGGCAGGGCGCCGCTGCCGGTGGACCTGGTGGAGCTCTCCGCCAGCCTGCGCCGCCGCGAGCCCGCCGCGCCGGCCTGGGCGGTGCCGGCCGATCCTCCGCCGCAGGCGATCATCGAGGCGCTCCCCGACGCCGCCGGGATGATCGAGCCGGGCTGCCGCTTCGTCGCCAGCAACGCCGCGCTGGACGGGCTGCTCGCCGGCAGGACGGTGGGGCGGACGGTGCTGCAGGCGACCCGCAGCGACGAGCTCAACGACCTCGCCAGCCGCGCGCTGGCCGGCTGGGGCGACGGCGCGGAGCTGACCCTCCCCGGGCTGGACAGCAAGTGCGTGCGGGCGGTGGTGGCGCCGCTGCCGGGCAGCCGCGCGCTGGTGGTGCTGCGCGATCTGACCGCGCAAAAGCGCGCCGATGCGGTGCGCCGCGACTTCATCGCCAACGCCAGCCACGAGCTGCGCACGCCGGTCTCCGCCATCTCCGGCGCGGTGGAGACGCTCTTGGGCATGCCGCTCGACGACGGCGGGCGCGCCTTCGCGGAGATGATCGCGCGCCAGGCGCTGCGGCTCTCGCGGCTGACCAGCGACCTTCTCGACCTCTCGCGGCTGGAGTCCGGCCAGTGGCCGGTGGAGCTGGGCGCCTATCCGGTGCAGCCCCTCTGCGAGGGGGCCATCCAGCTGGT
>JAYWAJ010000268.1:0-12882 GCA_043782525.1 Deltaproteobacteria bacterium | reverse complement strand
TTGAAGACATCGGCCGGGACATGATCGATCGCGCCCCGGATGAAGGTGTCGGTGGCGACGTAGATCTTCAGATCGGCCACGCCGATGCGCGCGCCGCCGACGAAGGGACCGTCTCCGATCTGCCGCTCGACCTGTCCCGCCCAGTCTTGCAGGGCCCCGCTCGCAAAGGCGGTGCGCGCCTTCTTCTTCTCCGCCTGGTCGCTGATGCGGATCACCGGCCGGAGCAGGTTGCGCAGATCCTCGACAGCGGAGAGCAGGCTCTCGTGCCGGGCGCATTCGAAGGCGTCGTCCGGCAGGAGGCCGTGCGCGCGGCCGAGGTAGCTGAGGATGGCGTTGGACTGGGCGAGCAGGCCCTTGCCTTCGACCTCGAGGACAGGCAGCGCACCAAAGGGCGCGGCTGCCTTGCGCCTGGCCCAGGCGGCGTGATCGAGCCGCTCGTCTTCAAAAGCGAGCCCGGCGACGTGGAGGGCGAGGCGGCACTCTTCGCCGCGGCTGGCGGAGGCGTCGAAGTAGGTGAGCTTGAGCCTGGGCATGGGCGCTCCAGCGAGAGAGGGGAGTTGCCCGGGCTGATGCCCGCGGGGGGAAAACGGTGCGCGAACCTCGGGCCGCCGCACCCTCTTTCAACGCGACGGATAGAGCGCGCCGGCGCAGAGGGGCTGCGTGGCAGGTGGCGCGCCGATGGGCGGCGGATATCGCAGCTGCTGCCCGACGAAGCGGAAGCTCGCCTTTGGCAGCGCCGAGAGCGCCTGGTCGGTCTCGTCGAAGAGCGTGCAGTGCTGGTGCGGGCGGGTGACGGCGAGGCCGGTCAGCGCCGGGATCCACTGGGTGGCGTCTCCGTAGGCCCCGTCGATGACGGCGCCGGGCGGCACGGTGCGGGCGGCGCAGGCGATGTTCGCCAGGTCGGCAAAGGTGGCGATGGGCGTCGAGCGCTGGTACCAGTGCAGGTGCCCGGGGACGGCGGCGCAGAGGGCGGCGGCGGCGAGCCAGCCTCTGCGGCGGAACGGATCGGCGGCCTGCGCCCAGAGCGGCGCCACCGCGAGCAGGAGCAGCGGGGCGAAGCGTCCCGGATAGAGGCCCGCGAGCGGCAGCACCGCGAAGAGGATCGCCAGCGCCGCCACCAGCCCGCCCGCCAGCGCCACGGGCGGGTAGCGGCGCTTCCAGATCAGCAGCGCGGCGGCGAGCAGCGTCACCACGTTGGCCGGATCTCCGAGGATGCCGGTGCCGACGTGCTCGGCGTTCCGGGCGCAGTCGCGGATCCAGTCGAGCTCGTGCGCAGAGACCTGCGGGCCGAAGAGCGCCAGCGCGCCGAGCACGCCGAGAAGGCCCGCCGCCGCCAGCGCGCCCGCGAGCCAGGCGCGCCGCCGCAGCGCGACCACCGCCGCCACCAGCGCTCCCGCGCAGGCGCCCATCGGATGCACGGCCGCCGCGCCGGCGAGGAGCAGCGCCGCCAGGCCGCCGTCGCGCGGACGGGCGCGGTCGAGCGCAGCCGCGCCGAGGAGCGAGAGGCCCAGCGCCAGCGCCGTCGGGTTTCCTCCCCAGGCGAAGAACGACTGCGGCGTGCGCGAGAGCAGGAGGGCGACCAGCGCCGCCGTCCGCGGCCACGGCGTCGCGAGCGGACCCTCCAGCACCGCCGCGAGGCCGGCCCAGAAGACCGCATACGAGAGCGCCGAGATGAGCAGGGCCGCGCGGGCAAAGCCGAGCGGCGCCAGCAGCGCCACCAGCGCCGAGAACCCGCGCGGATAGGCGGCGAGGTGCAGCGCGCCCCAGGCCGGCGAGAGCCTGCCTTCGACGAGCCCGCGCGCCAGCGCCGTGTGCATGGCCATGTCGGCGCCGGGCGGGACCGCCATGGTCGAGAGCGGCGCGAGGAAGACCAGCAGCAGCAGCGGCGCGGCGCGCTCGAGGAGGTGGCGTCCCGGCGGCGCGAGGGGCGGGGGCGCAAAAGGCGAGGGCCCGTCCGACTGCCGGAGGAGCGCGCCCGCGATCGCGCCCAGCACCGCCCCGGCGGCGACCGCGCCCAGCCCGGCCGCGCCCGGCAGCGAGCCCAGCGCCGCCCCCGCCAGCGCGCCCCGGAGGGACAGCGCGAATCTTCCCGCCACCTGCATGCGCTTGCATGTTGCCAGAGCGCCGCGGTTGCGCGAAGAAGATCGCATGCGCCTCCTCGCCCTCGCCCTCGCCCTCGTGCTCTCCACTCCCGCCCTCGCCAGAGATCCGGTGCTCGTCATCGCCACCAGCAAGGGCAACATCAAGATCCAGCTGGATGAGAAGAAGGCGCCGGTCTCGGTGGCCAACTTCCTCCAGTACGTGAAGGCGAAGCACTACGACGGCACCGTCTTCCACCGCGTCATCAAGGGCTTCATGATCCAGGGCGGCGGCTTCGACGAGAAGCTGCACCAGATCGGCGCGGGCCAGCCGCCCATCAAGAACGAGGCCGGCAACGGCCTGCTCAACAAGACCGGCACCCTCGCCATGGCCCGCACCAACGTCGTCGACAGCGCCACCGACCAGTTCTTCATCAACGCCGCCGACAACAAGTTCCTCGACCACCGGGACGAGACACCCCGCGGCTTCGGCTACGCCGTCTTCGGAAAGGTCGTCTCCGGGCTGGACGTGGTCCGCAAGATCGAGGCCTCGCCCACCGAGACCAAGCCCAGCGGCGACGGGGTCCCCCTCGGCGACGTCCCCAGGGACGCCATCTTGATCAAGTCCATCCGGGTCGCGAAATAATCCAGGAAAGTTGCATCCGCAAAGGTACGGGTGCTCGGCTGGACGCTTGGCAATCCAAGGCTTGGCATCCGGGCGCCGCTCCAGTAGACATTCACTGGGAGTGCGTGGCGGAGACGTCCGCCGCTGAAGGACACCATGAGTGCGTCGCCAGCGAGGCGATCATCGGGAAGCGACGTCCGGGCCATCGTGCTCGTCGTCGACGACAACCCCGGCAACCTGCTCGCGCTGCGCGCCGTCCTCGAGCCGCTCGAGGAGGAGATCGCCGAGGCGACCTCGGGGGAAGCGGCGCTCAAGTACCTGCTCACCCACGAGGTCGCCGCCGTCCTCCTCGACGCGCACCTGCCCGGCATGAGCGGCTTCGAGGTCGCCGAAGCGCTCCGCGGGCTGCCGCGCACCCGGGACGTCCCCATCCTCTTCGTGACCGGAACCGCCCTCGACAGCGCGACCGAAGGGTATGCGCAGGGCGCTTTCGACTACATCGTCAAGCCCTACGATCCGGACGCCCTCCGGGCCAAGGTCGCCGCCCTCCTCAAGCTGTACCGCCAGCGGCGGGCCGCCGAGATCGAGCGCGACACGCTCGTCGAGAGCGAGCGGGTGATGCGCGCCGAGACCGCCTCGGAGCGCGCCGCCATCCACGACCTGCTCTCGCAGGCCCCGGCCCTGATCGCGCGGCTGCGCGGGCCGGCCCACTTCTTCGAGTTCGCCAACGCCCGGTACATCGAGGCCATCGGCGGCCGCGATCCCACCGGCAAGACCATCCGCGACGCGCTCCCCGAGCTGGAGGGACAGCCCTTCTACGGAATCCTCGACCAGGTGTACGCCTCGGGGATCGCCCACAACGCGCACGAGGTCGCGGCCCAAGTGCGGGACGCGAGCGGCGCCACCCGGGAGATCTTCCTCAACTTCGTCTACCAGCCGACCCGAAACGCCGAGGGGGAGGTCGAAGGCATCCTCGTCCACGCCGTCGAGGTCACCGAGCAGGTGCGCGCGCGGGAGAGCGTGCGGCTCAGCGAGCAGCGCTTCCGGCTCATGGCCGAGGCGATTCCCCAACAAGTGTGGATGGCGCGGCCCGACGGCGCCATCGAGTTCGTCAACTCCAAGGTGCTGGAGTACAGCGGGCGCACCTTCGAAGAGATCGTCGCCGAGGGCTGGACCAAGCCGGTGCACCCGGAGGATCTCGCGGCCTGCTCGGTGGCCTGGACCCGGGCGGTCGAGACGGGCGCGCCCTTCGAAGTCGAGCTCCGCCTCAAGCGCGCTGCCGACGGCGTCTACCGCTGGCACCTCGGGCGCGCGCTGGCGGTGCGCGACGAGGCGGGCCACATCCTCCGCTGGTACGGAACGGTCACCGACATCCACGACCAGAAGGCCGCGGCCGAGCGGCTCTCTGGCCTCGCGGCCCTGCAGCAGGAAGTGCTGGGCATCGTCGGGCACGACCTGCGCAATCCCTTGAACGCCATCCTCATCTCGACGCGGACGCTGGCGCAGAAGGCCGAGGAGTCGCTGCGCCCCACCGTCACCCGCGTCGCCCGCAGCGCGGTGCGGATGAAGAACATGATCAACGACCTGGTCGACTACACCCGCGGCCGGCTCGGCGACACCGCGCTGCTGGAGCGGCAGAGCTGCAGGATCGCGGAGCTGCTCCGCGAGGTCATCGACGAGCTGGCGTCGGTGAATCCCGACCGGACCATCCGCTTCGAGCCCGAGGACGAGGGCGAGGGCTTCTGGGAACCCTTCCGCCTGCAGCAGATGGCCTCCAACCTGATCGCCAACGCGCTCCAGTACTCCCCCAAGGAGACGCCGGTGGTGGTGCGGCTCCAGCGGGACCAGGGCGCGGTCCGCCTCGAGGTGCAGAACCAGGGCCGGCGGATCCCGGCCGAGGCGCTGCAGTCGATCTTCGAGCCCTTCCGCAGGGCGGAAGATTCCCAGGCGCAGGGCGCCGTCCACCTCGGGCTCGGCCTCTACATCGTGCAGCAGATCGCCCTCGCGCACGGAGGCCGGGTCGAGGTGCGCTCCGAGGAGGGCAGGACCACGTTCGCGGTCCAGCTCCCGCTCCCGGCTGCCCCGCCAGGCTGAAATTGGCGTTCGACCCGCCTGGCTCCATCGGGTAACCTCCCGGGCCAGCACGGGAGGAGTGGCCGAGCGGCTGAAGGCGGTGGTCTTGAAAACCACTGGCCCGCAAGGGCTCGCAGGTTCGAATCCTGCCTCCTCCGCCATTGGTACGGGAGCCGCATGCAGAGCAGCCAGAAGCGGACGCTTTCGATGGTGGTGGCGGCGCTGGCGCTCCTGGCCGGAGTGGCCGGGTCCATCGTCGTCGGCCGCTTCCACGAGCGCAGCCTGCGCCGGCTCGCCAACCAGCTGGGCGGCAACGCCCGCACCCAGGCGCGCAGCGCGCTGGCCGACAAGCTCAAGCTCATCGAGCAGCAGGCCATGTCGGCGGCGCAGCTTCCGCAGATCCGCGGGCAGATCGCCGTCTTCGATCCGGCGACGCTGGCCGATGGCTTTCGCAGCGAGTCCTGGTGGGCGCCGTTCCGCAACGACTTCAGCGTCTACGGCGTCGCCAGCGACGGCGAGAAGCTGCAGGCGGTGGAGGGCATGGCTCCCGCCGACCTGGACGCGGCGCCGCTCATCGCGCAGGCGCGGGAGCACCGGACGGCGTCGGGCCTGCTCCTGGCCGGCGCGAAGAAGTGGCCCTACGCGGCGGGCGCCGCGCTCATCGACGTGCCGGGGCGCGCGGTGCCGGCGGTCCTCTTCCTCGCCCAGGCGGTGGATCAGGCCTTCGCGCAGGACCTGGCGCGGAAATCGGGCGGCGCGGTGCTGGTGAGCGACGGCAAGACCGCCCTGCTCGCGGCGGGCGAGGAGAGGGAGCAGGCCAACCTCAAGACGGTCATTGGCCGCGAGACGGGAGTCGGCAGTGAGACGGTGGTTGGCCGCGAGACGCAGGCGCAGGTCGAGGCCGCCGACGGCACCTGGGCCGCCGCCGCCACGCCGCTCTTGCCGGGCCTCACCCTTTGGACCTACGCCGGCGTCGGCGCCCAGGCCGACGAGTACCGGCACGACGAGACCTCGGCGCGGGGCGTGATCTGGGCGAGCGCCCTGGCCATCGCCGGCCTCGCCCTCTTCTTCGGCCTGCGCCGCCCGCCCCTCGCGGGCTCGACCGGCGCCACCGGCGAGGCGCCCGGCACCAGCGGCCAGACCCCGGCGCGCGGCGGTACCGGCAGCTCCGGCATCTCCGGCCCCGGGCATCTCATGATCAGCTCGGGCCCGGACACCGAGGACGCCACCTCCATCCAGAATGCGCCGCCCAAGGCCGCGCCGCAGAACGTCTTCGGCCGCTACGTGCTCCTCGACCGGCTCGGCGAAGGCGGCATGGCCGAGGTCTACACCGCCGTCACCTACGGCGCCGAGGGCTTCCGCCGGAACTTCGTCATCAAGCGGCTGCGGCCGGAGATGGTCAACAACAGCGAGGTGGTCGCCGCCTTCATCGACGAGGCCAACCTCGCCGCCTCGCTGGTGCACACCAACATCGTCCCCGTCTTCGACTTCGGAAAGCTGGGCGACGAGTACTACATGGCGCAGGAGTACATCCTCGGCCGCGACCTCGGCCGGGTGAACCGCCGCGCGCTGGAGGCGGAGCAGAAGCCGCTGCCGCTCAACCAGGTCTTCTACGCCGCGCACGAGACCTTGAAGGCCCTCGACTACGCCCACGGCAAGACCGGCAAGGACGGCAAGCCGATGAACCTGGTCCACCGCGACGTCTCGCCTAACAACATCCTGGTGTCGGCGCGGGGCGAGGTGAAGCTGTTCGACTTCGGCATCGCCAAGGCGGCGGGGCGGATCACGCAGACGCAGTTCGGCATGGTCAAGGGCAACGTCCGCTTCATGTCGCCGGAGCAGGCGCGGGGCGAGGCGGTGGACGGCCGCAGCGACCTCTTCGCCGTCGGCCTGGTCATCTACTACGCGCTCTCGGGCGACGCGCTCTACCGGGCGGATACTGCGTATAACCTGCTGGTGAAGGCGGCGCAGGGGCCGGGCGAGAAGGAAGCGGCCAACTTGCTCAACCTGCCCAAGGAGGCGCAGCGCATCCTCGAGCGGGCGCTGCAGGCCAACCCCGCCGACCGCTACCAGACCGCGGCCGAGTTCGCGCAGGCGCTCGCGCCCTTCATCGCCGGCGCGCACGACGCCTTGGCCCGCACCATGGAGCGGCTCTTCGCCGCGGACATCAAGGCGGAGGAGGAGCGCTTCGCGGCGGCGGCGGCGGCCGGGGCGGGGACGCTGGACGCGGGCGATGCCGGCTCGACCGCGGAGCAGGGCACCCGGCGGTTCGCGCAGCCGGGAAAGGTCTGATGGCGCGCCTTCGCGCCGGGCCGCGGCCTCGCCGCTGCGCCGGGGGAATCGCCCTGCTGCTTCTGGCCGCCTGCGGCGCGCCCACCGCGCCGGATGCGTGGTCGCTCTGGACCCTCGACACGCTGGTGGCGAAGCACGATGCGGCGGTGGTCGAACCGGGCGGTCCGCTCGCGCTCCTCTCCGCTCCCTATCCACTGGTCGGCGCCAGGACCGCGGTGCAGCAGGCGGGGCAGCGCGGGCTCACTGTCTTTCCCGCCTTCAGCGAAGGCAAGCCGGCCGCGTACATGACCACCGAGGTGTGGCAGAACTTCGACGCGGTCTGGGTCCAGCCGCTCTACGTGGACCTGACCCGGCAGAACCCGCCCATCTTCGGCTTGGACGCGGGCACCCGCTTCTACAGCCCCTACTGGCAGGTCTTCACCTACGCGCATCCGACCGGGGCGCCGGAGTATCGCAGCGCCAGGGACCTCCTCGACGCGCACGTCGCGCTGGCGCCCAACACCGGCAAGTTCTGCTCCATCACCCGCGACCCGTCGCTGGCGATCGCCCGCCAGCAGGGCGACGCGACCCCGGTGCGCCCGCTCACCGGCGAGCCGGTGACGGTGCCGGTCAGCCGCGCCGCCTACGCCGAAGGCAACGAGGTCTACTTCATCGACCTCGGCAACGCGCAGCGGTTCACCTTCGATCCGGCGACGCTGGTCGTCGACGAGTCGCCGCTCTATGCCTTCGCGCTCCCCGGCGCCGACGGGCTTCCCGCGCAAGTGGACCTGCCCAAGGTGGGAGGCAGCGGCCCGCCGCACCATCCGCGCTGCGACGGCCACGCCAACTGCACCGGCGTGGTCGGCGGCATCCCGGAGTTTGGCTCGCTCTGGCGGGTCTACACCGTGCTCCTGCCGCCGGCCGCCGACGTCTACGTGCCCGCCGCGCTGCCGGCGCTGCAGCAGACGGTCCGGGCGCTGGGCTTCGCCGCCACGCCGACGGCGGCGCCGCTTCCCGCCGAGTTCATCCTCCGCGTGGCGGCCAACGGGAAGACCTGCCTCGCCGGCGATCCGTCCACCTGCCTCTGGCTCGATTCGCAGAACCAGATCGAGGCGCAGCTTCCCGACTGGCGGGTCGCGAAGACCGGCAGGCTGGTGACCTGTCCCCTGGTCGAGTTCAACGGCAAGGCGGTGCCGTTCCGATGATCGCCTTTGCCCTCGCGCTCCTGCTGGCCCAGGAGATCCAGTCGAGCGGCGCCGACGGCTACACGCCCCCCGCCGAGGCGCAGTCGCCGCTGCACCTCAACGGCTACGTCGACCTCGGATGGGCCCGGGCGCAGGGCAACGGCACCAGCTTCGCGCCGGGCGACACGCGGCTGCCCGCCGACTACGGCGTCGACACCTTCGCCCCCGCCGTCAACTCGCGCGGCGACGTCGCCTCCGCCGACCCGGGCGGCCGCTTCACCAACGGCTTTCTGCCGCGCTCGGTGGGCATCGGCGGGCACGGGTCGTTCTTGATCAATACCGTCGACCTCGACGTGCGCTACGTCGCGCCGGGAGCGCCGCTGGTGCTCTTCACCCGCCTGCAGCTGCTGCCGCGCTTCTCCTCCGCCGGCGAGAGCACGCGGGTGCTGGCGGAGCAGGCCTTCGCGCGGCTCATCCCCTTTGCCTCGCAGGAGCTGGCGCTGACGCTGGGCAAGTCGGACTCGGTCTTCGGCATCGAGTACCTCGAGAACGAGGCAAATCTCCGGGTCGGCATCACGCCCTCGCTCATCGCCCGCTACACCACCGGGCAGTCGCTGGGGGCCAAGGCCTTTTATCGAATCCAGCTGCCGCGCCTGTGGACGGCGGTCTCGGTCCACCTCGCCGCCTCCAACGGCGGCACGCTGGTGGAGACGCTGCAGCCGCAGGGCGCCAGCCAGACCGGCACGCCAGTCTTCTCCGGGCGGCTCGGCCTCGAAGTGAACCTGCCTTCGCTGGAAGTGAAGCTGGGCTGCTCGGCGCTGGAGGGTCCCCGCAACGATCAGTCGCAGCCCGGCGTGCGCCAGCAGGCGCTCGGCCTCGACGGCCGCCTGGTCTTCGGCGCCGTCGAGCTGCGCGGCGAGCTGATCCGGCTCACCCAGGGCGCGGGCGCCGGCGACAAGGTCAACGGCCTCGGGACCCAGACGGTGGTCTCGCGTTTCGACGTGCGCGGCGGCTACGGACAGGTCGGGCTCGGCTACGACTTCGCCGGCGCGGTGCGGCGCTTCACCCTCTACGGGCGCTACGACCGGCGGCACGCGCAGTTCGAGGGCTTCACGCCCATCACCGTCGACCGCATCACCGCCGGCGCCCGCGCCGACCTGTGGGAGAGCCTCGCAGTCAAGGGCGAGGTGCTGCTCAACCGCGAGCTCGCCGGCGCGCCCAACGTCGACAACGACGTGCTGACCAGCTCGCTCATCTACACCTGGTGACCCGATGACACTGCTCCTCGCCCTGCTGCTCGCCGCCCCCGCTGCCCGGCATGACTGGCTGGGCGCGGAGATGCCGCTGCCCCTCGCCGTCCACACGCCGCAGGATCTGCAGTTCAAGAGCCAGGCGGAGCGGCAGTACCTCATTTTCAATTTGCTCGCCTCGGGCAAGGTCGCCTTCGAAGGGGGGGACTTCGCCGGCGCGGCGACCAGGTGGGAGTCGCTGCTCTCGGTGCCGGGGCTCGATCCCGAAGTCGACAAGGTGGTGCGGCCCTTCGCCGAGGAGGCGCGCCGCAAGGCGGGAGGGAAGGCCGGCGACGTTCCGCCTCCGCCGGCGGCGCGGGCCGCTCGCGAGGAGCCCGCACCGGCGCCGGCTTCGCGCAAGTCGGCGCTGGTGGCCGTCGAGGGAACCGTCAGCGGCGGAGGAGCGGCCGGCCCGGGCGGCGCGGTGGTGACGCTCCGCCGCACCGACGGACCGATGCCGAAGCCGTCGCCAGCCCGCAAGCTGATCCTCCAGCGGGGCAAGTCCTTCGTGCCGCGCGTCCTCGCCGTCGCCCTGGGCAGCGCGGTCGTCTTCCGCAACGAGGACCCCATCAACCACAACGTCTTCTCGCTCTCGCCGCGCTTCGACACCGGGCTCTACGGCGCGGGCGGCGAGAAGGAGGAGACCTTCGACAAGCCCGGCGTGGTCCAGCTGCTCTGCAACATCCACTCGAGCATGATCGGCTACGTGGTGGTGGTCGACACCCCCTACTTTGCCCAGGCCGACGCCACCGGGGCCTTCTCCATCAAGGGGGTCGCGCCCGGCGAGTACGACGTCGAGGCCTGGCACGAGAACGCCTCGCAGCCGGCGCGGCAGAAGCTGACGGTGCCGAAGGACGGGGCGAAGCTGGCGCTGACGGTGGCGGGCGACAGGCAGCCGCCGCAGTTCCCGCCGGACAAGTACGGGAAGCCGCGGCAGCAGCAGCTGGGGTACTGAGCGGCGCCGCTCGGGACGCGGGTACACAAGCGGTCGTCGAGACTGGGGCGTCTCGGCTTTTTTCCTTTGGCTTCTAGCCTGAAGCCTGAAGAACCCGGACCTCGGGGGTCCCGCTGCAGGCAGCCATGCGGGTGGTCTTTCTTGGGTCATTTGTTTTGGGGGCGCTCCGCCGCTGCGCGGCGCAGCCGCGGAGCGCCCCAAAAGAAACGCGCGCGAGAGAACTTGAGGCAGTCAATAGCGCCTGCCGCGACCCCCGCCGCGCCGGGGGCTGGCTTTTTCCGGCAATTCGCGGTTCAAGATCGCCGCCGCGCCGAAGACGGGCGCGCACCTCTCCCGGAGGACACATGGCTGCGACGAGACGGACCCTGCTCAAGACGGTGGGCGCTGCGGCGGTGGCGGGCAAGCTCTTCGCGCCGCGCGAGGCGGAAGGCGCGGAGGGCGCGCCGCAGGGCGGAGGCACCGCGCCCCGCTCGCTGACCACCTGCAACCTGCGCGGCTCGGGGCTGGGCGTGAAGCTGGGCGACCGTATCCTCGACGTGGCCCGTGCCGGCAAGCAGCTCAAGGTCGCAGTGCCGGCCAGCACCGACGAGCTGGTGCAGGGAAAGAACGTCGCCGGCCTGGCCCAGGTGCTCGCGGCCAAGGGGCCCTTCATCGCCGAGAAGGACGCGCAGTTCGCCCCCTGCATCCTCGCGCCGCAGAAGATCATCATGCTCGGCTTCAACTACCGCAAGCACGCGCTGGAGGTGGGCGTGCCCATCCCCAAGGCGCCGGTGCTCTTCAACAAGTTCAACAACGCCCTGAGCGGCCACGGCACCACCATCCAGCTGCCGAGCAAGGTCGCGAAGAAGTTCGACTACGAGATCGAGCTCCAGGTGATCATCGGCAAGGTCGCGCACGAGGTCAGCGAAGCCGACGCGCTCGGCTACGTCTTCGGCTACGCCACCGGCAACGACTTCTCCGCCCGCGACTTGCAGTTCCGCGACGGCAAGGCCTCGCAGTTCATGCTGGGCAAGACCTCCGACGGCTTCATGCCGGTGGGGCCGTACCTGGTCGGCGCGGACCTGGTCGGCGATCCGCAGAAGCTCGCCGTCGAGTGCCGCGTCAACGGAGAGCAGCGGCAATCGTCGAACACCAGCGACATGATCTTCTCCGTCGCGCAGATCGTCAGCTACTGCTCGCAGCACTTCACCCTGCAGCCCGGCGACCTCATCTCCACCGGCACGCCGGAAGGGGTCATCACCGGCAAGCCCGAGGACAAGCAGGTGTGGCTCAAGGCCGGCGACAAGATCGCCTGCAGCGTCGAGAAGCTGGGCGAGCTGCGCTTCGACCTCGCCTGAGACGGGCAACCCGGCATGGACCACACCGCTCTCGACGCTGCCTACCAGGCCGCGGTCCGCTTCCTCGACCAGCTTCCCGAGCGGAAGGTCTCTGCCGCGGCGGACTCCGCGGCCATGCGCGCCGCGCTGGGCGGGCCGCTGCCCGAGGAAGGCCAGCCCGCCGCTCGCGTCGTCGAGGACCTGGCGCGCAACGCCGACCCTGGCCTGGTCGCCACCGCGGGGCCGCGCTTCTTCGGCTTCGTCATCGGCGGCAGCCTGCCCGCCGCAGTCGGCGCCGACTGGCTGACCAGCGCCTGGGACCAGAACGCGGGCCTCTTCGTCCTCTCGCCCGCCGCCGCGGTGGTCGAGGAGACGGTGGGCGGCTGGCTGAAGGAGATCCTCGGCCTGCCCGCCGGCGCCAGCCTGGGCATGGTGACCGGCGGCCAGATGGCCAACACCACCTGCCTCGCGGCGGCGCGCCACGGGGTCCTCGCGGCGACGGGCTGGGACGTCGAGGCGCAAGGGTTGTCGGGCGCGCCGCGGGTGACGGTGCTGGCGAGCGACGACACGCACATCACCATCTTCGGAGCGCTGCGGCTGCTCGGGTTCGGCGACGCGTCGGTGACCCGGGTGCAGAGCGACGGCCAGGGCCGCATGCGGCCCGAGGCGTTGCGCGCCGCGCTGGAGGCCGCCGCGGGTCCCGTGATCATCTGCGCGCAGGCGGGAGACGTGAACACCGGCGCCTTTGATCCTCTGCACGAGATCGTCGGCATCGCGCGCTCGCGGCCCGACGTCTGGGTCCACGTCGACGGCGCCTTCGGTCTCTGGGCGGCGGCCAGCAGGAAGCGGCGCCACCTCGCCCGCGGCCTCGAGGGCGCCGACTCCTGGGCGACCGACGCGCACAAGTGGCTCAACGTGCCGTACGACAGCGGGCTCGCCTTCATCCGCGACGCCCCTGCCCACCGGGCCGCCATGGCCCGCAGCGCCGCCTATCTCCAGCCCTCGGCCACCGACCGCGACAACTACGCCTTCACGCCGGAGTTCTCCCGCCGCGCCCGCGGCTTCGCCGTCTATGCCGCGCTGCGGTCGCT
>JAYWAJ010000267.1:0-4865 GCA_043782525.1 Deltaproteobacteria bacterium | reverse complement strand
GGGTCCCCCAGGACGACGAGGGCCCCGACGAGCTCTACGACCAGGCGCTCGCGTCGCTGGCGGACATGCGCTTCATCTCCATCTCGCTTTTGCAGCGCAAGCTCCGGGTCGGGTACAACCGCGCCGCCCGGATGATCGAGCGGATGGAGCGCGACGGCATCGTCGGCGCGGCGGACGGGGCCAAGCCGCGCGAGGTCCTCATCCGCGCCCTCGGCGAAATGCCCGGCGCCGGAGCGTAAAAGCAAAAGCACACCGCGCCTTCGCGGTGTGCAGTTGCAGCTCCCCATCTTGACAGTCTGCCCTGCTCCCCGTAGGAAATTTGGGCGCTCGGGGTGCGCGAACCCCTGCGCCGGACTCGGCCATTTTCGCCGACCGCTTCGAAGAAGGATGACGTCGAATGGCGACTGGAACTGTGAAGTGGTTCAACGACACGAAGGGCTTCGGGTTCATCACGCAGGATGGCGGCGGTGAGGACGTCTTCTGCCATCACACGGCCATCAAGGCCGACGGCTTCCGCACCTTGGCGGAAGGGGAGAAAGTCGAGTTCGAGGTGGTGAAGGGCCCGAAGGGCCTGCAGGCGCAGAACGTGCGCAAGTCGGCCTGACCAGTTCCACGAGCAAGCCGTCCCGGGGCCCGGTTCACCGCAAGGTGGCCGGGCCTCGACGCTTCGGGCTGGGGCTAGGCCATCGCCGCGGCGGAAGCGTAGAGCGGGATCCGCGACGCGCCCTGCTCGACGGCGACCACGCGCAGCATGCGCTCGGCGTGGTCGACCACGAACCGCATCACGCAGTCCTCGACCCGGAGCTCGCCCTTCTCGGGGTCCTCCCCGATGCCGATCCCCTCCGCCAGCTCCGCCAGCGCGCGGCCCAGCCGCAGGACGACGTGCGGCGAGAAGGTGCGGAGCAGGGATCCGGCCTCGGGCGGAACCAGGATGCGGTAGCTCATTCCTGCAGCGTGGGGCCTGCTCCGCCTGCCTGGAAGCCCGCCTGCGGCCCACTCTCCCGCAAGTGTCGGAGATCGACCGGGCCGCAGCGGGCGCCGCGTTTGCCGGCGAACAGACGCCGACCTACGAGCCGGCTTTCCGCCGCGGCTCCGGCAGGGCCAGGCTGGGCGGCGGCGGGTCGACAAAGCTGGAGGGCAGCAGGTTGAAGGGCAACAGCTTGAGCAGGATGGGCAAGAGAAGCATCCCGCCGGGCGCCGCGAAGATGGCCAGCGCCGGGATGGTCTTGGCCAGGTCGAGCAGCTGGGCCCGGACCTTGACCTTCTCGGGCGCGGTCAACTCGTTGCCGGCGGCGGCCTTGGCGAGCAGCTCGGCAAGCTCTCCGGTCTTGCGGATCTCCTGCATGAGCCGGTCGAGGTTGTCGAGCACGGCCGCTTCGAGGCGGGTGGTGAGCGCGTGCGGCAGGCCCTCGGGCGTCTCGGCCAGGCGCAGCGCGATGAGCGCATCCTTGTGCTGGCGGTAGAAGTCGTCCACCTGGACCTCGAGCTGGGCCAGCCGGCCTTCGTCGATGCCAATGACCGAGGCCAGCCCTTCGACAAAGGCCACCTCGCCGGCCTCGAAGTGCCGGTCGACCAACGCGGCCAGCAGCACCTGCGTGAGCGCGAAGCGCCGCAGCGCCTTGCTGTGCAGGAGCGGGGCGAGCTGTGCCACCGGGCGCGGCTGCTGCAGCGCCCGGCGCATCATCCGCGCTTCGCGCGGGGGCAGCCGCTGCGAGCGGACCACCTGCTCGATGCCTTTGACTGAACGCCTGCCGTCCTCCTGCACCTGGGCCAGGTTGGCGAGCAGCTCGACCAGAAGACAGCGCCAGGTCACCGCCGACCGCGCGGCCAGGGCCACCGCGCCGGGGCTGATCCGGTCGTGGCCGAAGGTGGCCAGGGCCACGGTGGCGCAGGTGCGCACCTCGATGGCGCAGAGCCCGTTGTGGAGCGGCAGCCCGGCGAAGGGGCCGCTCTCGGCGAGGTAGCGCCGCGACAGCCGGGCCGCGATCTTGTCGGCGATCTTTTCCTGGGGGCTGGGCGCCGCCAGCGGGCTCGCGAAGAGCCGGGCCGCGGCTTCTCCTTCCCCGCCGGCGGCGGCCAGCACCGCGAGCAGCTGCGCCCGCCGCGCCCGCACGCCTTCTTCCGCATCGCCGCCCGGGACGAACCAGCGCGCCTGCGACAGCGCCGCCGCCCGCGCGCAGAGCCGCACCAGGCCGGCGACGAAATGGGCGAAGGCGCGCGTCCCGGGCCCCGCCTCCGCATCCAGCACGACCGCCGGATCCTGGGCACCGGTGCCGTAAGAAAGGCCGCTCTCGACCAGCTGCTCCTCGAGCAGATCGCGCCGGGCGCGGAAATGCAGCGCAGCCTTCGGGCACCCGGGAGGCAGCGCCGCCACCGCGCCGATGACCGCGAGCAGCCACTCGCCGCTCCCGGGGGGCAGCTCGGCCTGGCGGCTCTGATGGAGAAGGCTGGCCACGCTGTTTTCCTTCGATGCCGATTCTAACCGGGCGCTTCGCAGAGCGCGCGCAACGCCCGCAGCGCCGCGTGCGCGGGAAACCAGACCGGGTCGATGGCGCAGGAGGCGAGGATCCACTCTGCGAACCCGTCTACCGCCACCGCCGCCACCGCCTCGTCGGTGCCCGAGACCCGCGCCGCGTCGGGCGCCTGTCCCTCCGGACAGACGCGCACCCAGGACGGTCCGGAGGCGAGCGCATCGCGCAGGAGTGCCTGATCCTGCGCCTCTTCGCCGCCCAATTCGCCCTGCACCAGCGCCAGCAGGCCTTCGCCGCCGCGCACGCGGACTGCGGTGCGCCGCTGCGGCGGGGAGCCGCGCTGTTCCAGCATCCAGCCGAACTCCGCCGCCACCTCGGAGGCGGCGCTCTCGAGCGCCACCGTCCCCTTGCCTCCGACGGCATAGATGGCGAGGCGGTCGCCGAAGAGCAGGCCCCGCTCGATGAGCGCGCCCGCCGCCACCCAGGCTGCCATGGCCGGGGCGGACGGCAGCGCCACCACCCGCTTGCCGCGGGCGTGCCTTTCGTCGAAACCACAAGCCACCTGCGGCACGCGCAGGTCGGGCCCCAGATCGACGACGCGGATGTTGCGCGCTCCCAGCGCCCGGACGAACTCGCGCGATTCGCCCGCTGGCAGATCGAGGATGGCCGCGCCCTCCGGCCCCACCGCCTGCGCCACGTGGTCGGCGGTGGGGCGCGCGACCGCGAGCGCGAGGAAGAGTTCGCCTCCCCCGCCGAGCAGCGTTTCGAGCGCCGCCGCGATCGGCGACGAGCCGACGATGGCGACCTGCAGAGCCACCCCTACTTGACGGCCTTCACCCGCGGCCGCTTTTCGTCGTCCAGGTGCTCCGGCTTGCGGCTGCCGCCCGCCTCCGCCACCTTGGCCAGCTCGATGGGAATGCCCGCCGGGGTGTTGGGCCGCACCACGCCGAACTTCTCGTAGAGCTTCGACTCCACGTCGGCCAGCATCTCGGGGTGCGTCTTGAGGAAGTCGCGCGCGTTCTCGCGCCCCTGCCCGATGCGCTCGCCGCCGTAGCTGAACCAGGCGCCGCTCTTCTCGACGATGTTGTTCTCCACCGCCAGGTCGAGCAGGTCGCCTTCCCGCGAGATGCCCTGCCCGTAGAGGATGTCGAACTCCACCTCGCGGAAGGGCGGCGCCACCTTGTTCTTCACGACCTTCACGCGCGTCCGGTTGCCGATCACCGTCTCGCCGTCCTTGATGGCGCCGATGCGGCGGATGTCGAGCCGCTGCGTGGCGTAGAACTTGAGCGCGTTGCCGCCGGTGGTGGTCTCGGGGTTGCCGAACATGACGCCGATCTTCATGCGGATCTGGTTGATGAAGATGACGGTGGTCTGCGACTTCGAGATCGTCGCCGTCAGCTTGCGCAGCGCCTGCGACATGAGCCTTGCCTGCAGGCCCATGTGCTGATCGCCCATCTCGCCTTCCAGCTCGGCGCGGGGCACCAGCGCGGCCACCGAGTCGATGACGATGACGTCGACCGCGCCCGAGCGGACCAGCATCTCGCAGATCTCCAGCGCCTGCTCGCCGGTGTCGGGCTGGGAGATGAGCAGGTCCTCGGTGCGCACCCCGAGCTTGCGGGCGTAGCCGACGTCGAGCGCGTGCTCCGCGTCGATGAAGGCCGCCACGCCGCCCGTCTTCTGCGCCTCGGCGATGACGTGCAGGGTGAGGGTGGTCTTGCCGGACGACTCCGGCCCGTAGATCTCGATGACGCGGCCGCGGGGGATGCCGCCCACGCCCAGCGCCAGGTCGAGGGAGACGCTTCCGGTCGAGATGGCCGCGATGTCCTGCACCAGCGGCTCGTCGATGCCGAGCCGCATGACGGAGCCCTTGCCGAACTGCTTCTCGATGGCCGAAACCGCCAGCTCCAGCGCCTTTTCCTTCTCCGCGTTTGCCACTGTTCCCTCCTTGGGGATCCCTGTACGCTTGTACAGGAGTGCTTTCCAGGAAGCAAGGTGCCATGAGGGTCTGACAATGATGCTTCTGGCGCTCTTGATCACCCTCGGGAACGGCTGGGAAGCGCAGGTCCATTTCACCCACGATCCGCCCCGCAAGTCGGGCGGCGCCGAGGGCGCCATCCACTTCGACGGCGGGCGGGTCCGCATCGAGGAGCCGACGCCGCTGGGCGAGACCGTCATCCTGGCGGCGGAGGGAAAGGTCTGGCTCCTCTTCCCGGAGACGAAGCAGTTCATGGAGATCGACCCGGCCCAGGCCGCGCTCGCCACCGTGCCGCCGCTCTCGCTCGAGGGGATGAAGCAGGTGGGCGAGGAGCGGCTCGACGGCCGCGCCTGCGCCATCTGGGAGCGTACGCAGCAGACTCCCGCCGGGCGGATTCACCAGCGGCTCTGGGTGCCGCT
>JAYWAJ010000266.1:0-4879 GCA_043782525.1 Deltaproteobacteria bacterium | reverse complement strand
GCGACGGAAAGAGCATCACCGGCACCTCGATTCGATGCTGCAGCAACAATTGCTTTTGCAATGGATGCCAGAAGACGCCGGCGCGCGGGACCTGGACGTCGGCGTCGGGCAGCGGCACCGCGGCCAGGGAGCCGAGCATGAACTCGGGAGCGGGGGAGGGGACGCGCAGCGCTTCGAGGAGGAGGCGCCGGCCGGCGACGGCCAGGTCGTGGTTGCGCGCCATCAGCTGCGGCCAGGGCAGGAGCGAGGCGAAAAACTGCAGCGCCGCCGGGATGCAGAGGACGGCGGTGGGGTCATCGGTGGCGATCCAGTCGTGCTGCAGGCGGAAGGCGCCGCGATCGGTGCGGCGCGAGTTGAGCCCGTGCCCGTGCGCGATGGGCCGGATGCGGTCCTGCCGATCGCGCCGCACGTGCAGGAAGGCGCTGCCCTTCGGCGTGCAGAGCCACTTGTGGCAGTTGCCGGTGTAGTAGGCCGCGCCGAGAGCGCGCAGGTCGAGCGGCAGCATCCCCGGCGCGTGCGCTCCGTCCACCAGCGTGTCGACGCCGCGCTCGTGGAGCCGCCGCACCAGGTCGCCGACGGGGAAGACGAGGCCGGTGGGGCTGGTGACGTGATCGATGAGCAGGAGCCTGGTGCGCTCGCCCACCGCCGCCATCACCGGCTCGATCACCTGCCAGGGCCCGGCCAGGGGCCAGGGCACCCGGGCGTAGACGACCTTGACGCCGCGCTCCTCCTGCCAGCGCAGCGCGTTCCGGCAGGAGTTGTAGACGTGATCGGTGGTGACGATCTCGTCGCCGGGCAGGAGCTCCAGCGACCGCAGCACGGTGTTGACGCCGGTGGTGGCGTTGGGCACCAGGGCGAGGTCGTCGGGATCGGCGCCGACGAAGCCGCCCAGCGCGGCCCGGGCCGCGTCGAGGAGCGGCTCCAGGTCGCGGGCGAAGAACTGCAGCGGCTGCCGCTCCATCCGCGCCCGCAGCTCCGCCTGCGCCTCGAGGACCGGGCGCGGGCAGGCGCCAAAGGAGCCGTGGTTGAGGAAGTCCAGGCCGGGCTCCAGCGCCCAGTATTTGGCAAATTCGTTAACCACGGCTGGCTTCCGGAGAGAGCTTGTCGACGAAGAGCACCTCGGAGAAGCCGAGGCCGAGGAAGAGCGACCGCAGCGACTGCTCGGCCGAGCTGCGCGCCTTTTTTTGCAAGTCCTTGTCCGCCGTCACCTCGGCCTCGAAGGCGTTGCGCGCCCGCTCGAAGAGCTGGGCCGTCTGCGCCGAGTCGAGGTTCGAGCCGATGATCTCGGTCTCCGCCGGCCGCAGCTCCACCTTGGTCTCCACGGGCGGCAGCACCACTTCCACCCGCCGCCCGACGGTCCGCAGGCTCCCGACGTCGAGCTTGCGCAGGTCGAGCCCGAGGTGCGCCACCGCGAAGACGATGGCCTTGCCCTGCGGCGGCCGGACCGCGTAGGTCGCCCACTGCGCCACCGCGCCCCAGACGGTCTTCGCCTCCCGGGGGTCGGGCTGGAAGTCGACCTTCTTGTAGAGCGAGACGTCGAGCGTCTCCAGCCGGGCCACCTCGCGCACCTTGAGGATGAGCGCGGGCGCGTCGAGGAGCGCCTCGCTGCGGTGGGTGAAGTGCCAGACCACGCCCGCGCCGATGACGAAGGCCAGCGCGAAGGCGGTCAGCGCCAGGAGGTTTCGCATCGGCGCACTCTACCGCAGGGCGGGCGTAGGCATTTACCTCCATTGACCCCGACCTGGGTTCTGCCTAGGGTGCGCGCCCATGAAGAGACTGACGCTGCTCGTCGCCCTGATCGCCGGCTGTCATTCCAACCCCGACTACAACACCGTGCCCTCCTTCGTGATCGGCACCCCCGCCAAGATCACCTACGACGGGACCACCAACGATCTCCTCACCGGAGGTCTGGGCAAGTCCGGGCTGGGGACGCCGTCGCCCGCGCCCACCTTCGTCAATCCGGCCGACCCGACCGCGGCGGAGCTGCGCACCCTCGCCATCTACAGCAACTACCGCGCGCTGGTGGACACCACCGCGGGCGGCGGCTACGGCTCGCTCTACGGTCCCAACGTCGACGTGGGCGGCGCCGACACGCTCGGCGAAGGAAAGATCGCCGGCGACGAGTACATCGCCTACGACGACAACGGCACCGGGGCGCAGAACGTCACCATGATGGTCCAGGTGCCGGCCAGCTTCGACAAGGCCAACCCCTGCATCGTCACCGCCACCTCCTCGGGCTCGCGCGGCGTCTACGGCGCCGTCGCCACTGCCGGCGAGTGGGGCCTCAAGCACAAGTGCGCCGTCGCCTATACCGACAAGGGCACCGGCAACGGCATCCACGATCTGCAGAACAACACGGTCAACCTCATCGACGGGCGGCGCCAGGATGCCACCGTCGCCGGCAAGGCCTCGAACTTCACCGCCCCTCTGAGCGACGCCGACCGCGTCGCCTTCAACGCCGTGTATCCGAACCGCTTCGCCGTCAAGCAGGCCCACTCGCAGCAGAACAGCGAGAAGGACTGGGGTCTCAGCACGCTGCACGCCGTCGAGTTCGCCTATTACGTGCTCAACCAGCAGTTCGGCACGCAGGACAGCGGGAAGACCGTGCGCTACTTCCCGCTCGGCCACATCATCACCATCGCGGCCAGCGTCTCCAACGGCGGCGGCGCCTCGCTGGCGGCGGCGGAGCAGGACACCAAGGGGCTGATCAGCGGCGTGGTGGTGGGAGAGCCGCAGGTCCAGGTGGCCTCCACGGCCGTCATCCAGCGCAACGGCGTCACCGTGCCCGCCAGCGGCAAGACGCTCTTCGACTACATGACGCTGGCGGCGATGTACGAGGCCTGCGCCGCGCTCTCGTCGCAGGGGAGCGCGACGGCCGGCATCGGTCCGAACACGACCCTCGCCACCAACCGCTGCGCCACCCTGCAGGCCAAGGGGCTGCTCACCGGGACCACCACCGCCGAGTTGGCCGATGACGCCGTCCTGCGGCTGAGCCAGGCGGGCTGGGAGTCGGAGTCGCCGCTGCTCTACGGCATTCACTTCGGGTCGTACGCGGCCACGGCGGTGGCGGTCACCTACGCCAACGCGTACGCGCGGGCCAGCGTGAAGGACAACCTCTGCAACTACAGCTTCGGGGCCGTGGACTCGAGCGGCGTTCCCGCGGCGGCGCCGGTCAACGGCCTGCAGGCGCTCTTCGGCAGCGGCAACGGCGTTCCGCCCACCGGCCCCGTCCAGTTGATCAACAACGCCTCCATCGGCGGGCCCAAGAGGGATCAGGTCTCGCAGTCGCCGACGTCGGGGCAGTCGCCCGGCGCCGACTACAACACCGACGGCGTCGCCTGCCTGCGCAGCCTGCAGACCGGCACCGATTCCAGCGGTGCGGCGCTCACCGGCGCGCTCCTGGCGCAGTCGACGGCGCTGAAGGCGGGCGTGCAGCAGGCGCTGCGCACCGGCAAGCTCCGCGGCGTGCCCACCATCCTCGTGCAGGGCCGCGCCGACACGCTGGTGCCGGTCAACCACGCCTCGCGCGCCTACCTGGGCGCGAACAAGCTGGCCGACGGCGCGACCTCGCCGACCTATTACTACGAGGTCGAGCACGCGCAGCACTTCGACGCCTTCCTGCCGTTTGGGGCGCTCGCCGGCCGCTTCGTCCCCTTGCACCGCTACGTCGTCCAGGGCCTCGACCTCATGTACGCGCACCTCAAGAGCGCCGCCGCCCTTCCGGCCAGCCAGGTGGTGCGGACCACGGTGCGCGGCTACCAGGGCAACGGCACCACCCCCAACCCCATTGCGCCGGCAAACGTGCCACCCATCCCCGCCGCGCCGGCGGCGGCGGATCAGATCACCTTCGCCAACGGCACGCTGAGCATTCCCAACTGACCGCCCGTCTTGCGGGAGGGACTGCGTTGGGATAGACGCAGCCCCTCCCTATGTCACAGCTCTTCGTAGAGCCTTCGAAGATCGCCAGGGCCCGCGAGCTCGCCCGTTCGGCCGCGCTGGGCGTGCAGTCGTTCATCGACCGCCACACCACCGTCTCCATCGAGCGCACCGTCCTGCGCCTGCTCGGCATCTCCGGCGCCGGCACCCGCGGGGCGCCGCTCGCCAACTTGATGGTCGACCGCCTCAACGACGCCAAGGTCCTGCACCGGGGAGCCGCGTACTGGCTGGGGCGCGCCTTGAAGGCGTCCCCCGGCAAGGACCCGCTGCACGCCATCGAGCGCATCGCCGCGCATCCGGAGAAGCTGCCGCCCCTGACCGCGGCCGACGACGCGCAGCTGCGCGAGGAGATGAGGGGTGAAGCGCGGTCTGCGGTGCGCGAGCTCAAGTCGCGCATCGACGCGCGCAAGGCGCTCAAGCAATCGCTCAAGGTCGGGTCGTTCGAGGGAGCGCCCTGGAAGTACGTCATCGTCGCCACCGGCAACATCTACGACGACGTCGAGCAGGCCAAGGCCGCTGCGCAGCTGGGCGCCGACGTCATCGCGGTCATCCGCAGCACGGCGCAGTCGCTGCTCGACTACGTTCCCCACGGCGCCACCACCGAGGGCTTCGGCGGCACCTACGCCACCCAGGAGAACTTCCGCATCATGCGCGAGGCGCTCGACGCCGAATCGCTGCGCCTCGGCCGCTACGTGCACCTGACCAACTACTCCTCCGGCTTGTGCATGCCGGAGATCGCCTTCATGGCGGCGTACGAGAAGCTGGATATGCTGCTCAACGACGCCATGTATGGAATTCTTTTCCGCGACATCAACATGAAGCGGACTTTCTGCGATCAATACTTCTCCCGGCGCATCTGCGGCTTTGCCGGGATCATCATCAATACCGGCGAGGACAATTACATCACCACCGCCGACGCCGACGAGGCCGCGCATACGGTGAT
>JAYWAJ010000265.1:0-12993 GCA_043782525.1 Deltaproteobacteria bacterium | reverse complement strand
AACTTGCGCAGGTCCCGCTCGCGGCGCGTGAGGTCGCGGCAGGTGGCGCGCAGGGCGGCCACCGTCTCGTCGGGCTTGATGAAGATGTCCTTGACCACCTCGGGGGCGGCGCGAATCTCGGCGAGGATGCGGTCGCAGATGGCGTCGACGCGGACGTCGCGCGCGTCCTGCTGCGGCGCCGCGTAGCTGGACAGGGCCGGGCCGCGCGGCGGGCTGCGCACCGGGTCCAGCACCTGCCGCAAGCCGCCCAGGCTGCCGAACCGCTGTGCCCGCTGCTCGCTGGCGGAGGGCAGCGGTTGCGCCGTCCGCTGCGGGGTCATGGGCTCGGTCAGCGCCGGCCTCGACACCCCCGAGTGCCGCGCGATCACCTTGGCGCCGCGGCTGCCCAGCCCGGCGGCCGGAAAGATCAGCCACCAGAGGAAGGGCAACGACGAGAGCGCGACGATGAAGAGGACGATGGCGCCCAGCAGCCAGAGGTACCCTTCGAAGAGGCTGGCGTTGGCGATCTTCGCCTCGCGCTCGGCCCGGCGGCGCAGCTTGCGCTCGAGACGGCGCTGCCAGCGCTCGCGGCCCCAGTCGGGGTAGGCGCTGCGCAGGCTCTCGGTCCACTCGCGGACCATCACCTCCTGCTGCCCGGCGCCGCGCGCGATGGCGTCCTGCGCGCGCCGCAGCGATGCCTGGAGTTGTTCCTGCCAATCTGGATACGGCGGATGTGCCAACAGAAGGCTCCGGTGCGGTCGCGGAGTCCTAACACGACTTCGGGGCGTCCGCAGCGCCGCAGGCTCGCTCGCCTGCTGCCACCCCCCTGCCCTCCTCAGGGCATCAGCTCCGCCGCCACCCGGGTCAGGTCGTCGAGCGACCGCACGCTCTCCACCCGGTGGCACTGCCGCGCGAAGAGGGGCATCTCGCTGTCGCCGAAGCCCCACGACGACTTGTCCTCGGGGCAGAGCCAGACCAGCCGCTTGCACTTGCGCTTGATCTCGCCCAGCGCCCAGGCGTTGGGCGCATTGTAGTTGCTGCGCCCGTCGCCGATGACGATCACCGTCGTCCGCCGGGTGACCGAGCCCAGCCAGGTGCTGTGGAACATCTTCAGCGCGTGGCCGTAGTTGGAGTTGGCGGCGAGGTTGATGACCTTTCCTGCCGTGGCGAGGTCGATCGCCGAGGAGACGTCCATCTTCTTGAAGAGGTGGGTCACCTCGCCGACGTCGCTGACGAAGACGAAGCTGCGCACCCGCGCGTAGATCTCCTGCAGGCTGTAGACGAAGTGCAGCATCAGCTTGGAGACGTTGCGGACCGAATCGCTGACGTCGCAGAGGACGAGGATCTCCGGCCGCTCCGGCCGGCGGGCGCGGAAGACCAGCTGGTAGGGCTCGCCGCCGGTGGCGAGGTTCTTGCGCAGCGTGCGCCGCACCGAGAGCGCGCCGCGCCGCTTCTGCCGGCGCCGCCGCGAGAGCCGCGCCTTGAACCGCTCGGCGAGGCGGCGCACCACCGTGCGCATGCGCTGGACTTCGTCCGGGGTGAGCGAGGCGAGGTTGCGGTGGAGGAGCGACTGCGCGCCCTTCTGCTCCGGATCGCGCGCCTTCTGCTCGCGGTCGGCCACCCGGCGCGCCGCCTCCTCCAGCGCCTGCAGCGTGTGGCTGGCCTTCTTGCTCACCAGCTCCAGCGACTCCGGATCGATCCCGCGCTCCTTCAGCGCCGCCAGGAAAGCCTGCAGCTCGGCCTCGGCCTTGGTCGCGCCCGCCGCCTGCAGCAGGCGCCGCGCGTAGAAGCCCTTCTGCAGCGGGCTCTGCAGGCCGCGGAAGTCGAGGCTCAGGGTGGCCTGCCGGAGGATCCGCGCCAGCTGGTCGGTGCGCCCCTGCAGAAGCGACTGCGCCAGCGGCGACATCTGCGCGAGGAGCCGCGCGATCTCCTCCAGCTCCAGCTCGTTGAGCTTCTCTGCCGCGAGCGCATCGAGCATCGAGCCTTGCAGTCCGTCGACCAGATCCTTGGCGCCGGTGAAGTAGAGGGTGAAGAGCCGGTCGAAGACGGCCGCGTCCTGGCCGCGCTTCACCAGCGTCGCCCGCAGCGCGCCGCGGAAGGCGTCCCGGTCCTCGAGGCCGACCAGCAGCACCGCCTGCATGGCGTCGGCCACCTCGACCGGCGAGACGCGCAGGCCGTTCTGGCGCAGGAGGCCGACAAAATCTTCCAGACGCTCGTCCATGACCGCTGGCGCCCCAAGGCGCGCTCCTCCTGTCGCATGCTAGCGTGCCGCGCATGATCACGCTGCTTCTCGCTGCCGGACTGCTCGCTCGCGGTCAGCCGGCCCTCGACGCGGTGCGGCCGCAGGCGATCTCCGCCCACGTCCGCTTCCTCTCCGACGACCTCCTCGAAGGGCGCTACTCCGGAGAGCGCGGGCACCAGATCGCCGAGCGCTACCTCATCGGACAGCTCTCGGCGCTGGGCGTCCAGCCTGCCGGCGAAGGCGGAGGCTGGCTTCAGCAAGTGCCGCTCCGGCAGGCGCGGACGGAGGGCTCGACGCTGGCGGTGGACGGGACGGCGTTGGGGGAGGCGGTCATCGCCGGCGACGGGGGCGCCTCGCGCGAGATCGAAGGCCCGCTGCAGTTCGTCGGCTACGCGCTCGAGACCGACACACTCCCCGACCTGCGCGGCAAGATCGCGCTGGTCCTCCCCGGCGCGCCGGAGTCGCTGCCCTCCACCGCGCGGGCCATCGCCGGGTCCAACGGAGCCAAGCTCGAGCGGCTGGGCAAGGCCGGGGCCGTCGCCGAGATCGTCCTCGACACCCAGGATCTCGAGACGCGCCGCCCCTGGAAGAGCCTGCAGCGCAACTTCCGCAACGGCGAGACCTTCGCTGCCGACGCGCTGCCGCCCATGCCCGTCGCCTTCGTCAACCTGCCCGACAGCGAGCGCCTCCGCAAGGCGGCGCGGGCGCGGGTTCACCTCGTGCAGACGGTCCGCGCCTACGACTCGGCCAACGTGGTCGGCGTCCTGCCGGGCGGGGCGGCCGCGACCATCGTCTACTCGGCGCACCTCGACCACCACGGCCTCTGCGAGCCGCAGGCGAAGGACCCTATCTGCAACGGCGCCATCGACAACGCCACCGGCATCGGCGAGCTGCTCGAGATCGCCCGCGGCTTCGCGGCGCTGGAGCACCGCGAGCGGACGGTGGCCTTCATCGCCTTCACCGCCGAGGAGCTGGGCCTGCTCGGGTCGGCGTGGTTCTCGCGGCACCCGACGCTGCCGCGCGCGCAGATGATCGCGAACCTCAACCTCGACCAGCTGCTGCCGGCGGGCCCAGTGCGCGAGCTGGTGCTGCGCGGCGCCGAGCTCTCCACGCTGGAGGACCACGTCCGCGCCGCGGCCTCGGCGCTGAACATCTCTGTCGGGCCGGATCCGGTGCCGGAGCAGAACTTCTACGCGCGCAGCGACCAGATCAACTTCGCGCGCATCGGCGTTCCCTCGGCCTGCCTGTGGCAGGGCTTCGGCGGCGACGCGGCCTACCAGGCGGCCTTCAAGGACTTCCGCGCCAACCGGTATCACCAGCCGTCGGACGAGTGGTCGGCGGCGTACGACTGGGAAGCGGCCGCGCAGATGGCCCGCGCCGAGCTCTTGGTGGGCGTCTCGCTGCTCACCGGCGCCCCGCCGCGCTGGAAGCCCGGCGGTCCGTTTCATTAAAAAGCCGTCACTTGCGCGGCTCGACCCGCAATTCGCCGTTCTGCGGAACCAAGTCCACCTGCATCGCGCGCGCCTTGCCGGTGACCCGGATGCGTCCGTGCGCGACCTCGACCTCGAGGGCCTCGTCTCCCAGCGGCGGCGCGCGCAACAGTCCGCGCGCGGAGACGACGGCGTAGTGCACGCGCTCGCCGCCGCCGACGCCGATCAGCACCGCGTCGCCCACCGGGGAGAAGGTCGCCAGCAGGTCGCCTTCCAGGATCTCGAAGGCCGCCACCCGCCTCCCGTCGCGGCGCCGCGCCACGATCACTTCCTTCAGCTCGCCCGCGAAGAGAAAGCGCCCGCGCTGGTAGTCCGCCGCGCAGGAGTCCGCGGTGGTTCCCTGCGGCAGCGCGTTGTGCCGGTCGGCGTCCTTGCACCGGCGGCGCAGCGATTCGGCGTCGAGGCGGCCCGGGCAGGTGCGCTTCTCGGCGATGCCCGCGCCCATCGGGATGGTCTCCTCGAGGCGGCAGGCGGCGATCTCGCTCTCGCGCAGGGGGTTCGGCACCAGGTCGAAGGGCGGCGATCCCGCGCGATCGGTCTCGGTGCGGTGCAGCTGCACGGGCGGAACGGCGCTGGCCAGGATGAGCAGGGCTGCGATCATGCGCGTCTCGTGAAGGTCGCCACCACCTCGAAGTGCGCCGTCTGGGGAAAAAGATCCAGCGGCACCGCTTCCACCAGCTGGTACCCGGCGGTGGCGAGCAGCTTGCCGTCCCGCGCCAGCGTCGGCGCGTCGCAGCTGACGTAGACCACGCGCGGCGGCCGCAGCGCCGCTATGGCCCGGACCGCGTCGGCCGCTCCGGTGCGCGGCGGGTCGAGCAGCACCGCGTCGAGCGGGCCGTCGAAGGCGCGGGCGACCTCGGCCGCGTCGCCCGCGATCAGCTTGACCGCCAGCGCCGCTTCGTCGGCGCTGCGCCGGAGCAGGGCCAGCGCGGGTCCGGCGCTCTCGACCGCGGTGACGGCGCGGCCCGGCAAGAGCGGCAGGGTCAAGGTCCCGCTGCCGCAGAACAGCTCGAGCAAGTGCCGCGCCTCGCCCAGCGCCCGGAGCACCTCCGCTTGCAGGAGGGGAACCGCCGCCCGGTTCGCCTGCGCAAAGGTGTCGGGCCGCGCGCGCAGGCGGGCGCCGTTGTGGAACGGCGGATCGGCGACGACCGGGTCCCCCAGCACCTCCGTCGCCAGGGTGAGGCCGCGGATCCGTTTGTGCTCCAACAACTTCTCCGCCCGCTTGCGCAGCCCGGGGGTGACCGGGCCGCGCAGATCGACGGCGCCCCTGGTCGCGCCCGCGAGCAGGCCGATGTCGGTGACGCCCGGCAGCTCTCCCGCGCCGCGCACCGCCTCCGCCAGTTCTTGAAGCAGGGGCTCGAAGAGCAGGCACTCCTCGACCCCAATCACCTCCACCCGCCCGGCGCGGGCAAAGCCCCAGAGGCCCTGCCCCGCGCGGTGCATCCGCGCCCGGCGCCGGTAGTGAAAGCGCTGCGGGCTCTCGACGATCGCCGCCAACCGGTAGCTGCCGCGGGCAAAGCCGCCGGTGCGCTCGAGCGCGTCGGCGGTCAGCTCCTCCTTGGCCCGGAGCTGCGCCGCGTACGAAATCTGTTGGAGCGGACAGCCGCCGCAGCGGTCGACGATGGGGCACGGCGCGTCGACCCGCGCGGCTCCCGGCTGCAGCAGGCGCAGTATCCGCGCATGCTCGAAGCGCCCGAGGCCGGTCAGCTCGGCTTCGACCAGGTCGCCAGGCGCCGCCCCACGCAAGAAGACGACCCGCCCTTCGTGCCGCGCCAGGGCCTCGCCGCCGTGCACCAGCGACTCGACCAGCAGCTTCGCGATCACGCGCGCGCGAGGTCCTGCTGCAGCCTCTCGACCATCTCGCCCAGCATCTGCCGGGTCGCGTCGTCGGGCTCGATGAACTCGATGCCCATCCCCGGCTCGTCGACGCCGGGGCCGCTCGCCTGCGCCCAGGCCACCCGCCCGTCGAGCTTGCACTCGCTGTGGCCGGGGAGCTGCAGGAGCACGTGCACCTTGGTGCCGATGGGCGGCGCGTGGTGCGAATTGACGAAGACGCCGCCGGCGGAGAGGTTGGTGCCCCAGCCGCTGAACGTCTCCTGCTCCGAGGTCACCCCGACCATCACCTCGTGATGGACGCGCGCGCTGCGTCGGGTGGGAGTGCCGGGCTTCTCGGGCATGTGGACCACGCTATCAGACTTTGATCGTCCGGAGTTCGGGTGAGATCTTCAGCTGCGGCTCGCAGGCGGCCTGCACCTCTTCCTGGGTGACGCCCGGCGCCAGCTCGCGCAGCACCAGGCCCTGCGGCGTCACGTCGATGACCGCCAGCTCGGTGATGATCGTCGCCACGCACTTCTTGCCGGTGAGCGGCAGGCGGCACTCCTTGAGGATCTTCTTCGAGCCGTCCTTGGCCACCTGCTCCATGGCGACGATGGTCCGCCGGGAACCGCTCACCAGATCCATGGCGCCGCCCATGCCCTTGACGACCTTTCCGGGGATGGTCCAGTTGGCGATGTCGCCCTTCTCGCTCACCTCCATGGCGCCGAGGATGGCGATGTCGATGTGGCCGCCACGGATCATCGCGAAGGAGTCGGCGCTGGAGAAGAACGAGGTGCCCTTCACCTCGGTGACGGTCTCCTTGCCGGCGTTGACCAGGTCGGGATCGAGCTGCGCCTCGGTCGGGTACGGCCCGATCCCGAGCATGCCGTTCTCCGACTGGAGGACGACCTCCACGCCCTTGGGGACGTAGTTCGCCACCATGGTGGGAATGCCGATGCCGAGGTTGACGTAGTAGCCGTCGCGCAGTTCCTGTGCGGCGCGTGCGGCGATCTGCTCGCGGGTCAGCGCCATTACGACGCGCCTTTCGCGGCCGAGAGCGTGCGCTTCTCGATCCACTTCTGGTAGTTGCGGCCCTGGAAGATGCGCTTCACGTAGACCGAGGGCACGTGGATGCTGTCGGGATCGAGCTCGCCCACCTCGACCAGGTGCTCGACCTCGGCGATGGTGATGCGCGCCGCCGTGCACATCATCGGGGAGAAGTTGCGCGCGGTCTTGCGGAACTGGAGGTTGCCCCACTTGTCGCCCTTCCAGGCGCGGACGATGGCGAAGTCCGCCCGCAGGGGCTTCTCGAAGATCATCTCGCGGCCGTCGATGATCCGCGACTCCTTGCCCTCGGCGATGAGGGTGCCCGCGCCCGTCGGGGTGAAGAAGCCGCCCAGGCCGGCGCCCGCGGCCCGGATGCGCTCGGCGAGCGTGCCCTGCGGATTCAGCTCCACCTCCAGCTCGCCCGCGAGGTACTGGCGCTCGAACTCCTTGTTCTCGCCGACGTAGCTGGCGATCATCTTTTTCACCTGCCGCGACTGCAGCAGGATGCCGAGGCCCTTGTCGGTGGTGCCGCAGTTGTTGGAGATGACGGTGAGCCCCTTCACTCCCTTCTTGTGGATGGCGGTGATCAAATTCTCGGGGTTGCCGCAGAGGCCGAAGCCCCCCGACATGATCACCGCCCCATCTTGAAGATCCCGGATCGCTTCGTCCGCGCTCGCGACGACTTTATTCACTCTGCTCTCCCTGAGGCCCGAGGCCTGACGCCGGAGGCCTGAAAATCACTCTCTCTCCACGATGAGCGCAATCCCCTCGCCGCCGCCGATGCAGAGCGTGGCGATGCCGCGCTTCTTGCCGAGGTCCTTCATGGCGTAGAGCAGCGTCACCAGCAGTCGGCAGCCCGAGGCGCCGATGGGGTGGCCGAGGACGACCGCGCCGCCGCGGACATTGACCCTGTCGGCGGCGAGGCCGAGGATCTTGTTGTTGGCCATGGCGACGACCGCGAAGGCCTCGTTCATCTCCCAGAGGTCGATGTCCGAGACCTTGAGGTTGGCGCGGGCCAGCGCGTTCTTGACGGCGTCGGCCGGCGCGATGGTGAAGTCGATGGGCTCGCGGGCCGCGTGTCCGGAAGGCCCCAGCCGCGCCAGCACCGTGCGGCCCTCTTTCTTGGCCCGCTCCGCGGACATGAGCACCACCGCGGCGGCGCCGTCGTTGATCGAGGACGAGTTCGCCGCCGTCACCGTGCCGTCCTTCTTGAAGGCGGGCTTGAGCGAGGCAATCTTGTCGGGCTTGGCGTTCTTGGGGCCGTCGTCGTCCTCGACCAGGGTCTTGTTGCCCTTCTTGTCGACGATCTCGACCGGCACGATCTCCGCCTTGAACGCCCCCGCGGCCTGCGCCTTCTGGGCCTTGAGCGTGCTCTCCCGCGAGTACTCGTCCTGGGCGCTGCGCGAGAACTGGAAGTCGGCGGCGCACTTCTCGCCGCACATGCCCATGTGCATGTCGTTGTACGGGTCCCAGAGGCCGTCGTGGATCATCAGATCCTTGAACTCGACGTTGCCCATGCGCGCTCCGGAGCGGAGCTTGTCGCTGAAGTAGGGCGCGTTCGACATGCTCTCCATTCCTCCCGCCACCACGCAGTCGGCCTCGCCCGTCGCGATGACCCGCGCCGCCTCGATGACCGCCTCGAGCCCGGAGCCGCAGACCTTGTTGACGGTGACGCACGGCACGCTCTTGGGGAGACCGGCGTAGAGCGCCGCCTGCCGCGCCGGCGCCTGCCCGACGCCCCCTTGCAGGACATGGCCCATGAAGACCGTGGCGACCTCTTCCGGCTTCACGCCGGCCCGCTCGATGGCCGCCTTGATGGCGATGGCGCCCAGCCGCGGTGCAGGCAGGGGAGCGAGCGATCCCTGGAAAGAGCCGACTGGCGTCCGGGCTGCACCGACGATGACGACCTGCTTGAGCTCCATGACCTGCCTCCGCTGTAGGGAATTTCGGACAGAGTCATAATCCGCGCGACACTGTCAAGCAGCTGGAAAAAGCAAATGCCGTCCGGTTTGCGGCGGAGCCGCGATTCGCGTATTCCGCGCCGTCATGGCTTACGCGGGCGATCTGACGCAGGCGGAGTTCGACCAGCTTCTCGACCAGCGCGGCGGTCCGGCCCTGGTCGTCCACGGAGGCGCCGGGACGCGCGTCGACGCGGATCCCGCCCCGTACTTCGAGGGCACCCGCCGCGCCGCCGAGCTCGGCCTGCGGGTCCTCCTCCAGGGCGGATCGGCGCTCGACGCCGCCGTGGCCGCCGCCGTCGCCCTCGAGGACGATCCCAACTTCAACGCCGGCACCGGCGCGGCGCTGACCAGCGCGGGCGAGGTCGAGCTGGACGCCTCCTGCATGGACGGCACCACCCTGCGCGCCGGGGGAGTGGCCTGCGTGAAGACGGTGAAGAACCCGGTCCTGCTGGCCCGCCGCGTCTGCGACGACACGCCGCACGTCCTCATGTGCGCGACCGGCGCCGAGACCTTCGCCCGCGAGTGCGGCATCGCCGAGGTCCCCAACGCCCTCCTGGTGACGCAGCGGCAGCTGGAGCGCTGGCGCGAGCTGCACGCGCTGGCGCAGGTCGAAGGCGCGGACAGCGTGCGCAAGAAGATCGGCACCATCGGCGCCGTCGCCGTCGACGCCAACGGCCGGGTGGCCGCCTGCACCTCGACGGGCGGCACCATGTACAAGCGGCCCGGCCGCGTCGGCGATACGCCCATCATCGGCGCCGGAACCTACGCCGACGACGAGGAGGCGGCGGCCAGCTCGACCGGCTTCGGCGAGTCGATCCTCAAGGTGACCCTGGCCCGGGCCGCCTGCGGCCGGGTGCGCGGGGGCGCCTCTCCCCGCGAGGCCGCCCGCTTCGCGGTGGGCCTGCTCCGCGAGCGCGCGCAGGGCGAAGGCGGCATCATCGTCGCCGGGCCCGACGGACGGCTCGGCTGGGCCTACAACACGCCGCGCATGTCGCGGGCCCTGATCCGGGCCGGAATGGCGAAGGCGCTCGCGGCCGTGTGATCGCGGGCCCGGGGTCAGGGCTCGTAGAGCCGCCATTTCTGCTCGGGCACGTTTCCACAGGAGGTGGCGAAGATCTCGGGGCCGGAGCCGGCTCCGCCGCTAGCGACCGTCGCGCACAGCCCGTTGCTGCGCAGCCTCCCGTCGCTGCCCGCGGCCCAGCTCTGCCCCGAAGTGCCCGAGCAAGGCTGCACCCGCAGCGCCGGCGGGCTTCCTTCGCCCAGGTCTTCCAGGCCCAGGCAGTTGCCGCGCTGGCTCCGCAGCTCCGTCCCGGCCATCGACCATTTCTGCGCAGGCAGGTCGCGGCAAGTCCGCACCACCGCGCGGCTCTGGGGCGATCCTTCATTCATCGCCTGCAGGCACTTGCCGCCCGGTCCGATCAGGTTCCCCGGGAGGTACGGATACTGCCTGCCCAGGAAGGCAAGGTAGTCCGAGCGCGCCTTGCAGGTGGCCCCGGGAGCGCAGAGCTTCGGGTCGTGGCCAGCGTAGCTGAGGAAGACCCGCTCCTTGGTCCGCTGCTGCGCGTCGAGGAGGTTGGGCGCCTCGAGCATGAGGTTGTAGCCGCGATAGACCCGGGCCGTGTGGAGCGCCCGGTACTTGCGCTCGGCGGCATGGGCGAAGAGCGCCGCGGTCAGGTGATCGGAGTGGTCGCCCCGGAAGTGGCCGGTCCAGTCCTGGGTATCCACCGTGTGGGCGTGGAAGGCGGCCATCAGCCCGCCGAGCAGCTTGATCAACTCCCTCTTCGAGAAGGTGGCGGAGCCGTCGACGGGACTGATCGACTCCGACCGCCCCGACCACAGCTTGGCGAGGCTCTCGAAATCGTTGGCGACGAACCCGCGGCCAACGCCGCCGCCGTCGGGAAGGCGGAGGAAGACGACGCTGATGCGCGCGTCCGCGCCGAGCGTGCGCAGCTGCAGCGGCCTGCCGTCGATCGAGAGCGTTTCCGTCTCCCAGGCGTTGTCCGCCGCGGCCATCTCCGCGTAGGCCTGGAGGATGCCGGCCTCGCGCGCGTTCCAGTAATCCGCGCCCTTGCCCGCGTCGCCCGCCGTGACGAAGACTGTCCGGACCGACCGGCCGGCTGCGATGCTCTCGGCGAGATCGGGGTTCATGAAGAGGAGATCGTCGTCTTCGTGCGCGACGATGCGCAGCTCCCTGGAGTCTGCTGCGGCAGCGGGGGCCGTGTCGCCCTGACCGCAACCGAGCAGGGTGAGCAGCGCGGCGAGCGCGCTCCTCGTTCCAGCGGGACCAGATCGCAACGTGAACTCCAGAGGCGGGGAGCCGCCAGGCAAGGGCACTCTAGCCGCAAACCCGAAAAACCCTTTATCTTTTTGCAGCCGGGCTGTTCACGTTCTCACGCCCGGGCCGCTCGCGCCGCTCCCGCGGTTGGTGTACTTCAGCGGGCATGTCCAAGCTGGAAAAGAAGCTGCTGCACGAGACGGGCCGCGCCATCGCCGACTTCGACCTCATCGAGTGCGGCGATCGCATCCTGGTCGGCATCTCCGGAGGCAAGGACTCCTACACGCTCCTTTACCTCTTGATGCAACTGCAGCGCAGCGCGCCCATCGACTTCTCGCTGGTCGCCTGCAACCTCGACCAGGGCCATCCCGGCTTTCCGGCGGCGCGGCTGGAGGCGTACCTGCGCGCGACCGGCGCCGAGGTCGCCATGCTCAAGCAGGACACCTTCTCCATCGTGAAGCGCCTGGTGCCCGAAGGCGAGACCACCTGTGCGCTCTGCTCCCGGCTGCGCCGGGGCATCCTCTACAACGCCGCCCAGGAGCTGCGCTGCACCAAGATCGCGCTCGGCCACCATCGCGACGACCTGATCGAGTCGCTGCTGATGTCGATGTTCTTCACCGGCAAGCTGCGCTCGATGCCGCCGCGGCTGCGCAGCGACGACGGGCGCAACGTGGTCATCCGGCCGCTCTGCTACGCGGCCGAAGCGGACATCGCGGCGTTCGCCGAGGAACAAAAGTTCCCAATCATCCCGTGCGACCTCTGCGGCTCACAGGAGAATTTACAGCGTCGCCGGGTGAAGGCCCTCTTGACCCAGCTCGAAGCCGAGCACCCGGGCGTGCGTTCATCCCTCCTCGGCGCGATGGGCAACGTGATGCCAGAACACCTCCTGGATCGCAGGCTTTGGCGCGAGGAGCGCGGCCCGGATCCGTGGATCGATCAGGCGCCCGAGGGCCTGGTCCCGTTGCGCGTCTGACAGTCGCCGGACGCTGGCCCCACCGTTGCAATGCCTCCCGTCAGTTCCAACGAATTTCCCAAACAGCCGAGCAGGCGGCGGCGACGGAGGCGGGCGATGAAGACGTGCACGCGGTGCGATCGAGAGCGCGTGGTCCCCATCACCCTCGACGACAGCATGGAGGTGTGCGGCCATACCTTTACCGCCAGCCTTCCTGCGGACAAGTGCCAGGCCTGCGGGCAGATCGCCATCCAGGGCCACGACCTGAAGCTCTTCGAGCTGCGGATTGCCTGCGAGCTGGCCAAGGCCGGCCTGCGGACCGGCGACAGCTTCAAGTACCTGCGCAAGGCGCTGGGCATGGACGCCAAGGGTCTGGGCGACCTGCTCGACGTCCCGCCGGAGTTCGTCGGCTACTGGGAGTCGGGCAAGTGGCCGGTCGACCCGCGCGCCCACGCCGTCCTCTGCTCCTTCGTGCTGGGCAAGTTCGAGCAGCGGCCCTCGTCGCTCGACTGCCTCGCGGTCCTGCGCGAGCCCCGCAAGCTGGCCCGCAAGGTGCGCCTGACCTTGATCGACGCCTTGGGCCAGGCCGCCAAGACCTTGCAGTTCGGCAGTGCCGCCCGGACCACTCCCGGCCTCGCCTGAACGAAAGCGGGGCTCTTTACAGAGCCCGGGAAATCGTCGCCCCGCCGAGCACCTCGTCGCCGCGGTAGAAGACCGCGCTCTGCCCCGGCGCCACGCCCAGCGCCGGCGCGTCGAGGAGGACGCTGCCGCCGGCCACCGTGCAGGAGAGCGGCTTGCCGCGGTGGCGCACCTGCACCTCGCAGCGGAGCCCATCCTGGGGCGCCTCGACGACCCAGCTCGGCTGGGCGATGGCGAAGCCTCGCCGCGACGCCTCCTCCTGCGTGCCGACCACCACCCGCTGCCGCCCGGCGTCGAGCGCCGCCACGTAGAGCGGCAGCGGACGCGAGACGGAGAGCCCCTTGCGCTGCCCGACCGTGAAGCGGTGCACGCCCTGATGCTCGCCCAGCACGCGGCCCTCGAGATCGACGATCTCTCCCTCCGCCCGAGCGACGCCGTGCGACTCGAGGAAGCCCGCCAGCGAATCCCCGCCGACGAAGCACACCTCCATGCTCTCGGGCTTGTCTGCGTTGGGCAGACACCGCTCGCGGGCGAGGGCGCGCACCTGCGTCTTGGTCAGCGCGCCGAGGGGGAACCGCACCAGCGCCAGCGCC
>JAYWAJ010000264.1:0-4912 GCA_043782525.1 Deltaproteobacteria bacterium | reverse complement strand
TGGAGGAACGCGGCCTGGGCAAGGTCTCGCAGGTGATCGGCCCGGTCATCGACGTCGAGTTCGGGCCCGGCGGCCTGCCGGAGATCCTCACGGCGCTGACCATCACCAACCCGAGCATCAACGACCAGGCCGACAACCTCACCGTCGAAGTGGCGCAGCACCTGGGCGAGAACACCGCCCGCTGCATCGCCATGGACTCGACCGAGGGCCTGATCCGCGGGCAGGCCGTGACCAACTCCGGCTCGCCCATCATGGTGCCGGTGGGCAAGGGCGTGCTCGGCCGCATCCTCAACGTGGTCGGCGAGCCGGTCGATGAGAAGGGCCCCATCAAGGCCGTGAAGAAGATGCCGATCCACCGCGCCCCGCCCGAGTTCACCGAGCAGGACGTGCGGATGGTGCCGTTCGAGACCGGCATCAAGGTCATCGACCTGCTCGCGCCCTACCTGCGCGGCGGCAAGATCGGCCTCTTCGGCGGCGCCGGCGTGGGCAAGACGGTGCTCCTCATGGAGCTGATCAACAACGTCGCCAAGGCGCGCGGCGGCTTCTCGGTCTTCGCCGGCGTCGGCGAGCGCACCCGCGAGGGCAACGACCTCTACACCGAGTTCCAGGAAGGCGGGAAGAACGCCGTCATCAAGCTCGACAACCTCGAGGAGTCGCTGGCGGTCCTCGTCTACGGGCAGATGAACGAGCCGCCCGGCGCCCGCGCCCGGGTCGCCCTCTCCGCCCTGACCATCGCCGAGCACTTCCGCGACGAAGAAGGCCGCGACATGCTCCTCTTCATCGACAACATCTTCCGCTTCACCCAGGCGGGCTCGGAAGTGTCGGCGCTCCTCGGCCGCATTCCTTCCGCCGTCGGCTACCAGCCGACCCTCTCCACCGAGATGGGTGGCCTCCAGGAGCGCATCACCTCCACAAAGAAGGGCGCCATCACCTCCATCCAGGCCATCTACGTGCCCGCCGACGACCTCACCGACCCGGCGCCGGCGACGGCCTTCGCCCACCTCGACGCCACCACCACGCTCTCCCGCGCGCTCACCGAGATCGGCATCTACCCGGCGGTGGACCCGCTCGACTCCACCAGCCGCATCCTCGACCCGGCCATCGTCGGCGAGAGGCACTACAAGGTCGCGCGCCGGGTCCAACAAGTCTTGCAGCGCTACAAGGAGCTGCAGGACATCATCGCCATCCTCGGCATGGACGAGCTCTCCGACGACGACAAGCTCACCGTCGCCCGCGCCCGCAAGGTCCAGCGTTTCCTCTCGCAGCCGTTCCACGTCGCCGAGCAGTTCACCGGCTTTCCGGGCAAGTACGTCAAGCTGGAGGAGACGGTGCGCAGCTTCGAGGAGCTGCTCGACGGCAAGCACGACGCCCTTCCCGAGCAGGCCTTCTACATGGTCGGCAACATCGACGAGGCCATCGAGAAGGCCAAGCAGATGGCGAAGTAGCCATGGCGCTCTCGCTGGAAATCGTCACGCCGGAGCAGCGGGTCCTCTCGGTCGAGGCCGACGAGGTCCGGCTGCCCGGAGCTGACGGCGGCTTCGGCGTGCGCCCCCGCCACACGCCGCTGGTCGCCGCGCTGGCCGCCGGCGAGCTGATCTACCTCACCGGCGGCAACGAGCACCGCTACGCCGTCGGCGAAGGCTTCGCCGAGGTGAGCGACGACCGGGTCCGCGTGCTGGTCGAGGAGGCGGCGCGGGCGGACGAGATCGATCCGGCCAAGGCCGCCGCGGAGCTGCAGGCGCTGCAGGCGAAGGTTCTGGAGATGAAGCAGGACGATCCGTCCTACGCCCTCAACCGCGCCCGCCTCGAACGCGCCGCCGCCCGCGCCCTCGTCTCCACCCGCCAGTAAGGCGGGTCGAGGCCGGAGGCCAGAAGCAAAAGCACACCGCGAAGGCGCGAAGATCCGCGAAGGGTCGCGAAGGGTCTTTGGGGTGTCAGTCCGGCGCGTCGTTCACGAAGCGCCGGATGCCCCGCCTGAGGACGGGAACGTCGAAGTTGATGAGCAGTCCGACCCGCTTGTGCGCCAGCCGCAGATAGGTGAGGAGCTGCGCTTCGTGCAGCTCGTTGATCCGATCCACGCTCTTCAATTCGAGGACGAGGGCGTCGCCGATGAGGAGATCCAGGCGCAGGCCGGGGTCCAAAACGAGACCCCGGTAGCGAATTGGGATCCTCGTTTGACGCTCGAAGGGGATGCCTCTCGACCGCAGCTCTTCGCAGATCGCGACCTCGTAGACGGACTCCAGCAGCCCAGGCCCCAAGGTCCGATGCACCTCGATGGCCGCCCCAATGACGGGCCCCGACCAACGATCCAACCACATCACTTCTTCGCGCCCCTTCGCGGATCTTCGCGCCTTCGCGGTGTGCCTTTGCCTTTGCTCTGGAGCAAGAGGCAGGCCAGATGGCGCTTCTCCGCAGGGCCGCCCGCGGCTTACGATTGGCGATTCGATGCGACGTGCCCTGCCAGCGCTGTGCGCCGTGGCCCTCTTCTCCTGCCAGCGGGTGCAGCTGCACCGCGTGCTGCCGGCGGACCTGCGCATCGACGTTTTCCCCCAGTCGTCGCGCGCCCAGCTCGACGCGCTCTTCGTGGTCGACAACTCCCGCTACATGGCCGTCCACCAGAAGCGCGTCGCGGACTCCTTCCACCGCTTCGTGGACTACCTGGCGCTCAACCAGATCGACTGGCACCTCGGGCTCGTCTCCAGCGACCTCTCGGCGGCGCCCGGCCGGTACCAGGGCGCGGGCAAGCTCTACTTCGCCTCGACGGATGCCAACGTCGCCCAGGCCGTCGGGCAGGCGGTGGTCGGGCTCGGCAGCGCCGGCAGCGCCATCTCCGCGGTGCTGCAGCAGGCGGATCTGGCGCTGCGGAGCCCTCCCGACGGCTTCCTCCGCCCCGCCGCCGCGCTCTTCGTCGTGCTGGTCACCGACAACGACGACCCGTGGTCGGTGGGCGAGGATCTCTACTACCGGCGGTCGTTCCAGGAGGCGAAGGGCGCCGGAAACGACGGCCTGGTGCGCCTGTCTGTGCTGGCCGGCCCGCCTCCCTCGGGCTGCACCATCCCCGATCCGCAGAATCCGCAGAACACCTTCGCCGCCCAGCCGGCGCCGCACCTGAAAGCGCTCGCGCAGCAGCTGGGCGGCGGGCTGCAGGACCTCTGCGATCCAGACTTCGACGCCGTCTTCGATCAGCTGGGCGCCACCGCGGCCGGCCTCAAGCACAACTTCCGGCTCGCCACCGCCCCCGACCTCTCCACCCTGGTCGTGAGCGTGCGCGCCCCCTGCGACGTCAAGCGCGCCGCCCTGGCCGCCTGCGCGCAGGTCTCCGACGAGTGCAGCGAGGCCGAGCCGGCGCTGGTCTGTTCGCCGAAGCAGGCAGCGCAGGACGGCTGGACCTACGACGGGCAGACGCAGAGTATCGTCTTCACGGGCGCCGCGGTGCCTCCGCGCGGGTCGCTGGTCGAGGTGCAGTACAAAGGCCTCGCGCAGTGAAGCACGTCGCGGCGACCTGCCTGCTGCTCTGCGCCTGCGGCCGGACCAGGCTGACGGCGGCGCGGCCGCACGCCGTCGTCGACGGGCGGGCCATCGACTTCGGGACCACCGCCATCCTCTTCCCGGTGCAGCGCAGCGTGCTCGTCTCCGACAGCGGCAGGGTGCCGCTGCACCTCAGCGGCATCGCGGTCAGCGGCGCAGGCTTCGAAAGCCCCGCCGCCGCTCTCGAAGTCGCCGCCGGCGGAACGGCGCAGCTCCAGGTCACCTTCCGCCCGCCGGCCGCCGGCGCCTTCTCCGGGACGCTCTCCTTCGCCACCGACGACAGCGACCAGCCGGCCTTCACCATCGCGCTCTCGGGCGTGGCGGCCCAGTCGGGCGCGCTCCTGGCCGCGCCCGCGTCGCTCGACTTCGGCCGGGTCGGCGAGGGCCAGACCGCCACCCGCCTGCTGACGCTCTCCAGCACCGGTCTCGCCGATCTCTTCCTCGAGAGCTTCGGCCTTTCGCCCGGCACGCCGCCCTCGTTCGGCTACCTCGGCTCCGTCCAGGCGCCGGCGACGCTCGCCTCCGGCAGCCGCGTGGTGCTGGGCGTCCGCTTCTCGCCGACGCCGGAGATGCCGACCGCGGCGGGCGCGCTGCGGATCGTCTCGAGCGATCCCCTCCATCCGCAGCTCGAGGTCCCGCTCTCCGGCTCGATCAACCGCGCGCCCCTCGCGGTGGCAAGAGGCGCAGTGGCTGGAGGCGTCCCGCAGGCGGGGCTGCTCGCCGCGCCGGCCGGCGCCACCGTCTTCCTCGACGCCAGCGCCTCGACCGACCCCGATGGCGATCTCCCGCTCAGCTTCCTCTGGTCGCTCGCCGCGCGCCCCGTCGGCAGCAAGGCCGCGCTCTCGAGCGCCGCGTCGGCGCAGAGTGCGCTGCAGCTCGACGGCCCGGGCGTCTACGCGGTGCTCCTCACCGCCACCGACGCGACCGGGCTGCCCTCGGTTGCTCCGGCGCGGCTCGACCTCCAGGCGACGCCCACCGAGGACCTGGTCGTCGAGCTGATCTGGGACCAGCAGCCGCCCGACCTCGACCTCCACTTCCTCCAGGCGGGCGCGGCGCTCCAGAGCGCGGGCGACTGCTTCTGGGCCAACCCGGATCCGGCTTTCGGTCCCCACCACGGCGGCGACAAGCTGGTCGGCTACGGCCCTGAGACGGTGAGCTGGAAGACGCCCACCGCCGGCACCTACGCGATCGAGGTCGTCTACGCCTCGGCACACGACGCCGCGCGCCCGGCCACCACCGCGCAGATCCGCGTCTACGCGCAGGGCGTGCTCGCGGCGGATCTCTCGCACGCCTTCAGCCGCGTCGGCGAAACCTGGACCGCCGGCACGGTGGACTGGCCCGGCGGGCACGTCGGGGCGGCGCCGTGAGCCGCGTCTTGGTATAT
>JAYWAJ010000263.1:0-4913 GCA_043782525.1 Deltaproteobacteria bacterium | reverse complement strand
GGGCGCCCAGGAGCCGCGGCTGTCCTCGCGCGTGGTGCTGACCAGCGCCGACGGCTCTCCGGTGGGCAGGCCTGTCTGCGGCGAGACGGGCAGGCGCCACAGGTCGGCGTTTTGCCGGAGCGTGGTGAAGGCGATCCGCTTGCCGTCGGGAGAGAGCGCGACCTCGACGTCGTACCCGGCGCCGGTGGTCACCTGCTCGAGCGGGCCGGCCAGCGCGCCCGCCGCGTCGACCGGCGCGCGCCAGACGTTGAGCCCGCCGCCGCGGTCGGAGCTGAAGTAGATGAAGTTGCCCGCGGGCGACCAGACCGGCCGGATGTCGGCCGGGAAGTCGTCGGTGATCGCGCTCAGCTGCTTGGTGTCGAGGTTGACGACCCGGAGGTCGTACTTGGTCCGCTGCGCGTTCTGGAAGACGATCTTCTTTCCGTCGGGCGACCAGCGCGGCGCGAGATGCGAGACCTCTTCGCTGGTGTCGGTGGTGGCCTGCTGCGGGTTGTGGCCCTGTCCGTCGAGGATCCAGATGCGCCGCGGGCCCGCCCACGAGGCGTCGACCGCGATGCGCGCGCCGTCGGGAGAGAAGGCCGGGTTGAAGGCGCTCTCGGCCAGCCGCTCCTCCTTGCCCGAAGGCAGGTCCAGCGCAAAGAGGTCGGCGTCGATCCAGATGCCGAAGACGTCGCCCGGCTGCAGCTTGTGTCCCGCCTCGCGCCCGCGGACGAAGAGCACCCTCTTGCCGTCGGGGGACCAGGCGGGCTGCACGTCGTCGTAGGGCCCCTGGGTGATCTGCACCGCCTCGCCGCCGCGCAGATCCCTGCGGAAGATCTTCCGCACCGGGCCGCGGGCCGCGACGTAGAGCAGCTGCTGGCCGTCGGGGGACCAGGCGGGAAATTCCTCGATGCCGCCCTCGAAGGTGACCTGCGAGAGGCGCGGGCCGGAGGGCGCGGCCGGATGCCGGCGCGCGAGGAGCAAGGCGCCGAGCGCGAGCATCGCCACCAGCAGCGCGCCGGCGGCGATGGAGACGGGAGTGCTCGGCAGCGTGCGCACCGCCGCACCGGGTCCCGCCGGCAGGGCCCGCGCCTCCGCCTGCTCCAGCAGCCACGAGACCAGCACCACCACCGGAAAGGCGAGAGCCAGGGCCAGCACGAACCAGGTGAGGGTGGCGTCGGGCAGGTGCAGCGCGTGCATGATCGGCTCGATGATCTGCAAGAGGCCGAAGGCGACGATGCCGTAGCCGACGATGGCCCGGAACACCCGCCGCTGCCTGAGCCCCGCCGTCTGCATGCCGGCCCCCCGGCGACGAACATAGCACCGCTATTCGTGCACCGCGCCCGGTGCCCAGGCCAGCTTGACCCGGCCGACGGCGAGGGCGAGCAGCGCGGCGATCAGGCAGAGCGCGCCCGAGATCATGAAGGCGAGCTGGTAGTCGCCCAGGGAAGTTCTCAGGATCCCCGCGCCCAGCGCCGCCGCTCCCGCGCCCACCTGGTGGGCGGCGACGATCCAGCCGAAGACGACCGGTCCTTCTTCCTTGCCGAAGGCCTCGCTGGCGAGGCGCACCGTCGGCGGGACGGTGGCGATCCAGTCGAGCCCGTAGAAGACGGCGAAGACCAGGAGCCCCGAGCCCGCCACCAGCGCCTGCGGGAGGAAGAGCAGCGAGACCCCGCGCAAGAGGTAGTAGGTGAAGAGCAGCTTGCGGCTGTCCCAGCGATCGGTGAGCCAGCCCGAGAGGGTGGTGCCGAAGAGGTCGAAGAGGCCCATGGTGGCGAGCAGGCCGGCGGCGCGGACCTCGGGGATGCCGTAATCGACGCAGGCGGGGATGAGGTGCGTGCCGATGAGCCCGTTGGTGCTGGCCCCGCAGATGAAGAAGGTGCCGGAGAGGAGCCAGAAGTCCTCGCTCCTCGAGGCGCGGGCGAGCGACCGGAGGGCGGAGAGCGCGGGGTTTCCCGCCGTGCGCGGCGGCTCTTGGACGACGGTGTCGCCATAGGCGGGCAGTCCCAGCTGCGCGGGAGACTCGCGCACCAGCAGGAGCGCCAGCAGCACCGCCAGCAAGGCCGCGCCGGCGACGATGCGCACCGACCAGCGCCAGCCGTCGCTCTCGGCGACGTGCGCGAGGAGCGGCAGGAAGATCAGCTGGCCGGTGGCGGTGGAGGCGGTGAGCGCGCCCATCACCAGGCCGCGACGTTTTGTAAACCAGCGGTTGACGACGACGGCGCCCAGCACCAGCGCGGCCATTCCGGAGCCGATGCCGACGAGGAAGCCCCAGATGGCGACCAGGTGCCACGGGCTGCGGATCGAAGTCGCGGCGAGGAGCGAGGCCGAGAGCAGGCCCATGGCGAGGACCATGGTCCGGCGAACGCCGATGCGGCCGGCGAGGGCGGCGCAGAAGGGGCCCATCAAGCCGTAGAAGAGGAGGTTGACGGAGATGGCCGCGGAGATGGTGGCCCGCGACCAGCCGAACTCGTGCTCGAGGGGGACGATGAGCACGCTGGCGGTGGCGCGGATGGCCGCGGCGATGAGCAGCACCAGGAAGGTCGCGGCGGCGACGCCCCAGGCCGGATGCATGCGCTTCATGGGGCGGAGGATGCCGGCCGCGGCAAAAGGGCGCTGGTCAGTGGAGCAGGTCGCCGGTGAAGTCGCCGTCGGCCGGGATCGGCTGGCGGCCTCCGAAGCCGGTGTCGAGCTCGTGCCAGAACCCGACCCGCTCCTCGCCGTACTTCCAGCAGAGGTAGACGGTGCGGCCGTGCAGCTTGCTGCGGAAGTCCACCAGCCCGTCGGCGGCCTTCACCTCGACGCCCAGCTCGGAGACTTCGCGCAGGAGCCCGCGCAGCCGCGCGATGACCTCCACCGCCCGGGACTGCAGCTTCTGCACCGCCGGCGGCGCGCGGTCGTCGACCTGGACCTCGGGCCCGTCGATGGCGTGGCCCGCCTCCGACAGCTTCTGCTGGACCGAGACCAGCTGGTCGCGGAAGGCGCGGGCGCGGGTGAACTCATCGCGCAGGACCTCGACCAGCGCGTTGGCTTCGCGCAGGGAAAAGAGCCGCGTCGGCAGCGGGACGTCCACCGGCGCACCCTACCTGACGGCGCGGACGATTCAAGCGCTGCGGCCCCTGCGGCCCGCTCGCCTCGTGCTACGTTTTCCCCGATGGCCGAGTTGCGAGACCTGAGCGGCGAGGAGCGGGCCGCCTATTTCCGGGGCATCCAGCCGATCTGGGGCGGCGGCCTCGACGACGGCCGCTTCCAGCTCTTCCAGCGGCGCCTCGCTGACGCGCCCGAGGCGTCCGATCGCTACCGGCTCCTCGGCTGGTTCGAGCAGGACACGCTGCGGGCGGCGATGAAGGCCTACGATCTCTACGGGACCTGCGCGGGGCGGCCGCTGCGGCTCCTGGGCATCGGCGCGGTCTTCACGCCGCCCCCGCTGCGCCGCCAGGGTCACGCCGCGGCCATGCTGCGCGCGGCGATGGACGAGTACCGGCGGCGCGGGGCGCAGGCGGCGGTGCTCTTCTCGGACATCGAGGCGGCCTATTACGAGCGGCTGGGCTTCTACCCGGTGGAGAGCTCCGAGTGCAGCGTCGAGGCGGGCGCGCTGCCCCGGGTCGTGACGGGCTTCCGGCCCTCGATGGCCGGCGACGAGCCGGAGATGATCCGCCTCTTCGCCGCCGCCCGTGCCGGGGAGACGCGCTTCGCGCTGGACCGCGACGGCTGGACGCTGCGCTTCCAGCTGCGCCGGCTGCGGGAGCTGGCGCGGGCGCGCGGCGTGGGCGAGCCGGAGTGGGGCCTGGTCGTGGACGGCGCGGCGGCGGCGATGCTGCGCTTCGGGCGCGACACGGTGGACGTGCTGGAGGCGGGCTGGACCGACGAGCGCGCCCGCACCGTGCTCTTCGCGGGCCTGCGCGATTGCATGCAGCGGGCGGGGCGGAAGCGGATGCGCATCTGGCCGGCCTCGCGCCTGCGCGGGCTCTTCACCTCTTCCGCGCGCACCTCGGCCATCGCCATGATCGCGCCGCTCACCGGGACCGCGCCGCTGCCCGATCGCGGCGGCCCGGCGGAGCTGGCGCTGCTCGATCACATCTGAGCGCTCTCTTTAGGGGCACTGCCGGCAGCTCACCGAGGTGCACCCCTTCGAACCCGCCGCGGTCTGGCAGTCGGCGGAGCTGGCGTAACACAGGTTGTCGCAGCTGCTCAGCCAGCCGTTCCCGCAGCCGGTCGGGGGCGAGCAGCCGCTCGGAGCGGGGTCGCACGCTCCGCTGCGGCACTCGGTTCCACAGAGCGTGGGGGCGGAGTCGGGGCAGCTGCGGCAGACGCCGCTCACGCAGCTTGCGCCCTTGGGGCAGCAGACGTCGCCGCAGGCGACCTGCCCGGTGGGACAGTTGCAGGTCCCGATGACCGAGAGGGTGCCATTGATGATGCACGCGCTCGCGGTCTTGCAGCAGTTGGTCTGCGTGCAGGCAGCGGGAAAGTCGGCGGGGCAGGCCACGCAGAAAGCGCCCCCGTTGACCGGGCGAACGGCGAGAGTGCAGCTCTCGGCCGGGCCGCAGCAGCTGCCAACGGAGCAGGCCACGGTGTGGGTCGCGTCGCAGGTCTGCGAAGTGCTGCCGGTGCGCGGGACGGTCTTCTGGCGCACCTCGCCTGCGACGATGGAGGAGGTGGTGTTGCCCCCGCAGCCGGCCGCGACGACGGCGAGGGTCCAAGCCAAAACCGTGCGGGCAGCGCTCATGCAACAGCACTATCCTGCGGGAGAGCGACTCACAAGGGCGCGGGCGCCACGGCGGCAAGCGACGGCTGGGCGGGCCCACCTCGCCCGGGCGCCGCGCCGCGCGGCTAGGTGTGGTGTCTCGGTAGGTTGTTCACGCGGCGCTCGGGATGCGGCTGATGGGTGGCAGTGATTCCAGGCTGCCGTGCGGTCGGCGTTCGTTGTAGTAGCG
>JAYWAJ010000262.1:0-13043 GCA_043782525.1 Deltaproteobacteria bacterium | reverse complement strand
AGAGCCGTGAAGATCAAGATGAGTAACTACCCGCGCAAGCGCCCGCTCGCAGAGGCCGCCTAAACTGAGCCGCCGGACTGAGCGGCATTGCCGCTAGGCCTCGGTCGCCGGAGCTCGCGCGCCCTCGCCTGCGTCGCCGCGGTGGTGGGGCAGCGAGAAGGTGAAAATGCTGCCCTTGCCGACTTCGCTCTCCACCAAGAGGGTCCCGCCGTGCAGCTCCACCAGCTTCTTGGTGAGGGAGAGCCCGAGGCCCGTGCCCTGGTAGGAGCGCGAGGCCGAGGGATCGACCTGCTCGAAGCGCCCGAAGATGCGCTCGTGATCCTGGGGAGCGATCCCGACCCCGGTGTCCGCGACCGAGATCTCCAGCTGGTCGCCCCCGGGAGGGTTGGCGCGCGCGCGGAGGCGGATCCTCCCGCCGGGCGGGGTGAACTTCACGGCGTTGCTCAAGAGGTTTTGCAGGATCTGCTTGAGCCGCACCTCGTCCGCTTCCAGCGCGGGCAGCGCCGGCTCCGTTTCCACGGTCAGGGAGACGCCCCGCTCCGCGGCGCTTCGATTCGCCAGCTTGGCCGCGTCGTGCAGCGCCACCGCGACGTTGACGGGAACGGGCCTCAGCTCCAGCCGTCCCGCCTCGAGGTTGGCGAGATCGAGGAGGTCCGAGAGGAGCGCAAGCAGGGTGCGGCCGCTGGTGGCGATGTGCCGGGCGAACTCCCGCTTCTCGTCGGAGATCCCCTCCGTCGCCTCGGCGAGGAGGTCGGCGAAGCCGAGGATGGCGTTGAGCGGCGTGCGCAGCTCGTGCCTCATGTTGGAGAGGAACACGGACTTGGCGCGGCTGGCGGACTGCGCTTCGTCCTTGGCCCGGCTCAGCGCCGCGTTGGTCTGCTGCATCTCCTGGGAGCTCAGGTCCATGGTGCGCGCGAGCAGCTTCCGGTCCTCGTCGGCCTGGTGGTAGGCCTCGTTGACCACCTCGAGGAAGGCCTGCCATTCCTTCGGGATCGGGCCCGCACTGCCCAGGTGCCGCGCCAGCTGCCGCCGGAGCACCGAATGCAGAGGGCGCACGCCTTTATCGCTCGGAAAGCGTGGTGATGGTCATCGTCTGGTTGTGCAGCTCGCAGCGCCCGCCGGGAGTGAAGGGCGAGATCTCTCCGTACGAATAGAAACCTGCCAGCACGGTGCGGTCGCCGACCACCTCGCGGACTCCCTCGACCTCCTCCTCGATGCGCTGCTTGAGGACCAGCTTGCGGCCCACGCAGCTGACCAGGATGGCGAAATCCGGCGAGCTGGCCAGGCCGGCTCCCAGGCTGGTCCTGGCCGCGCCGGTGGCGCCCTCGATGAGCCGGTCGAAATTGGCCTTCATCAGCTGGGCATGCGCGCCCTCGGGAACGTCTCCCGCGAAGCTCATGCTCTGGTCGGCTTCGTCGACGGCGAGGATGGTCCGGACCACGCGGGTGGCGGAGCCCTTGGTGCGCAAGCTCAAGGGGAAGAGCAGCCCGCTGGCGGGAAGCTCCTTGGAGTGCTCCCCGAGATATTGCTTGTAGAGATCCAGTGCCGACTTGCCGTCGAGCTCGTAGAGGACGTTGCCCTTCGAGCGGGTGATGAGGCGGTCGGGCCCGAAGGGATCCCAGCCGCCCAGCGAGGCGCAGCCGACCTTGAGGTGGCTTCCGTAGAAGCCGAGCGCCGCCACCATGCCGCTCGCGGGCTTGCCGTCGGCGAGGACCCAGGTGCTCTTGAAGCGGGCGCCGTCGCCGGCCAGGCCCCCGGTGATGGAGACGGAGGCGGGCAGGTGCTCGGTCAGGCCGCGGACCAGCTCGGTGCCGTTGATGCGGAGCCCGTCCGAGAGGACGAAGAGGTGGGTCAGCCCCGCGGTGCCGAGCGCCTCGGCCAGGCGCGTCCCGGCGGCGAAGCTCTCGCTGGTCTCGGCGACGCTGGAGAGGGCGGTCCGGAAGGTGGTCCCTTGGAAGCGGATGGCGGTGGCCACCAGCGACTCGTCGGTGACCTGGACGCCGCAGATCTCCCCGGCGGTGGAGCAGCCGAACAAGGTCGAGCCCGGATAGGAGGTGCGCAGCTCTCCCAGGCGACCCGAGTCGCACAGGGCCGACGGACTCCCGAAGACCAACACCAGCTGCGCGCGGTTCATGGCGGACGGCTGATTCCACCCCTGTCCTGCGTTCCACCTGCGCTGCTCGAGCTGCATCGCGGACTCCTCGCGCTGGGGACAGCTTACCGGCGCGGAGCTGGAATTGCTTGCAATGAATCGACCGTGAAAATTACAGCTTCAGCACGGCGCGGAAGGCGGTGCCGCCGGGCTCCGAGGTCACCTCGAGGTCGCCGCCATGCGCCCGGGCGATCTGCTGCACGATGAAGAGCCCGAGCCCGAGGCCGCGGGTCGGGCCCGAACGGCTGCCGCGGCGGAAGGGGTCGAAGAGCCTGTCGCGCTCGCCGTCCGGGATCTGCGGCCCGCCGTTCTCGACCGCGATCTCCACCGCCCCGGCCAGCGCCCGCAGCCGGACCTGGATGGGGAGTTCGGGCGGGCCGTAGGCGACGGCGTTGGTGAGGAGGTTCGAGAGCAGCTGCGCGACGCGGTCGGGATCGAACTCGCCCTGCAGGTCGCCTTCCAGGGTCAGCTCGATGGCGCGCCCCGGGTTGGCGGCGAGCGCATCGTCGACCGCGTTCTGGGCCAGCGCCCGCAGATCGCAGGGCCGGCGCAGCACGGCGAGGCCGCCGCCCAGACGCGCCTGGGTGAAGTCGAGCAGGTCGGAGATCATCCGGCTCATCCTCCTGGCGCTCGACTGGATGCGACCCACCGCCACCAGCACCGGCTCGGGCTGATCGCGCTGGCGCAGCAGCAGCCCCGCGCTGGCGAGGATGGCGGTCAACGGCGAGCGGAGGTCGTGGCCGAGGATGCCGATGAAGCGCTCGCGGAAGTGGGCCGACTGCTCCAGCTCCTCCTCGCGGCGGATGCGCTCGGTCTCGTCGCGCAGGGTGGCGACCGCGCCCCGGATGGAACCGTCCGCGCGGCGCAGCGGCACCGAGACCGTGCTCAGCGAACGCACCGTCCCGTCCTGCATGCGGAACTGCAGGACCCGTTGCGCGGGGTGGCCCTGCAGGGCCAGCGCGATGGGAAGCTGGTCGGCCGGCACCTTCAGCCCCGAGGGCGCGTGCGCGTCGTAGAGGTCGGCCAGCCCGGAGAGGCTGGTGCCGGCCCGGACGCCCATCGCCCGCGCGGCGCTGTTGACCAGGCGGAGCACCCCGTCCGCGCCGGCCATGACGATGCCCTCGCCCACCTGATCGATGATCGCCGACAAGAGCTCGCGCTCCTGCTCCAGCTCCTCCTGGTGCACCATCTCCGCGGTCATGTCCTTGAAGAGCACCGCCACGTGGGAGACGTCTCCGCCGCCGTCGGAGAGCGGGAAGAAGGTCGCCTGCATGCCGACGCGGTTGCCCTTCTCGACGTGCACCTGGGTCAGCTCGCGCGGGTCGTACCAGACGGGCGGCGTGGTGACGGTCTCGCCCTTGAAGGCGCGCTGGATGAGGACGAGGGCGCCATTTTTGGCCGCGATCTCGTCCGCCAGCACGTTGTAGTCCGGCGGCGGCGCGGCGCCGAAGAGGTCGATGAACGCCTGGTTCACGAACAGCGATCGCCCGCTGGCCTGGTAGATCTGCAATCCGACCGGCGCCAGCGCGAAGAGCGCTTCGAGGAGGGCGAGCGGATTCGGGATCCGCCCCAGCGTTGCCCGGATGTCGTCGAGGTCGGGCATGAAGGCAACCTGGCTCACGTCCGGGCGGCCGGCGCCCGGAAGACTACGCCGTCCGCACCAGCTCGGCGTAGAAGCGGATGGCGCTGCGGGCGGCCTTGGCGAAGTCGCCCAGGTGCAGGCTCTCGTTCTCCGAGTGGGCGTTGGAGTAGGGATCCTCGACGCCGATGAGCAGCGCCGGAGCGCCGCCCAGCTCGCGCGAGAAGGGCTCGACGAACGGTATCGACCCGCCGCAGCCGATGCTGACCGGCTCGGCGCCGTAGCCGTCTTTCAGCGCCTTGCGGGCGGCGCGGAAGGCGGGCGCGTCGCCCTTGGTGTACCACCAGCCGCCGTCGCTCTCGGGCGTGACCTCGACCTGCACGCCGAAGGGCGGGTCCTTCTTCAGCGCCGCGGTGAGCCTCTCGGCCACTTCCTTGACGTCCATGTCCGGCACGGTGCGGATGCCGATCCGCGCCCAGGCGCTGTCGCAGATGATGTTGCGCGCGTCCTTGCGCGAGCTGGCCTGGATGGCGTTGACCGCCAGCGACGGCTGCCGCCAGTTCATCTCCCAGGGCGCCCGTCCGCCGAGGAGCTGGGTGCCGGGGAGCATGCCGGCCTGCTTGCGGAAGAGCGCGTCGCTGGTGGGCAGCGCGGCGATGCTCTTGCGCTCGTCCTCGGTGAGCGGCCGGACCTTGTCGTAGATGCCGGGCAGGTCGATGCTGCCGTCGTCGCGGGTCAGCCCCGCCAGGATCTTGGCCAGCGCCATGGAGGGATCCGGCACCGGGCCGCCCCACATGCCGCTGTGCACGGGCTGCCGCAGCGCCTTCACCTCCACCTGCACGGTGACGATGCCGCGCAGCGCGGTGGTGATGGAGGGCAGGCCCGTCTCGAAGTTGGAGGTGTCGGTGAGGACGATGGCGTCCGCCTGCAACATCTCCCGGTGCTTCTTGAGGAAGGCCGGCAGCGAGCCCGAGCCGGCTTCTTCCTCCCCCTCGATGATCATCTTGACGTTGACCGGCAGCGCGCCGTGGGCCTTGAGCCAGCTGTCGATGGCGGCGATGTGGACGAGGATGCCGGCCTTGTCGTCGGCGGCGCCGCGCCCGAAGAGGCGGCCGTCGATCTCGACCGGCTCGAAGGGATTGGGGATCCGCCACTTCTCCACTTCGCCGGCGGGCTGCACGTCGTGGTGGGCGTAGAGCAGCAGCGTGGGGCGGCCCGGCGCGTTCTTCCACTCGCCGTACGCGTAGGGATGGGCGCCCGGCATCTCCAGCAGTTGGACGTTCTGCAGGCCCTTGGCCTTCATCAGCGCGCAGGTGGCCTCGCCGCTCTTGCGCACTTGCGCCTTGTCGAAACCTTCGAAGGAGACGCTGGGGATGCGCACCAGCTTCTTCAGCTCCTCGAGGTATTCGCCCTCGTGCGCCTGGTGGTGGGCGAGGGCCTTGGCAATGGCGCTGTCGTCGACGGGTGCAGGGTTCATGAGGGCGGACCCTAGATCACTGCGGGCGGGGACGCTACCATACCAGTGTGTCGAAAGCGTTCACCAAGGATGACGACCTGGTCGAGCAGGTGGTGGTCGAGCGCCTGCCGCCGCCCAGGGAGCCGGCTGCCGCTGACGCTGCCGTCGCTGCCAGCGGTGTGATTCGCGCCGGCGCCTTCGTGCGTCTGGACGACGGGGCGGAGTACCAGGTGGTCGAGCCGGAGGCGGCGGATGCGGCGCAGCGGCGCATCAGCGTCGAGTCGCCGCTGGGCCGCGCGCTCCTGGGAAAGCGCGCCGGCGATGGCATCGTCGTCGAGCGCCCGCGCGGCCTCGCCGAGTACGCCGTCGTCTCCGTCCGCTATTAGCCCGGCGGCCGGGCGTCTCCGCGCCCTGGCCGCTGGACAAGAGCCGTTGCCGAACAGGGCAACGGGCTCTTTAGTGCACCGTGGCGCGGATGGTCTCGTCGAGCGAAGTCTTGCCCTGCACCAGCCGGTCGCCCCTGGGCCCGATGCCGCCGCCGGCGAAGCCCGCGTACATCTCGGCAAAGACCGCGGCCAGCTCCTTGGAGAAGCCCGCCTTGGTCAGCGCCTGCACGTGCTCCGAGGCCGGGATGTCCACCACCTTGAGCGGCTTGCCCAGCGCGGCGCCCAGCTTCTCGGCCACCTGCCGGTTCGAGTAGGCGGGGCCGTGCAGGTCGACGATCTCGCTCTTCGCCGCCGGCGCCAGGAGCGACTGCGCCGCCAGCGCGCCGATGTCCCGGGTGGCGATCATCGGCATCGGGTAGTCCGCCGAGGGCGCGAAGTTGGGGAAGATGCCCGCCTGCCGGGCGGCGCCGAGGGCGTTGTGGAAGTTCTCCTGGAACGATCCGGCGCGGATGGCGGTGAGCTGCACGCCGGTCGCCCGCAGCTTCTCCTCGAGATAGTGCAGCCCCTTGATGGGCCCGGTGCCGGCGGCGAGATCGGCGCCCACCGACGAGAGCATCACCACGTGCGGCACCCGGCTGCGCTTGACCGCGGCGGCGATGGCGTCGGCGGTCTTCCTCTGCGTCGCGAAGAAGTCGGTGGCCTGGTAGTTGGGCGGCAAGAGGGTGAAGAACCCGCGCGCGCCCTCGAGGGCGCGGGCCACGGCGGCTTCGTCGTCGAGCGATCCGACGGCCACCTGGGCGCCGGCTTGCGACCACTCCTTGCCTTTGGCCGCATCGCGCACCAGCACCCGCACCGGCTGCTTCTGCGCCAGCAACGACTTCGCGACCACCGAGCCCACGTGACCGCTGACTCCCGCGACGACGAACATGGAAGCTCCCTTGGCGTTCGCGGTCCGGGATCGGACCGCAGCGGTCCTGATGCCGGGTGCAGTCGAACGGTGCGCCCCCGGAGGCCGGCCGGCATCCGATGTGCTAGAGAGCGCAGCCCCCGCACGGAAAGCCAGGGATGACCGACACTCCGCAGAGCGAGATCCACAGCGCCGACGTGCCGCAGGAAGACAACCTGGGCGACGTCCGCCGCACCGTCGAGGCCATCGCCGGCGGGCTCGAGGACACCGAGAGCATCGCCGGGCGCATCGGGCGGTCCAAGCGGCACGTCGGCTACGCCATCAACGCGGCCATCGTGCTCGGCTGGATCGAGGAGGGCGAGCACCAGCTCCGGGTCCTCGAGCTGGCGACGAAGCTTTTGGCGCAGAAGGCGGGCAGCGACGCCGAGCGTGCGGTGCTGCGGGAGAGCATCGAGGCAAGCGCGGTGCTGCGGGCCCTCGCGCCGGAGCTGCTCGCAGCTGCCGAGCCGACGCGGGAGCAGCTGAGCGGGCGGATCCAGGGGCTCTCGGGACTTTCGCAGAGCACCTCCGACCGCCGCGCGCAGACGCTCCTCTCGTGGCGGCGGCAGGTGGTCGGGGAGGGCGCCGCGACGGCCGGATCGAAGGCGTGATCGTCTACCCGGCGGCGCGGATTTCGGAGCCGAGGAAGTGATGGCGCAGGGCCTGGACGGTCTCGGCCTCGCGCTCCAGGGGAAAGCAGTGTCCGGCGCCGGGGAGCAGGAGCAGCCGCGCGCCCGGGATGCTGCGAGCCAGCACCCGCGAATTTTCCGGCGGCACCAGCCGGTCGGCGTCGCCGGTGATCACCAGCGTCGGCGCGCGGATCTGCGACAGCCGCGGCAGCGCGTGGTGCCGCGCGATGGCCAACATCTGCGCGGTCGCATAGCGGAGTTTGGTGTGCTCGGCGCGGCGAATCCATTCGAGCGCGGCGCCGGGATTGCTCTCGTGCCACTCCGAAGAGACGAGGATGCGGGCGATGATGTCCGGCGAGACGCGGCCCAGGTTGAGCATCAAGAGATCGAGCTTGGTCCGCCAGGTGGGCGCCTTCGCCCGGCGCCACGAGGCGAAGGTGCAGCCCAGCGCCAGCGAGCGCACCCGCGCCGGGTGCCGCAGCGCCAGCTCCTGCGCGATCATCCCGCCCATCGAGATGCCGAAGACATGCGCCGAGTGCGCGCCGGCCGCCTCGATCACCGCTGCCGCGTCGTCGGCCAGATCGCGCATCCGGTAGGCGCGGCCCACCCGCGCCGACTTCCCGGTGCCGCGGTTGTCGAAGACCAGCACGTGGAAGTGCTCGGAGAGGATCTCCGGCAGCCGGTCCCAGGCATTCGACGACAGCGCCAGCCCCATGATGAGCAGCAACGGCGGCTTGGCCGCATCGCCGCGCGTCTCGTAATGAATGAAATGCCGTTGGCGTTGGAGGACAGGCATCGGGTGATCAGATGCCCGAAGTCCGCGCCGGTTCCCCACCTGAAGCCGGAGGCCTGAGGCCCGAGGCCCTTTCTTTTAGTTCGTCGAGCGCCGCCCGCATCGCCGCCGCCAGCCCCTCCAGATCCCGCGCTGCGTCCGCATCTCCGATCAGCCCGACTCCGATCCGCCCGTCGTAGCTGAGCAGCGCGATGCCCACCGCCTGCTGGGCCGCGAGCGGCACCTGCGGGTAGCAGCGCAACATGCGCTTGCCCAGCAGGTAGAGCGGAAACTGCGGCCCCGGCACGTTGGTCACCACCAGGTTGAACATCCGCGTCACCGCCTGCAGCCGCGACGCCTGCGCGAGGAGCGTCGGCGGCGCGAAGTCGCCCAGCCGCGAGAGCGCGTGCGCTCCCACCGCCTGCCCGTTCTCCTTCACCACCTTCATCGCCTCGCGGATTTTACGCAGCCGCTCGACCGGATCCGCCTCGGTCACCGGCAGCGGACAGAAGACGGCCGACACCTGGTTGCCGAAGGTCCCGTGCGCGGTCTCGGCGCGCATGCTCACCGGCACCAGCACGCGGAGATCGAGGGCCGGCGTCTCGCCCCGGGCCGCCAGCCAGGAGCGCAGCGCGCCGGTGACGGTGGCGAGGATGACGTCGTTGACGGTGCCGCCCAGCCCGGCGCGAACTTCTTTGACCTCGGCGAGCGAGAGCTCCAGCATCTCGAAGCGGCGGTGCGGCCCGATGGGGACGTTGAGGGGCGACGGCGGCGCCATCCCCATCGAGACCACGCCGAGCAGCGGCTTGAGGCCCGAGAAGAGCTGCCCCAGCACCTTGACCGCCTCGCTGTTCGGCTCCAGCGCCTCGCGGGCCATCTGCAAGGGATGCGAGAACTGCTCCTTCACCGACTTGAGGAGCAGTGCGGAGACGGGCGGCGCCTTGCGCGGCGTCCAGGCGGGCGGCGCGTCGGGCGGGGTCGCGTTGGGCTCGGTGTCCATCAGCACGGTGGCGAGGTCGACGCCGGAGACGCCGTCGAGCATGGCATGGTGCGTCTTGGAGACGATGGCGAAGCGCGCGTCCCCGAGGCCCTCCACCAGCCACATCTCCCAGAGCGGCTTGTCGCGATCGAGCGCTTGCGAAAGCAACCGCCCCGCCAGCTTCTTCAGCTCCTCGATGCCGCCCGGCGCCGGCAGCGCGGTGTGGCGCAGGTGGTACTCGAGATCGAACTGCGTCTCGTCCACCCAGACCGGGCGTCCGACGCGGCCGGGGACGGACATGACCCGCTGCCGGTAGCGCGGCACCGACTCCAGCCGCGCGCCGATCAGCCGGAGCAGGTCGCGGTAGGGCGGCGGCGGACCCTCGAAGATGGCCACCGCGCCGACGTGCATGTGGGCGGTGCGATCCTCCAGTTCGAGGAAGAGGGAGTCCAGCGTGCTGAGCCGCTCGTACCAGGTGTCCATGGGAGGGCTAGCTTATCGCACGCCTGTTGCGCGGCGGCGCGGACCGGTGCATTCAGAGGGCCCCGGAGGCCGCAGCAGCCATGACCCAGCCCATGACGCTGACGCAGAAGATCCTCGCCGCGCACGCCCGCAATCTGACGCGGCCGTTCGTGCAGGCGGGCGACGTGCTGCAGATCGGCGTCGACTGGACCATCGCCAGCGAGCTGGCCTGGAACGGCATGGAGCGCACCTACGCGCTGCTCGGCCGGCCGAAGCTGTTCGACAAGGAGAAGTTCTTCCTCGCCGTCGACCACACCGTCGATCCGGTGACGCTGGCCACCGACCCGCGCGCCCAGAAGCTGGTCCAGCTCTCGCAGAACTTCGCCCGCGAGAGCGGCATCAAGCACTTCTACGATTCGAACCAGACCATCCTGCACACGCGCTTCTACCGGGACCTGGTGCGCCCCGGACAGGTGGTCCTCGGCGCCGACAGCCACACCTCCTCGCACGGCGGGCTGGGCGCTGTCGCCATCGGCCTGGGCGGGGCCGACATCGTCGTCGCCATGGTGCTGGGCTCGTCGTGGATCCAGGTGCCCGAGGCCATCGCCATCGAGTACACGGGCACGCTGCCCTTCGGCCTCGGCGGCAAGGACGTGATCTTGAAGACGCTCGGGCTGCTCGGGCGGAACACGGTGGCGATGGAGCGCTCGGTCGAATACCGCGGCCCGGGCGTGCGGCAGCTCTCCACCGACTCGCGCTTCGCCATCGCCAACATGACCGCGGAGTTCGGCGGGCTGAACGGAATCTTCGAGGCGGACGAGGTCACCGCCGCCTGGCTCGCCGGCCGCAGCGACGCCGACGACGCGCAGGCGCTGCAGCCGATGCGCGCCTTCCGGGCCGACCCGGACGCTCCCTATGCGCAGAAGTTCGAGGTGAACCTCGCAGACCTCGAGCCGCAGGTGGCGCTGCCTTTCGCTCCCGACAAGACGGTAGGCGTCACCCAGGCGGCGGGCACCGAGCTGCAGGGACTCTTCATCGGCGCCTGCACGACCACGGAGGAGGAGCTGGTGCTGGCGGCGCTGGTCCTCGAGGCAGCGGGCACGCGGCGCGCGCCCAACGATCACCAGATCGCGGTGCCGGGCGACCTCACCATCCAGGAGACCCTGCGCCGCGCGGGGCTGGTCGAGATCTACCAGCGCGCCGGCTTCCGCTTCGATCCGCCCGGCTGCTCGATGTGCCTCGGCGTCGCCTCGCGCAAGGCCGGCAAGGGCGAGAAGTGGCTCTCCTCGCAGAACCGCAACTTCGAGAACCGGATGGGCGACGGCTCGCTCGCGCACCTCTCTTCCGCGGCCACGGTGGCGGCGAGCGCGGCCTCGATGAAGATCACCGATCCGCGGCCGCTGCTCGCCCGCGTCGACCAGGAGAAGTTCCGCCGCATCCTCGGCGAGCGCAAGCTGCGGCGCACGCCGGAGGTGCAGACGGTGGAGCCGTCCGCGCAGGTGGGAGCCGCCGCCGCTCCGGCCTCCGCGCGCGAGGGCCGCGCCGCCGACAAGCAGCGCGCCGCGGTGGTGCGCTCGCGCATCCAGCGCTTCGGCGACAACGTCGACACCGACGCCATCATCCCCGGACAGTTCTGCCACCTGACCTCCCTGGAAGAGCTGGGCGCGAAAGCGTTCCACTTCGTGCGGGCGGATTTCAGCCAGAAAGTGCGCGATGGCGCGCGCGTCGTCGTCGCCGGCGAGGCCTGGGGCTCGGGCAGCTCGCGGGAGCAGGCGGTGCTGGCGCTCAAGGGCGCGGGCGTGCAGGCCATCGTCGCCCGGAGCTACGCCTTCATCCACAAGCGCAACCTGGTCAATGAGGCGCTGCCCTTCCTCGTCGTCCACGACGCGGAGTTCTACGGGCTCGCCAGCGAGGGCGAGGAGATCGAGGTCGACCTGGCGCAGGGCCGCGTCCGCGTCGCCGGCCGCAGCTTCGCCGCCGAGGCGCCGTCGAAGATCATCCAGGCGCTCATCGGCGAAGGCGGCATCGTCCCCGCCATCCAGCACCACGGCACGGCCGTCTTCGAGAAGCTCACCCGTTGAGCCTGACCCAGGGGGAAGAGATGATGATCGTCATGGCAGCGCTCCTCGCCAGCGCGCACGCGGACATCCTCGCAGCGGATGCACAGTGGCGGCAGGGAATCCTCGCCAGCGACAAGGCCGCGCTGGAGAAGGTGATCGGCGCCCGCTATACCCTGACCACGTCGGCCGGCGTCGCCGATCGCGCCCTGTGGATGAAGAACGTGGGGTTGTGGAAGACCGGCGTCGTCGAATGGCGCGCCGAGCCCCGCGTCGACGTCTACGGCGACGCTGCGGTGGTCTCCGGCACGCTGCACTGGAAGGTGAAGAAAGACGCGCCCGATCCGCGCACCGGATCGGCGGACCTGGATCTCGACTTCCTCGTCACCGACGTCTGGATCCGCGAGGCCGGGAGCTGGAAGGTGGTGGCGCGCCATTCCACCCTGCCGATGGCGCGCCGCTAGCTCAGCGGGCGGCTTCGGCCTCGACGCCGGTGGCGAGGAGGAAGCGCGAGACCATGTTGTAGCCTGCGATGGTCCCGATCAGCTCGACCACCTGGTCGTCCGGCAGCAGCTTGCGGACGGCGTCCAGGGTCGCCTGCCTCGGCCGCGCTCTGCGGGTCATCTCGATGGTCAGCCGCAACGCCGCCCGCTCGACCGCGTCGAAGGGCTTCGGGTCGAGCTTGCGCAGGGCCTTGAGCTGCTCCGGCGTGCCGCCTGCCTTGACGAACTCGGGCTCGTGCTGCAGCCACTCGTACTCGGCATGGTTGAGCACCGCGATGGCCATGATGGGAAGCTCGCGCAGCTTTCCCGGTAGCGCCAGCTGCCCGCGGATGGCGGCGAACATGCTGTTCCAGCCCTTGGCGAAGTTGGGGCTGTGCAAGAGCATGCGGTCGAGGTTGAGCAGCTTCCCGCCCGGCCGGCGCGAGCGGATGGATTCGACCAGCTCGGGCGGGCCGACCTTGTCGTCGGCGAGGTAGGGGATTCCGGTCTTGGAGAGGAGCGCGGCGGCGAGGAGGATGGCGGTCATGCGCGCTATTTAGGCAGGCGGGCGCGGCGCCGTCGAGGCCCGATCTCGGCCTGCAGCTCCTCTTCGATCTTGCCAGAGTCGGTCGTCTCTTCGTCGTCCGACGCGTCGGCATCGTCGGCCGGAGCCGGATCGTCGCTGTCGTCGCCCACCACCGAGACCGTGTGGTCCGCGTTGTCCTCAGGTCCCCAGGAGCTGCGCACCAGGAACATCTGGTCTGGTCGGAATACCCGACGCAGAGCATGGCGTGACCGCCGCAGTGCTGGTGGGTCTCCGGCTCCGGCGTGCGGACCTTGCCGTGGGCGCCGTCCTCCTGGAAGGCGTCGTCGATCTGCAATCCGAAGACGAAGGGAAACCCTCCTGCCGACATCGCCCTGAGGTCCTGGCGCTTCAATCCGCGCGGCGGATCGAGTCGCTTTCCTGCAGGTCGATGACGTGCTCTTCGTTGGCGAGTTCCAGCGGCGGCTCCGGCGCGCGGCGCGGCTCTTCGACGGTGCGGTCGGCGGCGAGCCAGGGGGTGGACTCGAAGGTGAACCCGGAGCCGGCCTGCTGGATCTGCGTGGTGAGATTCGCCATGGGAGGAGGATTTGAACGCCGAA
>JAYWAJ010000261.1:0-4946 GCA_043782525.1 Deltaproteobacteria bacterium | reverse complement strand
TGATCTGCGCCCGGCCGCGACCCGCCAGCTCGCGCAGTGCCCGGGAGAGCAGGGCGTCCTGGGTGGCAGGCGCGCCGTCTTCGAGGGCGTAGACGCGGCCCTCGCCGACGCGGTCGAGGCCGGACTTCACCTCCGGAAAGAGCGGGTCGCCGCTGCGGCCCTCTTCGTCCACCGAGGCGGCCTTGCCGACCACCAGCAGATCTCCGCCCGCCTCGACATGCCGGCGCGCAGCGGCCGCGTCGCTCTCGGGCAGCGCGCCGGCTCCGGCCAGGATGAGGAGCGGAGCGTGCGTCCCGCCGGAGAGGTCGAGGCGGACCTCCGGCTGCAGCTGGGCGCGGCAGAGGGCGGCGGCGCAGGCTGAAGCGGCGCGCAGGTGGGCGCCTTGCGTCCAGTGATCGCAGCGCGGCGAGAGCAGGATCTCCGCGTCGACCAGCGGCACCGTCGCCCGGTAGCGCTCGCGGACCAGCGCCAGGAAGGTCCGGTGCAGCGCCAGCGCCGCCCGCGGCTCCGCGGCGGCCCCGGCGGGGAGGAGCAGATCGGTGTCGCACGCCGCCGCCAGCGCCGCGAAGAGCCGGACCTGCGCCGCCGTCGCGCCCGCGGGCAGGACCGCCACCGCCGGCCGCTGCCCCAGCGCGGCGCGGGCCGCCAATAAAGGAAGCAGCGCCTCCATCGGGTCGAGGGAGGGAAGCTCGAAGACCAGGCCGTCGAGGTGCCGGCAGAGATCGAGCGCCACCGGCGAGAGCGGTCCCACCCGCCCGAGCAGGGAGAGCTCGACCCCGCGGGTGCGCCGCGCCTCGTCGCGCGCCCGCAGCACCGCCCGCTTGCCGGACTCGATGGCGTCGGCGAACCGCAGCGCTTCTTTTTGCCGCGCGAAGGGCCGCTCCGCCGCCGGCAGCACCGAGGCGCGCAGCGGCTCCAGCGCGTCGAAGCGCTGGAGGTGGTCGCCGTAGCTCTCGCGCAGGGACTCCACCAGCGCGAAATCGCAGGAGCGGCAATAGCCGGCGCCCTCGGGTCCCAGCCGGTACCAGCGGTCGAGGCCTTCGAGCAACACCGCCTCGCCCAGCTGCGCCGCCTGCGCCGCCGCGTCGCCCGCGCCCTGCCGTCCTTCCAGGGAGCTGGCGCAGCGCACCGGCGCGGGGGAGCCGTCGCGCGCCTTGCACCGGTCGACCTCGCCCAGCGGCTCGGAGATGTCCACGGCCACCGTCCACGGCAGGACAGATGGCTCCTTTCCGGCCTGCTCCGCGGCGACCCGGATGGGAACCAGAATCGCCTCTCCACCCTCGGCTTTCGCCTCCTCGGCGTGTTCGAGGGCGGACAGCGCGAGGTGGCGCGTTCTGGGAAAGGCGAGCTCGCGGGCCATAGGGGGCAAGGGAAGCTAGCCCAATGACCGCCACGACGAAAGAGGGGGACCTGGCCGCGGCCCTGCTTGTAGGGTGCGGAGCAACGTGGCAGGCCGCCGATTGACTCCCGGCGGTTCGGCACCCAGATTGCGAACGCACGGCGGGGTGGCACCCGGGCAGGTCGCACGGCGGACGGATGGTTGCCACCCGCACCGCAAGCTGGCTTTCACACTTTTTCGCAGGGGAACGACAAACATGGGCTCCTTTTTCGAGACGGTCGCGCAGCACTGGAAGGGCGGCGGCATCGGCATGTACCCGATCGCGCTCTGCCTCGTCTTCGCCATCGCCGTGATCATCGACCGCGTCCAGACCCTCTTCTTTGCCGCCAGCGTCGACAAGGAGCAGTTCCTCCGCGGCCTGAAGACGCACATCTTCAACGGCGACCTCGACAAGGCCATCAGCTACACCGCCGGCCAGAAGGCGACGCCGCTCACCAACATCGTCAAGGCCGGCCTCATCAACGTCCCCAAGGGCGAGGATGAAGTGCAGGCGGCCATGGACGAGGCCTCCCTGCGCGAGATGCCGCGCATCGAGAAGCGCACCGGCTACCTGGCGATGATCGGCAACGTCGCCACCCTGGTCGGCCTCCTCGGGACCATCATCGGCCTCATCCAGTGCTTCGCCGGCGTGGCGGGCGTCGACGCCTCCGAGAAGGCGCGCGTCCTCTCCGACGGCATCGCCGAAGCCATGAACTGCACGGCCTTCGGCCTCATCGTCGCCATCCCCTCGCTGGTCGCCTTCTCGCTGCTGCAGGGGCGCACCCAGCACATGATCGACGACATCAACGAGACGTCCGTGGGCGTACTGAACCTGATCGTCGCCAACAAGGACAAGATGCGGATCCCGGCGAACCTGCCGCAGCAGTAAGCACGGCAACCAGGGCGGGAAGGGGAGACGATCATGGCTGGCGCGGCACCGCAACCTACTGGCAAAGGCGGAAAGAAGGCGCTGGACGCCGAGCTGAACCTCGTGCCGTTCATCGACCTGCTCTCCTGCTGCATCTCCTTCCTGCTCATCACGGCAGTGTGGACCCAGATCTCGGGTCTTCAAGTGGCCTCTTCGGGCGGCCCGCCGGACCAGCAGAAGCAGGAGAGCACCATCGACGTGAAGCTGCTGCTCACCGAGAAGGGCTACTCGCTGACCATGGCGGGGGCGCAGATCGAGATCCCCAAGATCAACGGCAAGGACGGGACGCCGTCGTACGACCGCAAGACGCTGGACGAGAAGCTCAAGACGCTGAAGGCGAGCCTTCCCGAGCAGAGCGCCATCACGGTGCAGCCCGAGGACGCGGTGGCGTACTCGGACCTGGTCGAGACGGTGGACAGTTGCATGGGCCAGCAGCTGCGCAACGTCACCGTTGCGCCAGTGAATTAGGGGGCGACACACCATGGCTATCGTCACTCCAGGAAAGCGCCCCGGCGACCGCATCGCGGCCTCCCGGGTCTTCGGCAAGAAGTTCGCGCGGGGGAAGAAGCAGGGCTACGCCAGCCTCATGCTGACGTCGCTGGTGGACATGTTCACCATCATCGTCATCTTCCTGCTCATGAACTTCAGCGCCAACGGCGAAGTCCTCTACATGTCCAAGGACATCAAGCTGCCCGACGCCTACCACGGCGCGCAGCTGGAGCGGGCGCCGGTGATCTCGGTCTCCAACGACGCGGTGACCTTCGACGGCAAGATGCTCATCTCGACGGCCGACCTGGCCCGGGGCGACGTGCTCAACGTCCCCGAGCTCGAGGACGCGCTCCGCGACGAGAAGCGCCGCTACGAGCAGATCCACGCCAACGACCCCGACCATCCCTTCAAGGGGCTGGTCAATGTCCAGGCCGACCGCCGCATCGCCTTCAAGGTCATCAAGCGGGTGATGTTCGCCTGCAACCAGAGCGGGTTCGGCAACATCAACTTCGCGGCCCTGTCGCGCGAAAGCGGGAAGACGGTCACGGCCGCGAACAACTGAGGCCTCAGGCTTCAGGCCTCAGGCTTCAGGCCACAAGCGAGAACTCAAGGAGGGGCGCTTTCGGCGAGGGGGCGCCCCGTTATTTTTAACCTGAGGCCTGAGGCCTGACGCCTGAGGCCTGAACCGGGGCTCCAGGCCGGGACCGATCCAAGCTCTTTACTTCACCCCCGGGATGGCACTACTTTGCGCCGCCTCAAAAACAGCCCGGAGCTGCTCAATTCATGCAGAAGATCATTCGCCGCGTCCTGACCTTCGCTGCCCTCCTCACCATTGCTCCCGCCGCCTGGGCCGACGAGGCGAAGCTCATCCTGCCCGACCTCGGCAGCGTCCAGTTCCTGGGGGTGAGCGGAAGCGGCCTCCTGAAAGCGGGCCTGGTCGTCTGCATCCTCGGCCTCGTCTTCGGCATGAGCATCTTCAACCAGCTGCGGAAGCTGCCGGTGCACAAGTCGATGCTCGAGGTCAGCGAGCTGATCTACGAGACCTGCAAGACGTACCTGATCACGCAGGGCAAGTTCATCCTCATCCTCGAGGGGTTCATCGGCACCATCATGGTGATCTACTTCGGCTGGCTGCGGCACTTCGAGTTCACCAAGGTCGCCGTCATCATCATCTTCAGCCTGCTCGGGATCGCGGGCAGCTACGGCGTCGCCTGGTTCGGCATCCGGGTCAACACCTTCGCCAACTCGCGGACTGCCTTCGCCGCGCTCGAGGGCAAGCCCTTCCCGACCTACGCCATCCCGCTCAAGGCGGGCATGTCGATCGGGACCATGCTCATCAGCATCGAGCTCTTCATGATGCTCTGCATCCTCCTCTTCGTGCCAGTCGACTACGCCGGGTCCTGCTTCATCGGCTTCGCCATCGGCGAGTCGCTGGGCGCTTCGGCGCTGCGCATCGCCGGTGGCATCTTCACCAAGATCGCCGACATCGGCAGCGACCTGATGAAGATCGTCTTCAACATCAAGGAAGACGACGCGCGCAACCCCGGCGTCATCGCCGACTGCACCGGCGACAACGCCGGCGACAGCGTCGGCCCTTCCGCCGACGGCTTCGAGACCTACGGCGTCACCGGCGTGGCGCTCATCAGCTTCATCCTCCTCGCCGTCCGCGAGCCCACCGTGCAGGTCCAGTTGCTGGTCTGGATCTTCGCCATGCGCATCATGATGGTGATCGCCTCGGTGGCCTCGTACCTGATCAACGACCTCATCGCCAAGGGCCGCTACGCCACCGCCGACAAGATGGACTTCGAGGCGCCGCTCAGCTTCCTGGTCTGGCTGACCTCGCTGGTCTCGGTGGCCCTGACCTTCGTCGTCAGCTACCTGATCATCCCCAACCTCGGCGGCGACACCACCATGTGGTGGAAGCTCTCGCTCATCATCACCGCCGGCACGCTGGCGGGAGCGATCATCCCCGAGGTGGTCAAGGTCTTCACCTCGACGACCTCGGCGCACGTCAAGGAAGTGGTCACCGCCTCGCGAGAGGGCGGCGCCTCGCTCAACGTCCTCGCCGGCCTCACCGCCGGCAACTTCAGCGCCTACTGGCTGGGCCTCGTCATCGTCGTGCTGATGGGCGTCGGCTTCTGGGTCTCGGGC
>JAYWAJ010000260.1:0-13107 GCA_043782525.1 Deltaproteobacteria bacterium | reverse complement strand
GCGGATTGTAGGTCCCGGAGGCGATGCTGCGCTTGAGCGCCTGCTTGTAGGTGCGCTTGAAGTGGCGCAGCGACTCGGGGCCGGTGGTGTGTACGCCCGTATACTTCACCTTGGGGGTGGTCAGGTTCTTCTTGCCCTTGGTCTGGATGCGGGGCAGCGCCAGCTCCTCGCCGAGGATCTCGGCCAGCTCGTCGAGGGAGAGATCGACCTCGAGCGCGTGCTGCCCTTCGCCCTGCCCGGCCTTGCCCTTGCCGTCCCCCTCGACCGCCCCCGGCGCCAGCACCGTGCCCGGCGCGCCCTCGCCCTGGCCGACGCCGCCCTGCTCCTTGTGGCCGTAGCGGAAGTGGGGAATGTCGATCGACGGCACCGGGATGGTGATCAGGTCCTTGCCCTTCTTCCCGATCATCTCCCCCTTCTGGATGTACTTGCGCAGGTTCTCCTTGATGCGACCGCGGATGATCTCGCGGAACCGGGAATGATCCTGCTTGATCTTCAGCGGCAAGAGCGGACCTCCTTTCGAGAGTCTAACGCCACCAGGGCTCCGGCGGTTGCGGCCGGGCCGCGTCGACGAATTCGCCCGGCCGGGGGGTCACAAGCGTGATGCCGGCCTTTTGCGCCGCCAGGAAGGCGCGCTCCGCCGGCTCGTTCCAGGCGTGGAAGGCGAGGTTGAAGGTTCCCCAGTGCACCGGCAGGAGCAGCCGCGCGCCCACGTCCTGTCCCGCCCGCACCGCGTCTTCGGGGCACATGTGGATCTCTTCCCAGTTGGGGTGGCAGGCGCCGATCTTGATCAGCGCCAGGTCGAACGGCCCGTAGGCCGCGCCGGTGGCCTTGAAGCCGTCGAAGTAGCCGGTGTCGCCGGTGAAGAAGACGCGGTGCTCCGGGCCCCGGATGACCCACGACGCCCAGAGGGTCTCGTCGCCGTGGAGCGGGTTGCGTCCCGAGTAGTGGCGCGCCGGCGTCGCCGTCAGGGTCAGCCCGTTCACCTGCGCGCTCTCGCCCCAGTCCAGCTCCGAGATCCGATCGGGGGCGACGCCCCACCTGGCCAGGTGCGCGCCGACGCCGAGCGGGACCGCGAAGTGCGCCGTCTGGAGCGCCTTCACCGTGGCCATGTCCAGGTGGTCGTAGTGATCGTGCGAGATGACCACCGCGTCGATGGGCGGCAGGTCGGCGAGCGCGACCGGCGGCGGGTGGAAGCGCTTCGGGCCCAGCTTCGTCGAGGGCGAGCAGCGCTCGCTCCAGATGGGATCGGTGAGCACCCGGCGCCCGTCGATCTCGAGCAGCACCGAGGCGTGCCCGATCCAGGTGGCGCGCAGGCCGGGCGGCGCCACCGCAAAGTCCGCCGCGGTGCGCATGACCACCGGAACCGGGCGCTTGGGAACGCGCTCTTCGCTCTGGAAGAGCTGGCGGCGCGCATTGTCCCAGAAGGTGCCCGGCAGGAGCGTCCGGGTGGGCACCAGGTTGCGGAACTTGCCGTCCGCGAAGTGCGGCGAGCGTCGCAGGCGGTCCACCTCGGGCCGCCCGCCAAACGCCTCCAGCCACCCCGCCCTTCCCATGGCCACCACTCCCAGCGCCGCGGCGACCAGCGCGGCGAGCGCGAGACTAATCCTTCGCATCACCGCGCGCGAAGATGGACGCGACGAAGTTGAGCACGTCGGTGGAGCAGATCTCGCAATAGCCATAGGACTTGATCATGCGGTCCTTGACGATGTCGATCTTCTCCTGCGTGTCCTTGTCGACGACGGAGCTGACCAGGTTCTTCAGCTTGATGCTGTCCTTCTGGTCCTCGAAGAGCTTCAGCTCCAGCGCCTTGTGCAGCCGCTCGTTGGTCCGGTAGTTGAAGGTCTTTCCCTCGATGGCCAGCGCGCCGATGTAGTTCATGATCTCGCGGCGGAAGTCGTCCTTGCGCGATTCGGGGATGTCGATCTTCTCCTCGATGGCGCGCATCAGGCGCTCGTCGGGCTCCTCGTACTGCCCGGTGTACTTGTTGCGGACCTTCTCGCGCTGCGTATAGGCCTTGATGTTGTCGATATAGTTGCCGCACAATTTCGCAATGGCGTCCTCGTCCGCCGAGATGGCCCGCTGCACCTCGTTCTTGACCACGTCCTCGTATTCGCCCTTGACGACGCTCAAGAGCTCGCGGTCGCGCTTGCGCACCTCTTCCGAGGAGATGAGCGAGTGGTGCCGCAGCCCGCTCTCCAGCTCGTTGAGCACCATGAAGGGGTTGACGCAGCCTTCGCCCTTGTCGCTCACCAGCGCGTTGGAGATCTTGTCCTGCACATAGCGCGGGCTGATACCTTCCATGCCCTCGCGGTTGGCCTCCTTGCGCAGCTCCTTGATGTTGTCCTCGGTGAAGCCGGGCAATGACTTGCCGTTGTAGAGCTTCAACTTCTGCAGCAAGGTCAGGTTGTGCTTCTTCGGCTCTTCCAGGCGCGTGAGCACGCCCCACATCGCCGCCATCTGCAGGGTATGCGGCGCGATATGCTTTCCGCGGATGCGGTGCGCGTTGTAATCCTTTTCGTAGATCTTCACTTCCTCATTGAGCTTGGTGATGTAGGGGATGTCGATCTTCACCGTGCGATCCCGCAGCGCCTCCATGAACTCGTTGTTCTGCAGCTTCTTGTACTCGGGCTCGTTGGTGTGCCCGATGATGACCTCGTCGATGTCGGTCTGCGGGAACTTCTTCGGCTTGATACGGTGCTCCTGCGAGGCGCCCAGCAGGTCATACAAGAAGGCCACGTCGAGCTTGAGCACCTCGACGAACTCGATGATGCCGCGGTTGGCGATGTTGAACTCGCCGTCGAAGTTGAAGGCGCGCGGGTCGGAGTCCGAGCCGTACTCGGCGATCTTGCGGTAGTTGACGTCGCCGGTCAGCTCGGTCGAGTCCTGGTTCTTCTCGTCCTTGGGCTGGAAGGTCCCGATGCCGATGCGATCCTTCTCGGAGAGCAGCAGCCGCTTCACCCGCACATGGCTCATCACCTTGGCGAAGTCGCCCTTGTACTCGGTCATCAGCTCCCGGAAGATGAGCCGCGAGGCCGGGCAGAGATCGCCGGTGACCGGAATCTTGAAGCCGCTGTCGGGCGGGCAAAGGTCGGCGAAGACCTTCTCGCGCCAGTCCTCGGGGATGAGGAGGAGCGGGTCCTCGTTCATCGGCGTGGGGAAGCGCTCCTGGTGCGCGGTGCCGTCGGCGGCCTTCTTGTCCAGCACCCAGGTGAAGGTGTAGAGCGCGCCCTCGGGAGTGCGCGAATACTCCTCGAGGCCCTTTTTCAACAAGCGCACGATGGTCGACTTCGACGACCCCACCGGCCCGTGCAGCAGGATGACCCGCTTCTCGGTGCCGTAGCCCGCCGCCGCGCTCTTGAAGACGTTGACCAGCTTCATCAGCGGCACGTCGAGGCCGTAGACCGCGTCGCGCCCGCCGTTCGGCTCGTCGTGGAAGAAGTGGTAGCGGATGAGCCGCTTCTTGTTGTCGATGTACTCGGTCTTCCCGTGCGACAGGATCATGTCGTACATGCGCTGGAAGGCCGTCCGCGTGATCCGCGGCGTGTCGCGCACCATGCGCAGGTAGTCCTCGAGCGAGCCCTCCCAGTGCAGCTCCTTGAAGCTGCTCTTGTCCTGGAGGGCGGCAATGCGGGAGACGAGGCTCGTGTCTCCAGTGTCCCGGAACGTCGACATGTCCATCCCCTCTGGCGCGCTCGGCGCCGCGGATTCCCCGACCCTAGCGCCGCAGGCATCGGGACTGCAACGAGTGGGGAACCAGCCGCCCGCCCGCTTAACACTAGACGCGCGCCAAACGGCCTACATTCCGGTTGGCACCGGAGAGCGGCCGTGCAACTGTCCGCCGCCGCAGCTCCCTCGTCACAGTGCATAAAAGGAGACCGCGGCGTGCACAAGCGGAACGCCTGCCAGTGAAGCGCGGCCCGCTCAGCGCGGTCCTGCTCGCGGCGGTGGCCCGCGCGCTGCCGCTCTTTTTCGGCTTCGAACACTACGGCGATGCGCCGGTGCGCATCGAGCTGGCCGAGCGCTGGGCGCGGGCGCCGCACCTCTGGCACGGCTTCGTCGAGGCGTACCAGTACGGCCCGCTGCACCTGACGCTCCTCGGCGCTCTCATCCGCCTGCTGGGCGACCGCGTGGCGGCGGCCCGCGCGCTCTCCTTCGTCTGCGGGCTCGCCAGCGTCTGGCTCATCTACCGGATCGCCGAGCGGGTGCGCGGAGCGGAAGCTGGAGCGGAAGCCGGGTGGTGGGCGGCGGTCGGGCTCGCGCTCTCGCCGCTCTTCATCCAGGTGAGCACCACCGGCGCCTCGGAGGCGCCCTTCCTCGCGCTCTTCCTCGCCGCGCTCCTCTGCGTGCTGGACGATCGGGCGCTGCCGGCCGCGCTCCTGCTCGGCGCCGCCGGGCTCATCCGCTACGACGGCTGGCTCTACCTGCCGCTCTTCGCCGCGCTCCTCTGGTGGCGCGACCGCGAGGCGGGCGCAGCCGCGGTCTCCCGCGCCCTCGGCTTCGCCGCCCTCTGCGCCGCGCCGGCCCTCTTCTGGATGCAGGTCAACGCCCACTACACCGGCGACGCGCTCGCGCCCATCCACCACATCGATCTCGACCACGCCGCGCTGGCGCGGATGATGCGGCACTTCCTCGGCGAGGTGCCCTGGCGGCTCTACGGGCTCGTCTACTGGCCGCTAGCCGTGCTCGGCATCGCCACGCCGGTGCTGGGCGCGCTGGCGCTCTGGGGCTCTGCGCGCGCGCTGCGCCGCCGCGAGCCCGGCTGGGAGCTGCTCGCGCTGGGCTGGCTTCCGGTCGTCTACTTCACCTTCCGCACTTCGGTGCTGGGCAACTTCCGCCCGCTGGGGCGGTTCGCGCTGGTAGCCACCGCGCTCTCGCTGCCCTTCGCGCACGACCTCTTCCTCACCGCCGCGCCCCGCTTCCGCCGGCCGCTCCTCTACGCCTGCCTTGCGCTCCTGGTCGGGACGCCGCTGCTCCTCGCCGGCCTCTCCTGGCGGCGCAACGGCACCGTCGCCGAGTGGGCGCGTCCGCTCTCGCCCATCGGCTCCGTGCCGCCGGGCATCGCCGACGCCTCGCAATTCCTCGAGGCGAACGTCCGCAAGGACGACGTCATCCTCCTCGACACCGTCTGGGACTACCTCGACATTCCCCTCGCCTTCGCCGTCAACCTGCCCGACGCGCAGTGGGTGCGCGCCTCCTGGACCGACGAGTTCGAGGACCGCCTCGCCCGGGTGGCGCCGACCCTGGCCGTCCTCATCTACCAGGGCAAGCTGGGCGACTGGACGCAGGACCGCTTCGACTTCCGCTCCCTGCACTTCTGCAAGGAAGCGCGCTTTACCTATGCGACCGTCTACCGGCGCTGCGACTCCGGGCCGCGGCGCTGATCCCCCCGATGCGCAAGGCTCACCCCTTCCGGTGCCGGAAGAACTCGACCTGGAACTTCTGCACGTTCTTGTTGTGGCACTGCAGATCCGGACAGAAGACGGTGGTGCCGTCGTTGCGCGAGACGAAGTAGAGGTCCTTGCACTCGAGCGGATGCAGCGCCGCCTCCAGCGCCTTCTCCCCGGGATTGGCAATGGGCCCCGGCGGCAGCCCCTTCACCACATAGGTGTTGTAGGGGTGCCGCAGCGCGAGATCCTTCTTGTGGATGTTGCCGTCCCACTCGAAGTCGTTGGAGAGCAGGACCGCGTAGATCACCGTCGGGTCGGCCTGCAGGATCATCCCCCGGCGCAGGCGGTTGGTGTAGACGCAGCTGACGTGGGCGCGGTCGCCGGCCACGCCGGTCTCCTTCTCGACGATGCTGGCGAGGGTGATGGCCTGCAATTCGCCCAGCTTCACGGACGGCAGCCGCCGCGCCTGCGCCTGCTGCCAGGCGTGCTGGAAGCGCGCCACCATCGCCGCGATGATGCCCGCGCACCCGAGGCTGCGCGGCACCGCGTAGGTGTCGGGGAAGAGGTAGCCCTCCAGCGAGGGGCCGGGCACGCCGTACTTCTTCGGCGAGGCGGGATCGCGGGCGATGCGGAGGAACTGGTCGGCGGGGCAGAGGCCGGTGGCCGCGACGATGGGCGCCACCTCGTCGACGCGCAGGCCTTCCGGCGCGGTGAAGCGGTAGAGCTTCACCTCTCCGCGGACCAGCTTGCCGAGGACGTCGTCGGGCAGGAGCGCGCCGTCGAACTGGTATTCGCCGGCCTTGGCCAGCTTGCCGCGGCGGAAGAAGTGCAGGTGCGTGTAGAAGCGCTGCTCGTCGGACACGACGCGCGCGTCGGCGAGCAGCTTCGCCAGCGCGTGCGGGCCGGTGCCGGGAGGAACGATGACGGTGCGGCCGCCGTCGCCGAAGGCGGTGGAGGCGAAGCTCCGCTCGTCGGCGAGCCGAAAGGCCGCAAAGCCGAGGCCCGCGAGCACCACCAGCGCAAAGAGCCAGAGAAAGACGCGCTTCATCCCCGGATGGTATCCGAGGTGGCCTCCGCGGTGAAGGTTCTCGCGCCGCGGGTCGGGCTCCGGGGGCACCGGGCCGGTGCGCGAAACTCCCGGCGGGCGGCGGCATCTGTTCGTGGACTGCAGCCAGACCCAGGGAGAAACCGATGCAAACGATCTATACCGCGCAGGCCAAGGTCGAAGGCGGCCGCGCCGGCAAGGGCCGCACCAGCGACGGCCGTCTAGAAGTGACGCTCTCCACCCCGAAGACGTTGGGCGGCGACGACGGCCCCGGCACCAATCCCGAGCAGCTCTTCGCCGTCGGGTATGCCTCCTGCTTCGAGAGCGCGTTGCGCATGGTGGCGCGCGGCCAGAAGATCGCGCTGCCGCCCGGCAGCGGCATCGAGTCGGCGGTCGCGCTGCAGAAGGAGGAGTCGGGAGCCTTCCGCCTCGGCGTCGAGCTCAAGGGCACCTTTCCGGGCCTGCCCCGCGAGCAGGGCGAGAAGTTGATGCGCGACGCGCACCAGGTGTGCCCCTATTCGAACGCGACCCGCGGCAACGTCGACGTCAAGCTTTCGGTCGCCTGAAGCGGCCTCAGCGCTTCGCCTGCGGCGGCTTGGGGATCTTGACCAGCCGCGAGATGACGAAGAGCAGCTCGTCCATGGTGAAGGGCTTGCCCAGCACGGCGGCGACGCCCTGCGCCTGCAGCGTCGTCGACCGCGGCGGCACCGCGCTCATCAGCACCACCGGGACGTTGCGGAGGAGCGGGTCGCTCTTGACCGCCGCCACCACCTCCCAGCCGTCCTTCTCCGGCATGAGCAGATCGAGCAGGATCAGCGCCGGCGCGGCTCCCTTGCGCAGCAGCGCCAGCGCGCGGTTGCCCTGCGGAGCGCCCACGGTCTCGAAGCCCATCCGCCCCAGCTCCTCGCAGATGGATTCGCGCAGCTCGCTCTGGTCTTCGACGACGTAGATCACCGGCTTTCCCATGAAGCTGTTGTCTGCCCGCAGTGCCCCTCCCGGCAACCCCCCATCTCACCGATGTTCACATTTTTGCGAGTGGACGCCCGTCAGCCGAGCTGCGCTTCGAGCGCTGCCAGCTCCTCCTGCTTGTGCTCCCAGCGGGCGTACAGCTCCTCCAGCTTGCGGCTCGCGTCCTGGTAGGTCCTGACCACCGGCGTCGAGCGCAGCGGGTCGGCGAAGAGGGCGGCATCGGCCAGCTGCCTCTCCGCTTCCTGCTTCGCCTTCTCCAGCTCGGCGATGCGCTGCTCCAGCTCGGAGATGGTGCGCTTGAGCGGCCCGACGACCTTGTCCCGCCGCTCGCGCTCGGCGGCCCGCTCGCGCCGCGATTGCGCGCCTGGCGCCCCCGGCGGGGCCCGCGCTCCCTCGGCCTCTCGCGGCGGCGTCTCCGCCGTGCGGCGCCGCTGCCAGTCTTCGAGGTCGCCCGGCTGCGCGTCGATCTTCCCGTCCTTGACCTCCCACACCTGCGTGGCGAGGCCATTCACGAAGCTGCGGTTGTGGGAGACGAAGAGCAGCGTTCCTTGGTAGCGGGTGAGCGCGTCGATGAGCGCCTCGGAGGAGTCGAGGTCGAGGTGGTTGGTCGGCTCGTCCATGAGGAGGAAGTTGGAGGGCACCACCAAAAGGCTCGCCAGGGAGACCCGCGCCCGCTCGCCGCCGGAGAGCACGCCGATGCGCTTGTCGACGTCGTCGCCGGAGAAGAGGAAGGAGCCGAGCACGCCCCGCACCCAGCTCTGCGGCTCGGTCGGCATCAGAGAGTGTACTTCCTCTAAAATCGTGCGCGCCGGATCCAGCCGCTCGGTGTGGTGCTGCGCGAAGTAGCCGACGACCACGTTGTGCCCGAGCGCGATGCTCCCCGCGTCGGGCTCGATCTCCTCGGCCAGCAGCTTGAGCAGCGTGGTCTTGCCCGCGCCGTTGAGGCCGATGACGGCGATGCGGTCGCCGCGCAGGATCTGCCCGGAGAGGTTCCGGTAGATGATGTTCTCGCCGTACGACTTGTCGATCCCGTCGATGCGCGCCACTTCCCGCCCCGACCGCGGTGCCTCGGGAAAGCGGAAGCGCACGGTGGCGCGCTCCTCGCGCAGCTCGACCACTTCCTCTTTTTCCATCAGCTTGATGCGGCTCTGCACCTGCCGGGCCTTGGAGGCCTTGGCGCGGAAGCGCTCGATGAAGGCCTCCATCTGCGCGCGGCGGCGCTGCTGCTTCTCCGCCTGCGCGACCAGGTGCGTCTCCTCCTCGGCGCGCAGCTCCAGGTAGCGCTCGTAGTTGCCGGCGTAGCTGCGCAGGCCCTCGGGCTCAAACGACAGCACGCGGTCGATCTGCCGGTCGAGGAACTCGCGGTCGTGCGAGACCAGCAGCATCGCCTTGCGCGAGCGCCGCAGGAAGTTGTCGAACCAGTCCAGCGTCGGCACGTCGAGGTGGTTGGTGGGCTCGTCCAGCAGCAGCAGCTCCGGATCCTGCAGCAGCAGGGCCGCCAGCGCCGCGCGCATCTTCCAGCCGCCCGAGAGCTGCGCCGCCGGCTGGGCCATCGCCTGCTGCGAAAAACCGAGGCCGCTGAGAATTTCCTCGGCGCGGTGCCGGCCGTAGAGCTCCTCGTGGTGGAGCAGCTCCTCGTGCAGCTCGGCCAGCTCGCCGCCCAGCTCGACCTGCTCCTCTTCGCTGGCCGCCCCCGGCAGCGCCGCCTCCACCGAGACGATGCGCGACTCGAGCCAGCTCCGCCCCGGCACGCTTCCGAGCACGCCGTCGATGAGCGACCCCGGCGGCAGCTCCGACAATTCCTGCGGCAGGTAGCCGGCCCGCGCCTTGTGCACCAGCTGCAGGCTGCCGCCGTCGGCCTCGATGCGCCCGGCGACGATCTTCATCAGCGTCGACTTGCCGCTGCCGTTGGGGCCGATCAGGCCGACGCGGTCGTGGTGGCCGAGCGCGAAGCTCACCTCGTCGAGGAGGATCTTGGGGCCGAAGCGGACCGACAATCCGCGCGCGTGGAGGAGCGACATGGGGTCAAGCAGTCTAGAAGATTGTCGCGCCCTTCAAGGCGACAATCAGCGATCCGCCCGGGGTCGGCGGCCACCGCTGGCCCAGCCGACCTCGATGCGGGCTTCGCCCGCGACGTGAAGGAGGCCCGGCGCCAGCAGCCCCGGCTGCCGCGCTCTCCATGGCGACGCTGATCGACTCCCGCATCCTCATCTCGGCCGGGAAGGGCCGGCTGGATCTCGAGGGCGCGCTCGCGGAACTGGATGGCGAGACGGTCGCGATCGCAGCCATCACCGCCTCGGAGCTGCTCCACGGCGTCCCATCGAGCCCTGCCAGCGTCGCGCCGTGCGCGTCGGGAGGCCTGGGTCGAAGCGCTGCTCGGGCGCCTGCCCGTCCTGCCCTTCGATCTGGCCGTTGCCCGCACCCACGCAGCGCCTTGGGCCCTGCTCGCGGAGCAGGGCGCTCCCATCAACGCTCATGATCTGCTCATCGCCGCCACCGCGCTGGCCCACGGCTATGCCGTCGCCTCCCGCGACGAGCGCAGCTTCTCGCGCGTGCCGGGCCTCACCGTGCGCCGCTGGTGATCCGAGGGCGCCGAGCTTCTGGATCCCGGTGGCATCGCGGGGGAGAGGCGCGCCTCACCCCCGGGGCGCGTCGAGGAGCAGCTGGCGCAGCCGCTCCAGCGCCGCCTGCGTCTTCTCGACGTAGCCGCCCTGCGCGCCGACGCGCTGGGCGGTCGCCAGCGTCTGCTCGTAGATGCGGATGGCCTTCTCGATCAGGCTGCGGACCTTGTCGCGCAGCTGCTGCCGGTAGAGCGCGCGCTGGTCGGCGCTGAGGCCGGGCGGCAGCGGCGCCTGCACGAGCTGGTCGTGGAACTCCACGTACATCTCGCCGATGCGGTAACCGGCCGCGGTGGCCCACTCGCCGTCGCCGCGCCGGATCGAGCGCAGGTAGTGCCCCTGGGCCGAGAGGAGGAACTGCGCCTTGCGCTCCAGCGCCTCGGCGAGGCCCTTCTCGTCCATGGTTTGCGGGTCGAGCTTCTGCTCGCGGAAGGTGCCGCGGAAGGCCTCGCCCAGCCAGAACTCGGCCTGCGCGGGCAGCGCCGGATCGACTGGCTCCTCGCGATCGTTCTCGTAGAGGTCGAGGGCGGCGCGCAGGAGGATCTCGCCCTCGGCGCGCGAGCCGCCTTCGATCCGGCAGACCCCCTCCTGGAGGAGGGCCGAGGCCTTGACCAGGAGGGGAAGTCCCGGACGCGCCGCCAGCGCGTGCAGGCGCTGCGCCGCCGCCGGAAAGAGGCCCAGCCGGTATTCGGCGCGGGCGGCGTGGAGCTGCGCGTCCGTCTCGTTTTTCAACTCGATATACTTCTGGAACCGCTCCAGCGCCGGGCCGTCGTGAGCGAGCCGCTCCTGCGCGAGCCCCGCGTTCCAGAGCGCGGGACCGCGCAGCGCCGAGGCCGGAAAGCTGCTCCACAGCCGGTCGAAGTGCAGCGCCGCCTTCTCGAAGTCGCCCGCCTGGAAGGCCCGCGTCCCCACGTCGAAGAGGGTGGCGTCGTCGAGGTCCCCGAGCGCCACCTCCTGCGGCGGCCCGGCGGTGATGACCGCCGGCTCGGTGATCTCGACACGCCTGACCTGGGTGCGCCCTTGCGCGCAGCCAAGCAGGAGAAGGAGCAGCAGCCCCTGAAGCCTGAGGCCTGAGGCCTGAGGCCCGCTCCCAAGGCGCCTCATCCGATCACGGTCACGACGAGCTTCCGATTTCTCGGCCCGTCGAACTCGCAGAAATAGACGGCCTGCCAGGTCCCCAGGAGGAGCTTCCCCGCCTGCACCGGAATGGTCGCCGAGAAGCCGACCACCGCCGCCTTGGCATGGGCGGGCGCGTTTCCCTCCTCATGCTTGTAATACTTCTCGTTGCGCGGCACCGCCCGCTCCAGCGCATTCAAGATGTCGGTCTGCACGTCCGGGTCGGTGTTCTCGTTGAGCGTCACCCCCGCGGTGGTGTGCGGGCAGAAGAGCGAGCAGAGCCCGAACTGGACGCCGCTCGCCCCCACGATGGCGCGCACCCGCTTGGTGACGTCGATCATCTCGCCCTTGCGGGTGGTGGGCAGTTCGATGTTTGCGGTGTGGAACATCACTCGCCTCCGTTGTTGCCGAGATAGCCGTCGATCTGCCACAGACCGGCTAGGTCGTGCACGTCCTTGCGCAGCCGCGGCACGGTGTAGAGCGGAACGCCGGGGAGGGTGGCGCGCAGCCGCTCGATCTCCCGCCGGTCGAGGTCGGCGAGCGTCGCCCGCTCGGTGAGCGTCTGGCACAGCCTCTCCGACAGGAGCGCGCCCAAAGGCGTCGCGCCTGCCGCACCGGCGAGCGGCGGCCCGGCGGCGTCCTTGATCTGCGCCAGGTGCAGCGCCTCCTGCAAGGTGCCCACCGTCTCCGGCCCGCCGTGGCGACGCGGATCGCGCTGGACGCGGTTGACCACCACCGCCGCCGTGGCGATGCCGTCGTCGCGCAGCGCCTTGTGGAAGAAGAGCGCCTCCTCGATGGTGAGCGGATTCGGGCTGGTCACCAGCACGAAGGCGGCCTCCCGCGACTTGAGCAGCGCCTTGACCTTGGCGGCCCGCTCCTTGAACCCTTCGTACATCCCCTCGAAGGCGAGCATGAACGCGGTCAGGTCGCGGAGGAACTCGGCGCCGGTGAAGCGCGCCAGCGTGCGCAGCGCGAGGCCGGTGGGCATGGCCAGGAGCTTGAAGCCGATCTTGCCCGCCTTCAGCATCGGCCCCAGCACGATCTTCATGGCGTTGCTGTCGAGCACGTCGAGGATGCGGCTCGAGGCCTGGAGGAAGTCGAGGGCATTCGAGGTCGGCGGCGTGTCGAGCACCACCACGTCGAAGCGCTTACTGTTGTAGACTTCGTATACTTTCTCCATGGCCATGTACTCGAGGCTGCCGGCCATGGCGGTGGAGAGCGTCTGGTAGAGCCGGTTTCCCAGGATGGCTTCCGCCTGCTGCGGCGTCTTCGCCTGGGCCCGCACCAGCGCGTCCCAGGTGTGCTTCAGGTCGAGCATCATCGCCCACATCTCGCCGCGCGGGTGCAGCCCCGCCTGCGCGAGGAGCGCCGGATCGATGCGCGTCTCCTCGTTGCCCAGGGCGTTCAGGCCGAGCGCGTTGGCCAGCCGCCGGGCCGGATCGATGGTGAGCACCAGGGCGCGCTGGCCGTCCATGGCGGCGCGCAGGGCCAGCGCCGCCGCGGTGGTGGTCTTGCCAACGCCGCCCGAGCCGACGCAGCAGAGGACCGGATGGCCGCCCAGCACCTCGCGCAGGGGCTTCACAGCACGCCCTCCAGCGCGTGGGCGATCTTCTCGATGGCCGCGGTGCCGAAGCCGCGCTCGAAGAGCCAGGGCAGCGCCACGAGCTTGCGCTGGACCTGTTCGCGCAGCACGCCCTCGTAGTGGGTGGAGAGCGCGGCGCGCGATTCGTGGTTGTCGGCCGCCTCGCCCGCCGCCAGCAGCATCGGCCCGCCGCGGGTCACCTGCGCGAGCTCCGCCGCCGAGAAGCGCGAGGCGAAGGCGCCGTTGAGGAAGAGCGGCCCCGCCGGAAAGCCGTGCTTGCGCAACGCCGCGTCCAGCTCGATGGCTTCGTTGGCCGGCATCTCCTCCGGCAGGGTGACGATGCAGACGGCGCACTTGTGCGGGTCGGCCAGCATCGACTGCATGCCGCGC
>JAYWAJ010000259.1:0-33946 GCA_043782525.1 Deltaproteobacteria bacterium | reverse complement strand
AGGGCAACGTCGCCGACGGCAAGACGCCGGTCCGCGCCCGCTTCGAGCTGCTCGACTCGCAAGGCCAGGTCATCCGCGGCTCCATCCGCCTCGAGCTGCGCGAAGGAAACCTCGCGCCGCTGCGCCGCGAGGGCGACAACCTCACCCTGGACGAGGCGCTCGGCCGCACCGTGCAGATGGACCGCGACGGCAACGTCCTCTTCGCGCCGGTGAGCAGCGGCGGCTCCTACCGGGCGGTGCTGGGCATCGGCGCGGTGACCGGCGAGGCGCAGACCTGGGCGACGCCGAAGCTGCGCGACTGGATCCTGGTCGGCCTCGCCGAAGGCACCGCCGGCTACGACCTCGTCACCGGCAACCTGGAGACGGCTGGCGCGGCGGGCGCCGAGGAGAGCCTCTACGCCGACGGGAGGGTCGCCTTCTTCGCCAAGGGCCAGGTGGCGGCGAAGTGGCTGATCACCGCCGCCTACGACTCGGCCAAGCAGCGGCAGGTGGGGACCAGCCTCTTCCAGCAGATCGATCCGCAGACCTACTTCACGCTCTACGGCGACGCCTCGCAGCAGCAGTACGACGCGGCCAGCGCGCGCAAGGTCTACCTCAAGATCGAGCGCGACCAGTTCTACGCGCTCTTCGGCGACTTCGACTCCGGCCTCACCGTCACCGAGCTGTCGCGCTTTTCCCGCCGGATGAACGGCGTCAAGGCGGAGCTGAACACCAGGAACGTCGAGGTCAACGCCTTCGGCGCCCGCACCGACCAGGTCTACTCGCGCGACGAGATCCCGGGCGACGGCACCTCCGGCCTCTACCACCTGTCGCGCCGCTTCCTCACGCTCAACTCGGAGACGGTGACGCTGCTCACCCGCGACCGCTTCCGCAGCGAGGTCGTGGTCGAGACGCGGGTGCTGACGCGCTTCACCGACTACTCCATCGACTACGAGAGCGGCACGCTCTTCTTCCGCGAGCCGGTGCCCAGCCGCGATTTCCAGCTCAACCCGGTCACCATCGTCGTCGAGTACGAGACCCAGGGCCTCGGCGCGCAGGACTACACGATGGGCGGACGCGCCGGCCTCAAGCTCCTCGACCAGCGGGTCCGCGCCGGCGTCACCGTGATCCACGAGGGCGAAGGCGCGGTGAAGAACGATCTCTACGGCGCCGACGCCAGGCTCCAGCTGCTGCAGAACACGCGGCTGCGCGGCGAGGTGGCCTTCACCAACTCGCGGGTGAACGGCGTCAGCACCCGCGGCGACGCCTTCCTCGTCGAGCTCGCGCACACGACGAAGTTCGTCGACGCCAAGGTCTACTTCCGCGAAGAGCAGGGCGCCTTCGGGCTGGGCCAGCAGGCCTTTAGCGAGGCGGGGACGCGCAAGTGGGGCGGCGACGCGACCCTGCACCTCTCCGAGCGCTACGGCGTCACCGCGCAGGCCTTCCGGCAGGATACCTTTTCCACCGGCGTCGAGCGGCTCTTCGGCGAGGCGCGCTTCAACTACGCCACCCGCGAGTACGGCGCTTACCTCGGCCTGCTCGACGCCGACGACAAGCTGCTCGACGGCTCGCGGCACACCTCGGGACAGCTCACCGCCGGCGGCAAGCTGCTCCTCCTCAAGGAGCGCCTGACGCTGGCGCTCGACTACGCGCAGTCGGTGTGGGGCAGCGGCAGCTCGGACTTTCCTACCCGCATCGGCGCCCGCGCCGAGTACAAGCTGACGCAGAACCTCGCCCTCCTGACGGCGGAAGAGGTGACGTTCGGGGCGGGGGCGGCCACCAACAACGAGCGCGTCGGCTTCCGCGCCACGCCCTGGAAGGGCGGCAGCTTCACTTCGCTGGTCGAGCGCGACTTGAGCGAGAGCCAGGGCCGGGTCTTCGGCAACCTCGGCCTGCGCCAGACCGTGCAGCTCTCCGAGGCGTGGAAGCTGGACGCCGGCGCCGAGCGCAGCCAGACGCTGCGCCACCAGGCGTTCTACACGCCCAACCCCGCCTTCCCCCCGGCCTCGGGCGCCGTCAGCGAGAACTTCACCGCGGCGACCGCGGGGGCGAACTACCAGGTGAAGAGCCTGGTCTGGGACAGCCGCGTCGAAGGCCGCACGGCGCAGTCGGGCGACAAGTGGTCGCTGCTCTCGGGCGTCGTCGCCGAGCGCAACAGCGGCTGGGCCTGGGCCGGCCGCGGCCAGCTCTTCGGCACCCGCGGGTCCGACGGCGCGCACGGGCTCGGCTCCGACCTGCGCCTCGGATTCGTCTACCGCCCGCAGGAGACGCACTGGATCCTGCTCGACCGCCTCGACTGGCGGGTCGATCGCAAGACGGGCGTCGCGCTCCCCACCGACTCCTGGCGTATCGTCGACAACTTCCTCGCCAACTGGCGACCGCGCAAGGAGCTGCAGATCTCGGCGGGATACGGCGCCAAATATGGCCGCACCGTCGAGGCGGGCGGCAGCTCCCAGGGCTACACCGACGAAGTCTCGGTCACGGTGCGCTATGACGTCAGCGAGTTCCTCGACGTCGGCGCGCGCGCCAGCCTGCTGCACGTCTGGGGGACGCAGGAGATCGCCTGGAGCGGCGGCCCCGAGGTGGGCGTCTCTCCGGCCACCAACGTCTGGCTCAGCCTTGGCGTCAACGTCGCGGGGTATGAAGATCACGACTTCAGCGCTTCCGGCTACCAGTCCCGCGGCCCCTATCTGCAGCTGCGCTTCAAGTTCGACCAACAGTCGGTCCGCGAAGCGGCGGCCTTCCTGAACCAGCAATGACCAGAAGACGCATCAGCCTGCTCCTCGCCCTCGCCGCCGCCGTGGCTGTCCCCGCGCGCGCGCTCGCCGCGGGCAGCTGCACCAATCCGGGCAAGGACGGGCCCGCCTCGATCGGCGGCATCGTCAACAGCTACTACCCGGGCGTCAGCGGCACCGCCGGCATTGCCAGCGTGACGGTGGGCGCCGTCGACACCTCCTCGGGCGGCAACGCCAAGGCCATCGCCGCGGGCGACCTGCTCCTCATCATCCAGATGCAGGACGCCGACCTTTCCACCAGCAACGACTCCGGCTACGGCGGCAGCTCGACGGGCTCCGGGCAGATCGCGCTCAATAACGCCGGCGTCTACGAATACGCGACGGTGGCGCCAGCCTACCTCTCCGGGAGCACGATTCCGCTCCTGGCGCCGCTCCAGTCCAGCTACCGGTCGCAGGCGTACTCGGGCAGCAACGGCCAGCGCACCTTCCAGGTGATCCGGGTGCCGCAATACAGCGCAGCGACCCTGACCAGCCAGGTGACGGCCGCGCCCTGGAACGGAGCCACCGGCGGCATCGTCGTCGCCGACGTCGCCGGCGTGCTCAGCTGGAACGGCCAGACCATCGACGTGACCGCGCGCGGCTTCCGCGGCGGCGGCGGCCTGTACATGAAGGGACGCGGCCTCTCGCAGCCGGCCTACGCGTCCACCGATTACGTCTCGACCCTGGCGCCGACGGTCCCGACGTTTACCAGCAACCCGTGGACGACGCCCGGACCGTTCACCGGCAGCAACGCCTCCAAGGGCGAAGGCATCGCCGGAACCCCGCGCTACCTCTTCGTGCCCTCGCCCCTGGGCGCTGCCACCAACGGCGCTGGGGCCATCCTCGACACCTTGGTCGAGGGCTATCCCAACGGCTCTTTGGCGCGCGGCGCGCCGGGCAACGCCGGCGGCGGCGGCACCGACGGCGACCCGCAGACGCTGGCCAACGGCGGCAACGACCAGAACACCGGCGGCGGCGGCGGCGGCGGATCGGCGGCGGGCGGCATGGGCGGATACGGCTGGACCCCGCTGACGCCGCCGGGCTCGCAGACCGGCGGCTTCGGAGGGCAGGGCGTCCCCATGTCGGCGGCGCGCCTCGCGCTGGGCGGCGGCGGCGGCGCGGGCAGCAGCAACAACGGCACCGGCACGCCCACCTACGGCGTCGCCTCCAGCGGCGCGGCGGGCGGCGGCCTCGTCTTCCTCCGCGCCAAGACCATCTCCGGCAGCGGGACCGTCAACGCCAACGGCGCCTCCGGCAACCCCACCGTCTGCAACGACGCCTCGGGCGGCGGCGGCGGCGGCGGCGCGCTGCTCATCTTCGCCTCGGGCAACAACGGCAACGTCGGCACCGTGGCCGTCAACGCCAGCGGCGGCGGCGGCGGCAGCAACACCGGCAACGGCTCGGAGAACAGCAGCACTTGCGGCGCCTACAGCAACCAGCCGCACGGCCCGGGAGGAGGAGGCGGCGGCGGGTTCGTCGCGCTCTCGAGCAGCAGCAGCGCCACCATCAACGTCGCCGGCGGCGGCAACGGCACCACCTCGCCGAGCGCCACTTCGACCGCGCCCTACGGCTCCTCGTCGTCGCCGGGCGGCTACCAGATCAGCTCGGTGGTCTCGACCGACATCCCCGGCGCCGCTCCCAGCCCGCTCTGCTTCCCGCTGCTCACCGTCACCAAGATCACCACCCGTCCGGACACTGTCCAGGGCGGCACCACCAGCTACACCATCACCGTCGCCAACGCCGGAAGCTACGGCACCGCCACCGGCGTCGTGCTCTCCGACACCTTGCCGGCGGGCCTCAATCTCGCCAGCACCGACGCGGTCACCACCGCCGGCGGCGCCACCCGCACCGCCGTCAGCAATCCCGCGGCAGGGGCCACCGCGCCCGCCTGGGGCGCGTTCAGCATCCCGGGCGGCGGCTCGGTCTCGGTCTCCTTCACCGCCAACATTCCGGCCGCCGCGCCGGTGGGCGTCCTGCAGAACCCCGCCGCGGTCACCTACGACGATCCGACCCGCACCAGCGCCGGGCAGACGGTCACGCCGGGCGGCACCTACTCCACCGGCGACTTCGTGCAGGGCAGCAACTACAACCCCGCCAGCTCGACCGCGGAAGACGTCAACGTGCGCCAGCCGGTGATCCTCACCGTCTCGTTCAGCCCGGTGAGCGTGAACGCCGGCGGCACCACGCAGCTCACCGTCAGCGTGCAGAACCCCAACGCGGTGGCGCTCTCCGCCTCGGCCTTCACCGACGCGCTGCCGGCCGGCCTGACCGCGGCGGGCCCGGTCACCGTCACCGGCTGCAGCGGCTTCACGCCGGCGACGCTCCCGGCCGGCTCAACCTCGTTCGCGCAGGGCGGCGGCACCGTGCCCGCAAGCGCCACCTGCACCTTCTCCGTCAGCGTCACCGCCGCCAGCGCGCAGAGCTACCTCGACACCATTCCGGCGGCGAGCTTCACCAACGCGCTCGGCGTCACCAACGCCGCGCCGGCCAGCGCCACGCTGCTCTCGCGGCCCACCCTCGCCAAGTCGTTTACGCCCTCGGCGGTGGCGCCCGGCGCCAGCGCGACCTTGACCTTCACCCTCGTCAACCCCAACGCCGCCACGCCGCTCACCGGCGCCGCCTTCACCGACACCTTCCCGTCGCCGCTGCAAGCGGTGGGCGGCTCCGTCACCACTTCGGGCGGCTGCACCGGCTTCCCGGCCACCATCGCCGCGGCGGCAACGGCTTTTATTCCCTCGGGCGTCGCCGTGCCCGCCGGCGCCACCTGCACCGTCTCCTTCCTGGTGAAGAGCGCGACGGCCGGCCCCTACACCAACACCGCCAGCGGCGTGACCGCCAGCGAGACGGTGGTGGCGGGGGCGGCTTCCAATGCCGCGCAGCTGGGCGTCGGCGTCATCGGCATCGCCAAGGCCTTCGCGGCGAGCCGCATCCAGACCGGCGGCACCACCGTGGTGACGCTCTCCCTCACCAACCCGAGCGGCGTCGCCCAGACCAACGGCAGCTTCACCGACACCTTGACCGGCATGTCCGTCGGCGCCACCGCTGTCGGCGGCACTTGCACCGGCACCACGCCGTCGTCCCTCTCCGTCGGCCAGACCAGCCTCAGCTTCACCGGCATCAACGTTCCCGCGGCGGGCTGCACCGTGACGTTCACGGTGACCAGCGCCTCGGCCGGCGCGCAGACCAACACCACCAGCGGCGTCACCACCGCGCTGCTCCCTGCCGGCGCTCCCTCCAACACCGCCTCGCTGGCGGTGACCGCGCCGCCGACCATCGCCACCTCCTTCACGCCCTCGACCATCCAGATCGGCGGCACCGCGCTCGTCACCTTCACGCTGGTCAACGGCGACAGCATCCCGCTGACCGGCGCGAGCTTCAGCGACACCCTCACCAACATGCAGGTGGCAGCGGCAGGCGCGGCCGGGGGCACCTGCACCGGCGCCTCGTCGAACAGCTTCGTGCTCAACCAGACGGGGGCGCTCTCCTTCTCCGGCCTCACCGTCCCGCCCGGCGCGGGCGGCTGCACCGTGACCCTTGCGGTGACGGCCACCGCGGTCAGCCCGGCGGCGGGCTATCCCAACACCACCACCGGCCTCTCCAGCATCGAGGCGGCGACCGGCCCCGTCTCCAACACCGCGCGTCTGGTCGTCGCCGCGCCCGCGACGATTACCAAGGCCTTCGCCACCAGCCCCATCGCGCAGGGCGGGACCAGCCTGCTCACCTTCACGCTCGCCAACTCGAGCAACGTCGCGCTCACGGGCGCCGGCTTCACCGACGCCCTCACCAACATGAGCATCAACGCCACGGGCGCGGCGGGCGGCACCTGCGCGGGCGCCTCCTCGAACAACTTCGCCGCCGGCCAGACGGGCACCCTGACCTTCTCCGGGCTGACCATCCCGGCGGCCGGCAACTGCACGGTGACGGTGACGCTGACCAGCGCCACCGCCGGGACCAACAGCAACACCGCCTCGGGCGTGACCAGCAACGAGACGCCGGTGGCGGGCGCGGGGTCCAACACGGCGAACCTGGTCGTCTACTCGCCGCCGCAGCTCTCGGTGGGCTTCTTCCCCGGCGTCATTCTTTCCAGCGCGGCGCTGGCCTCCAGCAAGACTACGCTCACCCTCACCCTCAGCAACAGCAACGCCATCGCGCTGACCTCGGTCGCCTTCACCGACGCGCTCACCCAGATGCAGATCTTCGCCAGCGGCGCCGCGGGCGGCACCTGCACGGGCGCGGCGGGCAACTCCTTCACCGCGGGCGCGACCAGCCTCTCGTTCAGCGGCCTCACCGTGCCGGCGGGCGGAAGCTGCACGCTGACGGTGCAGGTCTCGAGCCCCTCCATCAGCCCCGCCGCCGGCTGGCCCAACGCGACCAGCGGCGCCACCAGCACCCAGACGCCCACCGCCGGACCGGCCTCGTCCGCCGGCTACCTCACCGTGGTGTCGTACGCGACCCTGCAAAAGATCTTCACGCCCTCCTCGATCGGGGCGAGCGGGACCAGCACCATCACCTTCACCCTCTCAAACCCCAACGCCATCAGCCTCTCCGGCGCCAGCTTCAGCGACACCTTCCCCGTCCTGCCGGGCCCGATGACCACCACCGCCGTCGCGCAGAATTACATCGGCGCCGGCCGCGGCACCTGCACGGGCGCCATCCCCAGCGCGGGCAGCACCGCCGCGGTGAGCGTCAGCTTCACCGGCATCGCCATCCCCGCCAACTCCAGCTGCACGGTGCTGGTCGACGTCACCGCCACCGTGGGCGGCACCTACTCCAACACCGCCAGCGGCGTGACCGCATCGGAGACCGGGGCCAGCGCCGGGCCGGCCTCCAGCACCGCCACGCTGGCGGTGGCGCAGCTCGGCATCGCCAAGAGCTTCTCGCCGACCTCGGTCGGCTTCGGGGAGAAGGCAAACCTCTCGCTGGTGGTCAGCAACCCGACCAACAAGGCGTACACCGGCACGCTGGTCTTCAGCGATGCCTTCCCGGCGGGCATGTCGGTCGCCTCGCCGCTCAACGCGACCAGCAGCTGCGGCGGGACGCTCCGCAACGCCTCCGACACCGCGAACAGCGCGGCAGGCGACACCGGCTTCTCGCTGCAGGGCGGAACCGTCGCCAGGACCTCGAGCTGCACCGTGACCATCGACGTGATCACGGGCGGCGCCGGCAGCTACCCGAACACCAGCTCCGCCCCGACTTCCGCGGGCCTCGCCATCGGGTCGCCCTCCAACACCGCCACGCTGACGGTGGTGCTGAAGCCCACCATCTCGGAGCTGTTCTCGCCGGGCTCCGTCGACACCTACAAGAACTCGCTCCTCACCTTCACCCTGACGAATTCCAACGCCTCTGCCCTCACCAGCTGCAACTTCACCGACGCGCTCTCGGGCTTCGCCGTCTCCAGCCCGCCGTCGATCGGCGGCACCTGCACCGGCGTCACCAACTCCCCCGCGCTGGCCACCTCCGCGACGGCGCTGAACCTGACCGTCCCCTCGCTCAGCAACGGCAGCTGCACCATCACCGTGCCCGTCACCAGCGGGACGGCGGGCACCTTCACCAACGCCGCCAGCGGCGTGAAGTGCAGCCAGACGTCGACCGCGGGCACCGCCGCGGCCAGCGCCCAGGTGACCTTCAACAAGCTGCCCATCTCGCTGGTCAAGTCGGCGGGCCAGCTGACGGTCCCGCCGGGCAGCCCGGTGACCTGGACCGTCACCTACTCCAATCCCAACGGGGCCCAGCCGCTGCAGAACATCGTCATCAGCGACGTCACGCCGTCCTTCACCGCCTTTGCCAGCGCCGCCTGCGGTACGCTGCCCGCCTCGCTCACCTCGTGCAGCATCGCAGCGCCCGCGGTGGGCGCCACCGGCACCGTCACCTGGACGCTGGGGGGCACGCTCGACCCGGGCGCCACCGGCTCGGTGTCGGTCACGGTGACGGTGAAGTAGCGGCTACTTCGCCGCGTCGATCTGGACGCTGAAGACCAGCACCGCGTTGGGCGGAATGGGCCCCGACCCCGACAGGCCGTAGCCCAGCTCTGGCGGAATGAGGAGCTGCCGGGTGCCGCCGACATGGGCTCCGCCGAAGCCCTGATCCCAGCCGGCGATGACCCGGCCGCCGCCCAGCACGAAGGAGAAGGCGCCGCCGCCCACGTTGCTGTCGAACTTGCTGCCGTCGGCGAGCCAGCCCGTGTAGTGAACGGCGAGCATCTGTCCGGCGCTGACCGCCGCGCCGCTGCCGGCGACCAGGTCGCGGTAGTACTCGCCGTTGGGCAGCTTGGTGGAGCTGGCGAGGTCGACGTTGAGCGACGGGCTGAACTGCGTGTTCTCGACGGTGACCACCTGCGCCGAGTCGATTTGCACGTTGAAGACCAGCACCGCGTTGCCGGGGATGTTGCCTTGTCCCGTCAGCCCGTAGGCCAGCCCCGGCGGGATGAGCAGCTGCCGGGTGCCGCCGACGTGAGCTCCGTCGAAGCCTCTCTCCCAGCCGGCGATGACCTGGCCGGCTCCGAGGACGAAGGGAAAGGCCGCGCCCCCGACGTTGCTGTCGAACCTGGTCCCGTCGGCGAGCCAGCCGGTGTAGTGGACCGAGAGCGTCTGGCCCGTGGCCAGCGCGGCGCCGGGGCCGGGGACGAGGTCGCGGTAGTACTCGCCGTTGGAGGCCTTGGTGGAGGCTTTGAGGTCTACCTTGAGCGAGGGGTTGAACTGCGTGGTCTCGACGGTGGCGATGGTCACCGGTACGACGCAGGCGGCGAGAGCGAGAGCGAGGGCGATGGAGAGGGCGGAGGCGCGCATGGCGGGGCGCAGGATAGCCGCGACTCCGGGAGGCGCTCAATCATTTCCGTCATCGCCTGGCGAAGGCCGTGCGCGCGGCGGTACTCCGACGAAGCAGGAGGCCCGGACCCAAGCTGCGGTCCGGGCCTCTGCGAACTTCCTCGAGGCGGCGGTCAGTCCTCGAGGTGGATGCGGGTGGCCAGCGTGGAGCCGTCGGCCTGTAGCGCGCCGCGGACCTCGACGGTGGCGCCGAGGGCGAGGTCGGCCAGGCTGGCGGCGCCGTGCCCGTCGACGACGGTGAGCGTGTCGGTGTGGACGGCGTGCCCGGCCACGGTCAGGTCCGCGCCCGACTTCGCCTCGACCTTGCCGCGCAGCTCGACCTCCGACGAGGCGGGCGGAGGCGGGGGCGGCTGCACCGAGCTCGCCTCGACGCGGCTGGCGAGCAGGCTGCCGTCGGGCTGGGCCGCGCCCTTCACCTCGACGCTCTGGCCGGCGGCGAGGGCCGCGAAGGCCGCGTCGCGCCCGTCGACCTCGATGCGGGTGCTGGCGTTGGTGTGCACCGTCTTGCCGCCCACGGTCAGGTCCGGCGCGGCCACCGCGCCGATGGTGCCCTTGAGCTCCGATCCCTCGACGCCCGCGGCCGGTGCTCTCTCGGCCTTCACCTCGCTGGCGAGCACGCTGCCGTCCTGCTGCAGGGAGCCTTCACCTCGAGGTGCTGGCCGACCTTCAGGTCAGCGAAGGCGGCCGCCCGGCCGTCGATGGCGATGCGGGTGCCGGCGGCCGTGTGCACGGTCTTGCCGGCGACGGTGAGGTCGGGCGCCGCCAGCGCTTCGACGGCTCCGCGCAGCTCGACCTCGCTCTCGGGCTGGTGCTCGAGGTCGGCCTCGATCTTGCGCGCCAGCACGCTGCCGTCGCCCTGCTGCACGCCCTCGACTTCGAGGCGCTCGCCGATCTTGAGCGCGTCGAGCGACGCCGCCGTGCCGGCGATGCGGATCGCGGTCTGCGCGTCGGTGTGGATGGTGTGGCCGGCGACCACCAGGTCGGGCGCGGCGAGGGAGTCGAGGGTGCCGGAGACCTCTGCCTCGGGCGCGGTCTCGAGCGCCGCCTTGCCGTCGCTGGAGAGCACCACGCTGAGCCGCACCACCTGGCTCCTGCCCAGCCTGGGCACGGAGACCGAGGTGTCGACGCCCGGCGCCCTCAGCTGCAGCGTCGCCGTACCTTCCGCTGCGCCTGGGAGCGAGAACCGCCCCGCGGCGTCGGTGCGGGTCGAGAGCCGCGAGCCGGCCAGGGTGGCGAGAACGCCGGGCACCGCCGCGCCGGTCGCCGTCTTGATGCTGCCTTGCAAGGTCGCGCTGCCCGGCTGGGCGCCGCTGCAGGCGATGAGGACGACGAGAACCGTTCCACTGAGTCGACGCATGAGCCACCTCTCGTGGCGCTGAAGCGCGCCATTCAGGAGGTGAAGACCCCGGCAGAGGCGCGCACCGGACAAATTCTTCTTCAGGGCGCCGAGACGGCGACGGGGCTGGCGCTGAAGGCGCTGGTGCTGCCGGTACCCAGCTGGCCCTGGTTGTTCTTGCCCCAGCACTGGACGCTGCCGTCGTTGAAGAGCGCGCAGCCGTGGCTCGAGCCGAGCGCGAGCGCGCTCACGCCGGAGAGGCCCGGCACGGGCGTGGGGCCGAGGCGGTCGGTGGTGTCGCCCAGCGCCAGCTGGCCGGTGTCGTTCGCGCCCCAGCACTCGAGGCCGCCCGAGACGATGGCGCAGGTGCTGGCGGCGCCCCCTGCCACCGCCGAGGCCTTGAGGCCGCCGAGACCCTTGGCGCGGAACTGGTCCTGGCCGCTGCTGTCGACCTGGTGCCGCGCGTTCGCTCCCCAGCAACTGACCGAGCCGTCGGGGGAGGCGAGGGCGCACGAGTGCAGCTCCCCGGCGCCGACGCCGAGCAGCGAAGCCGTGGACAACCCCTGCACCGCGGTCGGCAGCACGACGGCGCTGGCGGCCTGTCCGTCGCCGACCTGGCCGTGGTCGTCGCGGCCCCAGCAGAGCGCGCCGGTGGTCTGGGCGGCGCAGGAGTGGTCGAGTCCCAGCGCCAGGGAGAGCGCGCCTGAGGCTCCGCTGACGGGCGCCGCGGCGGCGCGTCCGGTGAGGGTGCCGTCGCCCAGCTGGCCGCGGTCGTTGGCGCCCCAGCAGAGGACGGCGTTGCCCGTGGCGGCGCAGGCGTGGCGGCCGCCCACGGCGAGCAAGACCGCGCCGGAGACGCCCCCGACCTCCTCGACGCCCTGTCCGAGGCCCCAGCACTTCACCGCGCCGGAGACGATGGCGCAGGTTTGACCCGCTCCCGAAGCGAGGTCGCTGGCGCCGGAGAGGCCCGGCACGTCCACCGGCGTGGCGGAGAACCCGCCGGCGTTGGCGCTGCCGAGCTGCAGCTGGTCGTTTGCGCCCCAGCACTTCACCCCGCCGGCGACGAGGGCGCAGGTGTGGTCGCCGCCGGCCGCGATGCGGGTGGCGGTGCAGCAGCCGGTGGCGCAGTGGAGGAACGGCGCGGCGCAGGTGTAGCCGCACTCGCCGCCGGCGCAGACCGGCTGTGCGTTGGGGGGAGGCGTGCAGGTGGCGCAGCCGGAGCCGCAGGCTTGCACGCTCTGGGCGACGCAGCTTCCGCCGCAGGCGTGCAGCGGCGCCGTGCAGCCGCCGTCGAGCGCCGGCGGGAGCCCGGCTCCTGCGTGATCGACGAGACCGCTGCCGCAGGCGAGCGCGAGCGCGGCCAGGAAGGTCAGGCGTCGCATCAGAGCCCCCAGCGGGCGAGCAGGGCGAGGGAACCGCCGGGGCGGACCACGGTGACGCCGTCGAGCCGGAAGAGCTCTGCCGCGAGCGCACCTTCGAGCCCGACGCGCACGGGGCCCGCGCGCAGCGTGGCCACCACGGCGCCGCCCAGCTGCGGCGCGCCGGCGGTGAAGCTGCGCCCGTCGGCCAGCGACTGCCAGGCGAAGCCGTAGCCGGCTTCCGGCCCCAGCTCGAAGAGCACCGGCCCGGCCGGCAGCGGCGTCAAGAGCGCGACGGCTCCCGCCAGCGACGAAAAACCGTAGTGGAGCGTCTGATCGGTGACCTCCTTGCGGAGGAAGTCGAGACGGACCCGCAGCGCGAACTGCGCCACTTCGCGCCGGAACCCCGCGCGGACCAGCGGCGCGAAGCCGAAGCCGGCCAGCGGAACGGCGCCGACGCCCCCGCCGGCAAACAGCTCGGTGGGCAGCGGTCCTCCCTTGGCGCGGGCCAGCTCATAGCGGGTCGGCGTCAGCACCGGGAGCAGCCGGGTCTCGCCCTTCTCCAGCGTCAGCGAAGCGGTGGACCGCCCCTCGGGCGCGCGCCGCTCGATCTGGTACGCGCCGGCCGGCACCGCCAGGCTGATCTGCGCCGCGTCGCCGTGCACCTCCGCCACCAGCTTGGGGCCGCGCAGCACGTACTGCGCGCCGGGGTCCGCCGGCAGGCGCAGCCGCGCTTCGCCGCGCCGCAGGTCGGCGAGGACGATGTCGCCGCGGCCCGACATGCGCGTGTCGTAGGTGGGGTGCTGCGGGCCGGCCTCCGTCGAGGCGGTGCCCGCGAGGGTGCGCGACGCCGTGTAGCGGAACGCCTCGGCGAGGGTGACATGGCCGTCGCCGTCGGCGTCGCCGGCGCCGCGCAGCGCGACCTCGAGGTGGTGGGTGAAGAAGCTGCCGCCGATGGCCGCCGACTCCTGCGCCGCCTCGCCGACGGCGGTGGAGGCGATGAAGGCGGTCCCCTGCACGCTGTCGTCGGAGGGCAGGGCGAAGTCGAGCTGGGGGGCCGGCCGCGCGCCCTTCACCTGGGTGAGCGCCCCCGACTCGCAGGCGTCGACGATGGCCACCTTGGCTTCGGCGCTGGAGCGCCCGATCAGCGCGCGCAGCTCGTCGAAGCCGATGCGCTGCGCGCCCAGCTCGAGCCCGTCGGCCCCGGCGTGGCCCGAGAAGTAGACGACCAGCATGGCGCGCTCGCCGCCCGCGCGGACGGCGGCGATGCGCGCCTCGGTGGCGAGGAGCGCGGCGCGCACCGCGCCGGAGGTGCTGCCCTGCAGGAGGACCACGCGGTCAGGCGTGAAGTCCCCGAGCTCCTGCAGGGCCGTGGCAAACCTCTCGGCGTCGTGCTCGGCGAACCAGAGCCGCGCGCGCCCGGGCGCCCCTTCGTTGCTGCCCACCACCACCGCGAAGCGCGCCGCTCCCCGCGCCGCCGCGGGCAGCGCGAGGAGCAAACAGAGGAGGATGCGCGCGGCGGCGTTCATGGGGTCTTCTCGACCAGCACCGAGGACTGGGTGGCGTCTTCCGGAAGGCCCTGCAAGGTCTTCGCAGTGCGGACCCCGGGCGCCGCCCCCCGGACACTCTTTTCCAGGGCGGAGAAGGGCAGGGGGCGCCGCGTGCAGACGGCGTAGAAGCGCTCGGGACCCTGGCGGCCGTCGAGGACCGCGCCTCCCGGCAGCGCCGCGGTGCCGCTCACCAGCGCGCCGCCCTCGCCTTCGGCAGGATAGATGCGGGAGATCTGGCCGGCGGCGTCGAGCGAGGCGATCCAGAGGTGGCAGGCGGCCGACGGGTGCACCCGGAAGCGGAGCGCCGCCGCGGCTGGCACCTGGGCTCCGTCGTCGACGGCCCGGACGCCTTTGGCGCCGCCAGCGAAGACGGCGAAGCCGAGGGCGCCGCCCTTGGTGCCCAGGTAGTCTTCCGCGGGAGCGCCGGGCCGGACCACCAGGGCCACCGCCGCAGCCGCGGCCAACGCGGGGGCGGCCACCAGCCAGATCCAGCGCCAGCCGCGCTTGCGCTCGCTGCGCTCCAGCACGGCGTCGAGGGTCCGCGGGTAGACGAACTGGCGGAAGTGATCGCCTTCCTGCCGCATCTGCAGGAGCCGCGCCTGGCATGAAGCGCAGCCGGCGAGGTGCGCGTCGACCGGTGCCCCCTGCCGCGCGAGGTGCTCTTCCAGGGCCAGCTCCGAAGGGCAGCGGCTGCTCATGATTCGCTCCGCAGCAGGTACTTCTTCGCGTTGCCGAGAAACCGCGCCAGCTTGCGGGAGACGGTCCGTGCAGACAGTCCCAGCGTCCGCGCCACTTCGTCGTGCTCGAGGCCGTCGACCAGCACGCCCAACGCCACCGCCTGCGTCTCGGCGTCGAACCGCGCCAGCACCCGCTGCGCCAGCTGCCGCTCCGGATACGCGACTGCGTCCACGGCGGTGTGCAGCTCCAGCTCGGGCAGCGGCCCGGTCGGCCGCCGTCGGGCGTTGCGCCGCTCGTTGAGGCAGTGGTTGGTGGCGACGCGGAAGATCCACGGCAGCGCCTCGGGCAGTTGGGAGACTCGGTCGAGATCGCGCATGAGCTTTCCAAAGACCTCCTGCGTCGCGTCTTGCGCCGCTTCACGATCCTGAAGAAGCCGCAGGCACCGCCGGTAGATGGCGGGACCATGCAGCTGGTACAGCTCGGCGACCCTCTTCTGGTCGTCCGTCAACCGACCTCCCTCTGCATCGACACCGGAACCGGTGCGCACCGGACATCTTTGTCGATCCGGCGCGGCGCCGCCCTGAAATCGAGGGAGCTCGCCTCGGACGACCCGCGGCTGCGCCCCCAGACGACAGATTTGTACGACTGCGATGTGACCGGCCGCCGGCGAGGCCTGTCGTCCTCCAGGTTGCCTGCGGAAGGATCCACAGGTACGGATGGAACGCGGCCCGCGAGGGCCTTTCGGGGGGTCACACACATGCGGATGGGATTTTTGGCCATGACGGCGATGGCAGTGGGCACGGCGGCTTGCGGCGGCGGAAGCGGAAGCGGCGCCACCTTTACCGGCACGATTCGCGGACAGGGCTTTTCGCCGAAAGAGGCGATCTCGGCGGCCACGACCCTCTCCCCCGGCAGCACCAGCACCATCGGCGTCATCGTCATCGCCAACAACACGGGCCTCTGCCACGACGTGACCGCGAACCAGGCGCCGAAGAATCTCGCCGGCCTGCTCCTCACCGTCGGCGACGTCAACACCTCCACCGGCGAGAGCACGGCGCCGACCGCGCCGGGCACGTACACCATCGCGACCGCGAGCGCGCAGGCCAAGTCGGCCTTCGTCGCCTTCGAGGTGACGGACGCGAGCTGCAAGGACATCCCCTCCCAGGACGCCCTCGGCGCCTCCGGCACGGTGACGCTCACCGGCGCCAGCGGCGGTGCCTACGCCGGCCGCTTCGACATCGTCATGGACAGCGGCGACCACATCACCGGCTCTTTCAACGCCTCCAGCTGCAGCGGAATCGGCACCCTCTTCGGCAGCAGCAGCAGCACCGCCACCTGCATCTGAGACGGCTCCTGGCGTCGCTGGCTGCACGACCAGCGGCGCCTGCCCGTCAGCGCCCGGCCAGCACGCAAGCGGCGGCCCGGTTCGACCACTGCTTCTGCACCGTCCACACCGCGCCGCCCGCCCGCAGCTTGCCTTCGTGGCCGGCGCAGATGTCGCCGATCTCGCCGTGGGCCGCGTCGTACCAGGCCAGCGGCGCCGAAAGGCCCCGGGCCAGTCCGACGTCGGGGTCGGTGACCGCCTCGACCAGCTCGTGGGAGGCGACCGAGGTGACCGCGGCGAACGGTGAGCCGCCGCCGCACCCGGTGTCGCAGCCGCTGCCTCTGCCCATGTCGGGCAGCACCGCGTAGCGGACGTGGGCGCGGCCGGCGCGGAAGGCGCTGTGATAGCCGCAGAAGCCGCCCGCCTCGCAGGAGCCGGAGCCGCCCATCTGGACCCGCACGCCGGGCGGCAGATGGACGAGGTAGAGGGTGTTGGCGCCGGCGGCAGGCAGCGCGCCCTTGCGGATCTGCGCCGCCAGCTCCTTCTCGATCTGCGCGTCGGTGAGGGAGGCCGCCGGGTGGGCCGGCGCGATGGTGAAGACGCCCTCCAGCGCGCCGCGACCGATCTTCTGCCGGGCGGTGTCGTACTCCTTCAGCCAGCTGAAATACGAGCTGGCCACGAGGGCCCGGTAGAAGTCCCCGATGCGGGCGGCGACCTCGCCATCCACCGCCGACCCCCAGAGGACCGCCACCACCCGCGCGTTCTCGACCACCGGCCCGCCGTAGTCCACCAGCCGGGCCGAGGGCGTGGCCTTCTCTCCGCCGTGCAGGAGCAGCGCATGCGGCGTGCCCGCTTCGAGGTTGTCGTCCTCGGCGCTGCCCGCCGGGTCCTCGCCGCCGCACGCCGCCGCGCACAGGGCCACCGCCACCACCACCGCCGCCAACCACCGCATCGAGGCCTCCGATCGCGGTCCGGAGCGGGCCGCCGCAGGGGCTCTTTGCAGCAGCGATGCCAAGGCGCGTCTCTCTGGGAGAGCCGCGGGCAGGGTCCCATTTCGAGACCGGGCGAAGCAGAATCGGACCCCTCTTCAGGCCAGCAGCGCGCTGACCTCGGGGCCGCTGAGGATGCCGTCGGCGAAGCCGAAGGTCCCCCGGTCGCGCATCTCTTCGGCGGCGCGCTTGCCGGCGGTGAGCGCGGCGCGCATCGGACCGGGGCCCGCGCTGACGCGGGCGACCCCCAGCGCCGCCAGCGCCGCGACGGAGGGCGTGCCGACGGTGCCGAGGACGTTGATCGGCCCCTCGATGCCGCCCGCCAGCTTGCCGATGGTCGCCGCATCCTTCACGCCCGGGATGAAGATGCAGTCGGCGCCCGCGGCCAGGTAGGCCCGCGCCCGGTCGAGCGCGTGGGCGAGGCGATCGCGCTCCTCGCCGATGCCGCGCAGGAAGACGTCGGTGCGCCCGTTGATGACGAAGTGGACCCCGTGCCGGTCGGCGGCGGCGCGGGCGGCGGCGATGCGCTTTGCCTGCTCGCCGGTCTCGGTGAGCCCGGGGCCCCTGGCGAGCCCGTCCTCGAGGTTCATCCCCACCGCGCCCGCCTCCAGCGCGGCCTCGACGGTGCCGCCCGGGTCGCCATAGCCCGCCTCCAGATCCGCCGTCACCGGAACTTTAACCGCGCGGGCGATGCGGGCCACCATGCCCAGCATCTCGTCGCGCGGGATGCGCTCGCCGTCCGGATAGCCGAGGACCGCTGCGATCCCGGCGCTGCCGGTGGCGATGACGGGAAAGCCCAGGCTCTCGACCAGGCGCGCGCTGGCCACGTCCCAGACGTTGGGCAGGACCAGGACGCGGGCGCGATCGTGCAGGCGGAGGAGGAGGGCGGCACGCTCTTTCAGGAGGGGCAGGTTCATGCGCGCGAGTCTAAACGGCGCTACTCGAGAAGACTCTAAAAAGCCGCCCGCGCCTCGGCGGCGAAGCCCAGCACCAGCTTGCCGCCGACTTCGACGATGGGCCGCCGCACCCGCGCGCCGTCCGCGGACAGCCAGGTGAGGAGCGCGTCGCCGGAGAGCCCTTCGGCCTCGGCGCGGCGCTTGGGAGCGACCAGCAAGCCGGCGCCGCCCGCCTTCTTTGCCAGCGCCCGCAGCTCCGCCACCGAGAGCGGCTGCCGGATGAGGTTGCGCTCCTCGGTCTCCTGCTTCCTGTGCGCGAGAAACTCCCGCGCTTTCACGCAGCCGGTTCAGCCGGGCTTGCCGTAGTACTTGATCATGCGGGGAGCATAGCCCGCCGCGCGGCGACCTGTCGTGCTACCAAGTCGCCCATGCCGGTCTACGCTTCCCTGCTCCGCGGCATCAACGTCGGCGGGCACAATCTCATACCGATGGCGGCGCTGGCCGAGGTCTACGCCGGGGCCGGCTGCACCCAGGTGCAGACCTTGCTGCAGAGCGGAAACGTCGTCTTCCGCAGCAGCGGCAGCCCGGCGGCGGTGGCCAAGAAGCTGGGCGACGCCATCGAGGCGCGCTTCGCGGCGCGTCCCGGAATCTTCTTGCGCACTCCGGCCCAGCTGCGGGCGGCGCTGGCGGCGAATCCGTTTGCTGCGCAAGCGCAGGCGGACCCGAGCCACCTCGTCCTCCTCTTCTTCGACGGCAAGCCGCCGGCCGGGGCGGCGAAGACGCTGGCCGCCTGGGACCGCGGGCCCGAGCAGGCGAAGCTCGCCGGCGGTGTTTTGTATATTTACTATCCGGAGGGAATGGGCCGCACCAGGCTGACCAGCCCCATCCTCGATCGCGCGCTCGGCCCCGGCACCGCGCGCAACTTCACCACCGTCACCAGGCTGGCTGCGCTCTGCGCGGCCAGGGAGCCGGCATGAAAGTGATGGGCGTCACCGAGGTCCTCTCGGTCTCCCGCAGCGCCAGCGGACAGGAGCACGGCAAGCTGCGCGAGCTGTTGCGCAAGGATCTCTTCGAGGTGGCCGAGCCCGAAGGGACCGACGCCGCTTCTTCTGCCTGGGCGTCTCCTCGGCGGGCGCGCGAGGGCGCGCCCAAGCGCCTGCTGGAGAGCAAGGACCTGCTCGCGCTCGGCGCCGCGCAACGTTGACTGCCGGCCCGCCGCGCCGCCGCCAGTGCCGCGAAGCCGCGCTTTCTGGTAGGAGCGAGGCATGTCCGACGCGCAGCCCACCAGCGGCAAGAGCGACAGCCCGGATGCCCGCCGGATGCGCGAAATCATCTCGCGCTACTTCGGCCACTTCGAAGACGTCGTCTACGTCGGGCTGGGGCTGCTCCTCGCCTACAGCGCGGCGGCGCTGCTCCTCGGCGGCGGCAAGGCGCTCTGGCAGAGCGCGCTGGCCGGCGCGCCGCCGGGGGCGATCATCGCGCTGCTCGACCGGGCCCTGCTCGTCCTCATGATCGTCGAGCTGCTCTACACCGTGCAGGTCTCGTTCCGCGCGCACGCGCTCTTGCCCGAGCCGTTCCTGGTGGTCGGTCTGATCGCCGCCATCCGGCGCATCCTGGTGCTGACCGCCGAGTTCTCCCAGGTGGTCGAGAAGCCCGACCCGCAGAAGATGCGCAACGTCATGATCGAGGAAGCGCTCCTGACCTTGATGGTGCTGGCGCTGGTGGTCTCGCTGCGCCTGATCCGCACGCGGGCCGCCGACGGCTCCACCAAGGCGACGCAGGCGTGATCGAGACCGCCCGCCTCCTGCTGCGCCGCTTCACCCCCGGCGACGCCGCCTTCGCGCTGCGGCTCTTGAACGAGCCCTCCTTCCTCCAGAACATCGGCGACCGGGGCGTCCGCGACCTCGCCCAGGCGGCGCGTTATCTCGAGGACGGTCCGCTGGCCAGCTACGCGCGGCACGGTCATGGGCTCGAGCTGGTGCAGCTGAAGGAGACGGAGCAGCCCATCGGGATGTGCGGGCTCCTCAAGCGCGACGCCTTCCCCGACCGCGACGTCGGCTACGCCTTCCTGCCGGCGTTCTGGTCGAAGGGCTACGCGCGCGAGGCCGTGGCCGCGACGCTGCTCCACGCCCGCGACGCGCTCAAGCTCGAGGCGGTGGCCGCCTTCGTCTCGCCCGGCAACGCGCCCTCGATCCGCCTGTTGGAGAAGTTCGGCTTCGTCGAGACCGGCCGGGCACAGGTCACGCCGGGCACGCCGGAAGCGCTCGTCTTCCGGCTCACCTGGCGCAGTCCGCCCGGGCGCTAGCAGCAATGCCGATCAATTTACGGCCGTGCTCGCGCTCGTCCTCGTTGCCGTGGCCGACGTCGCGTTGGTGCTGGTGGGCGAAATGGAAACGCCGCTCCCGCACGAGAGACTACGATCGATACCAGTGGTCCCAAAACGAATGCCTTCCACGACCACCCGCACAAGCCCGACACCGAGCACCTCAACGAGGACCAGGACGAGCACGGGTCCTGACTGAGGGGCATTGGCCCGGGCAGCACGTTGCCGTATTCGGCAACGGCGGCGACCGCCAGCATACTGCGAAGACAGTCCTTGCGGCGCAGCGCGCCCTCCCCTAGCGTCCCGCGCCATGACCTCCGCGCGCCTGCTCCTCTTCGTCGCCGCCGTCTCCTGCGTCTCCACGCCGCCCAGGCCAGGCCGAAAGGACGCGCCGGTGCAGCCGCCGGTCGCGCGCAAGGAGCCGAAGGACGTCACCGTCCATGGCGACCAGCGCCTCGACGACTACTACTGGCTGCGCAACAAGGGCACACCCGAGGTCGAGCAGCACCTGCGCGCCGAGGCTGCCTACGCCGACGCGATGACGGCGCCGCAAGAGCCGCTGCGCCAGGCGGTCTACGGCGAGATGCTCTCGCGCATCCAGGAGACCGACCAGAACGTGCCCTTCCGCCGCGACGGCTTCTCCTATTACTCGCGCACCGAGAAGGGGAAGCAGTACCCCATCCTCTGCCGCCGGCCCGCGCCGGACGGGCCCGAGCAGGTGATCCTCGACCTCAACGCGCTGGCCGCCGGCAAGAAGTTCCTCGGGCTGGGCGGCTGGGCTCCCAGCGACGACGGCTCGCTGCTGGCCTACTCGACCGACGAGACCGGCTTTCGCCAGTACGACCTGCACGTGCAGGATCTCAGGACCGGCGCGACCTTCCCGGAGAGCATCCCTCGCGTCGACCGCTTCGTCTGGGCCCGCGACGGGAAGACGCTCTTCTACGTCACCGAGGACGCGCAGACGAAGCGGTCGAACCAGCTCTGGCGGCACCTGCTCGGGGCGGCCAGGGACGCGCTCGTCTTCGAGGAGAAGGACGAGATGTTCGGCCTCTCCGTCGAGCGGTCGCGCAGCAAGGAGTTCATCTTCGTCACCTCCGCCAGCCACACCGCCAGCGAGGTCCGCTTCTTTCCCGCCAGCGATCCGGGGGCGATCCCGGTGCTGGTGCAGGCGCGCGAGAAGGACCACGAGTATTCCCTCGATCACCGCGGCGGCCTCTTCTACATCCGCACCAACTCGGGAGGACGGAACTTCCGCGTCGTCACCGCGCCCGTCTCCGCGCCCCGCCGGGAGAACTGGACCGAGCTCATCCCGCACCGGGAAGACGTCTTCATCGACGACCTGGATCTCTTCCAGGACTTCCTCGTCCTCAACGAGCGGCAGGGCGGCCTGCCGCAGATCTCCATCCGCGATTTCGCCAGCGGCGCCACCCGCCGGGTGACCTTTCCCGAGGCGGATTACCAGGTCTCCCCCGAGCACAACGAGGAGTTCGGGCAGGCCGCGTACCGGATCAATTATCAATCGTTCGTCACCCCGCCGTCGGTCTACGACATCGACCTGGCCACCCAGGAGCAGAAGCTGCTCAAGCGGCAGCCGGTGCCCAACTACGACGCCTCGAAGTATGAAGTCGAGCGCATCTGGGCGCCCGCGGCCGACGGCGTGCAGGTGCCGATCGCGCTGGTGCACCAGAAGGGGCTGGCCAAGGACGGCAAGAGCCCGCTCTATCTCTATGGATATGGCTCCTATGGAATTTCAATCCCGGACAACTTCTCCTCCGACCGCTTTTCACTGGTGGACCGCGGCGTGACCTATGCGGTCGCGCATATCCGCGGCGGCGGAGAATTGGGGAAGAAGTGGCACGACGCCGGCCGGATGATGAACAAGCGCACGACCTTCACCGACTTCGTCAGCTGCGCCGAGCACCTGGTCAAGCTCGGCTACACCGCGCCTGCGCGGCTGGCCATCGGCGGGGGCAGCGCCGGCGGCCTGCTCATGGGCGCGGTGCTTAATCTCAAACCCGACCTCTTCCACCTGGCGATGGTCTACGTCCCCTTCGTGGACGTGGTGAACACCATGCTCGACGAATCGCTGCCGCTCACCGTGGGCGAGTTCGAGGAGTGGGGCAATCCGAAGAAGGCCGGCGAATATTCCTATATCCGCTCCTATAGTCCCTATGACAACGTCGAGGCCAAGGCCTATCCGGTGCTCTTCGTCCGCTCCAGCTACAACGACAGCCAGGTGATGTACTGGGAGCCGGCCAAGTGGGTGGCAAAGTTGCGCGCGACCAAGACCGACCAGAACCTGCTCGTCTTCAAGGTGAACATGGACCCCGCTGGGCATGGCGGGGCGTCCGGCCGGTACGATCGGCTCCGGGACGTGGCCTATGACTACGCTTTTCTGATCACGCAGCTGGGCTTATGAATTGAATTGCCGCGCCGCGCGATTGACCCTTGGTGGTGTCGAAGAACCAGCCGCCGGCGAGCGATCGCCGGCGGCTTTGTTCTGAGCCCTCGAGGCTAGCTGTGCCAAAGGGAGGGCGGGAAAGAATTTAGCGCCAGCCCCTGCGCGGGCGTACCGTGCCTTCCGGTGAGGTCAACTCCGGAGCGAAGCGTGGCGCTGAGCGGAAATCTGTCGGAGACATCCTTTACCGACCTCATCCAGTTTTACAGCATCAGTCGCCAGACAGCCGCGGTCACCATCGTCTCGCCGGCGGGCCCGGAGCACGACGGCATCCTCTTCATCGAAGGGGGCGACGTGGTCGATGCGCGCTTCGGCGAGCTGACCGGCGTCGAGGCGGTGCGCCGTGCGCTGCGGCTGAGGGACGGCGCCTTCCACGTCGAGCTGAACCAGCGCTGCACCGAGCGGACCATCTTCGAGCCCTGGAGCAAGCTGGTGCTCGAGGAGATGTTCGCCGAGGACGAGGCGCTCAACCTCGAGGTGTCCCGCGGACCGCCGATGGACTTCTCCCCCATGCCCCAGGAGCCGATTGCCATGATGGCGAGCGAGACGAAACAAGGTCCACGCTATTGCCCGGTCTGCGGGCGCACCTACCTGCGCGGCAGCACCTGCGAGGATGACGGAACCCAGCTGCTGGCCGGGACGGCCAAGACCCTGCCGCCGCCCCCGCCGCCCAGCCGCAAGCCGCTCTTCATCGCGCTGGCCGGCGCCGCGGCGCTCATCGCCATCGCCGGCGGGGCGCTCTGGCAGCGGGCCGAGGCGGAGAAGAAGGCGCAGGAGATCGCCGCCCGCCAGGCCGCCGCCGCCCGCGAGCAGAAAGCGGCGGAGGCGCAGAAGCCACAGGTGCAGGGCGTGACCGACACCGAGATCCTCTTCGGCATGAGCGCGCCCTTCTCCGGCCCCGCCAAGGAGCTGGGGCGCGGCATGAAGACCGGCGTCGACATCGCCTTCGCCGCCGCCAACGAGGGGGGCGGCGTCAACGGCCGTAAGCTGCGCCTGATCGCCCTCGACGACGGCTACGAGCCCGCCCGCACCGGCGCGGTGATGAAGGAGCTGGCCGAGCAGCGCAAGGTCTTCGGCTTCATCGGCAACGTCGGCACGCCCACCGCCGAGGTGGCGGTGCCCTACGCGCTGGAGAAGCGGCTGCTCTTCTTCGGGCCCTTCACCGGCGCCGGCCTCCTGCGCCGCGATCCGCCCGACCGCTACGTCTTCAACTACCGCGCCTCCTATGCGGAAGAGACCGCGGCCACCTTCAAGTACCTGGTGGAGGTGAAGCGCATCAAGCCTTCGGAGATCGCCGTCTTCGCCCAGCAGGACGGCTACGGCGAGGCCGGCTTCAACGGCGTCGCCAGGATGCTGCGCAAGTACGACCGCGATCCGGCCCAGACGGTGCGGGTCGGCTACAAGCGCAACACCTCCGACGTGCAGGATGCGGTGGACGGGATCCTCAAGTCGAAGCAGAAGATCCGCGCCGTCATCATGGTGCCGGCCTACAAGCCCGCCGCCAAATTCATCGCCGCCGTCAAGGCGGAGCGGTCCGACATGATCTTCAGCAGCGTCTCGTTCGTGGGCTCGAACGCCCTGGCCGACGAGCTGGTAGCGGCCGGGCCGAAGATGGCCGAGGGCGTCATCGTCACCCAGGTGGTGCCGCTCCCCAACAGCCGCGCCACCGCGGTGATGAAGTACCAGGAGCTGCTCCCCAGGTATTCGCTGGGCGAGAAGCCCGACTTCGTCTCCCTCGAAGGCTACCTCGCGGCGCAGCTGCTCATCGAGGGAACGCGGCGGGTGGGGCGCGACTTCACCCTGGAGAGCTTCGTCGACGGCCTCGAGGCGATGCGCGGCGTCGACCTCGGCATCGGCGCGACCCTGGGCTTCGGCATGGGCGAGCACCAGGCCTCGCACAAGGTCTGGGGCACCGTCATCGACGAGAAGGGAAACTTCCAGCCGCTCGACCTGGAGTAGCCGCCGCGGTTGACGCCGGCCGGCGGATGGGCGACGGAAGGGCATGCCCCTTTCCCGCCGCCTCATCCTGAAGGGCGCCCTCGCCGGCGCCGCCGCTGCAGCTCTTCCCTCCCGCGCCGAGCACGAGCGCGCGCCCATCTATGACCAGATCAAGCGCCGCCACGACGAGGCGGTGCGCCGGATCCAGCAGTGGATCGCGAAGCCTTCGATCGCCGCCGAGAACCTGGGCAGCGAGGAAGGGCCGCTGGTCCTCATCCAGATGCTCAAGGAGGCCGGCTTCCAGAAGGCGGTGCAGGTCAAGACCGACGGCAAGCCCGGCGTCTTCGCCACCCTGGACGCCGGCGCGCCGAAGACGGTGGGCCTCTACTTCATGTACGACGTCAAGCAGGTGGACCCGAAGGAGTGGTCGTCGCCGCCCTTCGAGGCGCGGCTGGTCGACAAGCCCGGCTTCGGCAAGTGCATCGTCGGGCGCGGCGCGGTCAACCAGAAGGGGCCGGAGGGCGCCTTCCTCGCCGCCCTGCACGCCATCCACGCCGCGGGACGCAAGTCGCCGGTCAACCTCGTCCTGGTGGCGGAGGGCGAGGAGGAGATCGGCTCGCCGCACTTCGCCCAGGTGGTCCGCTCGCCCGAGGTGCTGCAGGCGCTGGGCAAGTGCTCCGGGATCTTCATGCCCTCGGCCGGGCAGGGGCGCGACGGGACGCTGGAGATCTCGCTCGGCGCCAAGGGCGTCATCGAGTGCGAGCTGATCTCCAGCGGTGAGAGATGGGGCCGCGGTCCGCAGAAGGACGTCCACTCCTCGCTGCGGGCCAGCATCGACAGCCCCGCCTTCCACCTGGTGCAGGCGCTGAACACGCTGGTCTCGCCCGACGGCACCGAGCCCGCCATCGACGGCTGGTTCGAGAAGGTGAGGAAGCTCTCGCCGGCCGAGGAGAAGATGCTGGACGCGGCGGCGAAGCACATGGACGAGGCGCAGCTGAAGCAGCAGTACGGCATCCAGCACTGGGTGCACGACGCCGACTTCCGCACCGCGCTGGTGCGGCTCACCTCGCAGCCGACCGCCAACATCGAAGGCCTGGTCGGCGGGTACACCGGGCAGGGCGGCAAGACCGTCCTCCCCCACCGCGCCGTCGCCAAGATGGACTTCCGCCTCGTCCCCGACATGAGCGCCCAGGACTCGCTGCAGAAGCTGAAGGCGCACCTCCAGAAGCGCGGGTTCGGCGACATCGAGGTCAACATGAGCGGCGGCTACGACCCCACCTCCACCTCGCCGGACGCCCCCATCATCCAGGCGCAGATGAAGACCTACCGCGCCGCTGGATACGAGCCGCTGCTCTGGCCGCGCAACGGCGGCTCGTGGCCGGGATACGTCTTCACCGGCGAGCCGCTCAAGCTGGCGGCGGGCCACTTCGGCCTCGGCCACGGCAGCGGAGCCCACGCGCCCGACGAGTACTTCGTCGTCGAGAGCACCAGCCCCAACTTCCAGGGGCTCGACGGGACGGTGCGCTCGTTCGTCGATTACCTCTACGAGCTGGCCGGGTAGTCCGGCCTCGCCGCCCCCAGGGGCCGCGGGGCCGCCACCAGGGGCCGCGGGGCCGCGGGCACCAGCCAGCGCGGCGGAACCAGCGCCAGCGCGCAGAGCCAGATGCACTCGCAGAGCAGGACCCAGCGCGGCCCCTTCTCGTCGCGGTGGCTGAAGAGCATGAAGACGTAGGCGACCAGCAGCGGCGGCGCGACCCAGATCGCGGGCGCGACCCGGAGCGTCAGCCAGGCCGCGGGAAAGAGCAGCATGAAGTCGTAGAGGTGCGTGTAGGGCGAAGCCAGGATCGATCCGACCAGTCCCGCGGCATAGGCGATCTCGAGATGGGCCCGGTTGCGCCAGGCGGCGATCAAGGTCAGGACCGCCGCGGCCGACAACGCGGCGGCGCGGGCCCAGGCGGAGTCGAAGTGCCGGGCCAGGGTGTAGGACCAGGCCACCCAGAGAGACTGCGGATGCGCGCCGGCCCAGGAGAGCCGCTCCGCGTAGGCCAGGGTTCCGTCGAGCCCGATCCCCGCCAGCACCAGGCCGCCGATCACCGCCATGGCCGCCACCCAGCCGGCGAAGGCCCGCGTCCTGCCGGCCAGCAGCAGGGCGAAGGGGATCAGCTGCAGGCCCTGCGGCTTGAGCGCGAGGCAGGACAAGAGCGCGCCGGCGAGGAAGTCGCGGCCGCTCATGGCCAGCGCGTAGGAGGCGGCGACCAGCGCCATCTGCAGCGGGAGGACCTGTCCCTCGAGCAGGCCGAGGGTAACCGGATAGGGGACGAAGACCATCGCCAGGAGCACCGCGCGCAGCGGCGGATCCCCGCGCGCCGTCAGGTGCCAGCAGACCAGCAGGGCGGCCAGCTGCAGCGCGGACCAGAGGAGGAAGCCGGAGTGGAGCGAGAAGAGCGTGAAGGGGACCAGCAGCAGGGACATGGCTGGCGTGTAGACGTTGGGCAGCCAGAAGAGGTCGCCGAGCTCGTGCATCACGATGCGCTGGGCCTCCGGATCATAGAGGCGGTTCCACCCGAACTGCAGGCCCATCCGGGCCGAGGCGAGATAGCGGGCGTAGTCGAGCTCGAGGACGTCGGGCGCGCGCAGGGAGAACCACTGGACGAGGGTTCGGGCCGCCGGCCATCCAGCGGCGACGAGCGCGCCGGCGAGGAGGAGAAGACGAAGCCGTCGAAACATGGAGTCCTCTTACCGCAGCTCTTGGCGAGCGCCGAATCCACGACCACCAGCACAAGCCCGACACCGAGCACGCCAACGAGGACGAGGACGAGCACGGGTCCTGGCTCAGCGGCCTTTACGGCGCCTCGACGGCGGGTGCGGCCGGCGCCTGGTTGGCGAGCGCCGTGGCGGCCAGCACCAGCGCGCCGCCGGCCAGAAGCGGCCAGCCGATCTGCTCGTGGAGGATGAGCGCGCCGAGGACGATGGCGACGGTGGTGTCGAGCAGCGGGATGGCGCCGATGGCGGACATGGGCACGCGCGGGATGAGCCAGAAGAAGCAGAGGTATGTCACCGCGGTGCCGAAGACGGCGAGGTAGAGGAGCGCGCCCACGGCGGAGGGCGTGAAGGCGAGAGGCTTGCCGCGCTCCAGCAGGAGGGAGAGCGCGACCAGCACCAAAGCGCCCGCGAAGACCTGCACGAAGGCCATCACCAGGGGCGACTGCGGCTGCAGCTCGCGGCGGACCCGGACGTTGGCGAAGGCGACGATGACGGCGGCGGCGACGATGAGCGCGCCGCCCAGCGGCGCCAGCGGCGAGAAGGCCTGTGCCCGCAGCGCCGGAAGCTGCAGCACCGCGATGCCGACCACGCCGAGGAAGGCGGCGGCGAGCTTGCGCGGCGTCAGCTCCTGGCCGGGCAGCATCAGCCGCGCCAGGAGCGCGAGCCAGACGGGAAAGGTGGCGAAGAGGACCGCCGACAGCCCGGACGGCATCCACTGCTGCGCGGCGTACATGAGCGCGTAGGGGACGCCGATCTGCAGCACGCCGATGCCGCCCATCTTGCGCAGCGCCGCCGGGCTCTCGCGCCCGAGCCCGGCCCGCCAGGCGAAGGGCAGGAGGAGGGCGGCGGCGAGCAGCATGCGGGTGCCGGCGAAGAAGAAGGGCGGCAGATCGCGCAGGCCGACCTTGATGGTCATCCAGGTCGATCCCCAGAGGACGCAGCAGGAGACGTAGGCGAGGCGGATGCGGGCGTTCACGGAACCTGGATCATCCCCAGATCACCGAGCGCATCGAGAGGGAGCCCATGTCGAATCCCTCGACGGGGAAGCGGACCGGGTCGCCCGGGTCGGCGGCGCCCGCGGCGTAGAGCAGCGGGAAGTAGTGGTCGGGCGACGGATGCGACTTGCGCCCGTCGGGGGTGTCCGCGATCCGCGCCAGCGCGGCGGCGTCGTGCTGCCCGACGGCCTGGGCCACCTCGCTGTCGAAGTTCTTCGCCCAGTCGGGAGTCGCGGCGTCGCCGCGCTGCCAGGCGGTGAAGGCGTGGCGCAGGTTGTGGGTGACGTTCCCGCTGGCGAAGACGAGCACGCCCTCTTCGCGCAGCGGTGCCAGCCGCCGTCCCAGCTCGACATGCGCGGCGGGGGGCAGCCGCGCGTCGATGCTCAGCTGCACCACCGGCAGGTCGGCGTCGGGGCGCAGGTGGTGCAGGACGCTCCAGCTGCCGTGGTCGAGACCCCAGTCGGTGCGCAGCCCGCCGCCGACGAGCTTCGAGACCCGCTCCGCCAGCGCCACCGACCCGGGCGCGGGGTACTGCATCTGGTAGAGCGCTTCCGGAAAGCCGCCGAAGTCGTGGATGGTCTTCGGCTGCGGCTCGCCGGTGAGGAAAGTTCCGCCCACGTACCAGTGCGCGGAGACGGCGAGGATGGCCTTCGGCGCAGGGAGCAGCGCGGCGAGCGATCGGAAGCCGCGGCTCCAGCGGTTGTCCTCGATGGCGTTCATCGGCGAGCCATGTCCGACGAAGAGAACAGGCATCTTCATGCTGCTAGGATGCCCCAGCCGGAGGTTGGTCGCCTTTCCGTTGACGCGCGCCCGCAAGCCGGGTAAACCCCTCCGGCTGCTGCGTTCAGCAGACGCTCGGCAATGTGCCAAGCGAACATGAAAGAAGCGCATCGAATGGCAACAGGTACCGTGAAGTGGTTCAACGACGCGAAGGGGTTCGGGTTCATCGTCCAGGACAACGGCGGCCCCGACGTGTTCTGCCATCACACCGCAATCCAGGCGGAAGGTTTCCGCACCCTGGCCGAAGGCCAGAAGGTCGAGTTCGAGGCCAAGCAGGGCCCCAAGGGCCTGCAGGCAGCGAACGTCCGCCCGATCGCGTAATTGATAGGGTCGTGATGGACCGGGCCCGGCCTCCCAAAAAGGCCGGGCCTTTTCATTTCGCAGCGCAGCAGGTCCCATTCAAAGGAAGGAGCTCCCCGTGCAGCCCAGGTCGAACAAGCGGCAAAAAGAGTTGGCACGCGAAGAGCGCCGTAAGGAAAAGGAAGCGCAGCGCGAAGAGCGCAAGAAGGAAAAGGCCGACCGTCCGCCGGGCTCTCCGGGGGAGGATCCGGACATCGCCGGCATCATCCCCGGGCCGCAGCCCATCCCCGAAGACGGCGCTCCGTAGACGCCGGCGGCGGGCGGCGTAGACTGCCGCCCATGAATCTCAAGCGCATCGTTCTCGGGGGCCTGGTCGCCGGCATCGTCTGCTTCATCGGCGACGGAGTGGTGCACGGAGTCCTGCTGCAGTCGCGGTGGAACGACATCGCCGCGGCGCTGCACCTGGCCAACAGCGAGGCGGACCAGAAAGCGTCGATGGTCTGGTTCCTCGCCTACGACCTGGTGAAGGGGTTCGCCGCGCTGGTGGTCTACGCGATGATCCGGCCGCGCTTCGGCCCCGGGCCGCGCACGGCGATCATCGCCGGCCTGCTCACCTGGGCGCTGTGCATCCCGCTGCCGCTCGGGGGCTTGCTCCCCATGCACTTCTTCGGCAGGAAGTTCGCGCTGCTCTGGTCGATCTACGGCGCCTTCCCCGTGCTGCTCGGGGCCATCGCCGGCGCGGCGCTCTATCGGGAGAGCGGGGACGTGCGGACCGCTGAGAAGAGCGGGCTTCAGGCTTCAGGCTTTAAGCCTCAGGCTTAAAACTTTCCGTGGCGGCCTTCGCCGTCGGTAAAGCGGTGGACTCCTGCCAAGGCGCCGGCCTCCAGCGAGCGTTGGCCGTGGCGGAGTTCGTTCTGCATCGCTTCCTCGAATGAAAGATCGGCCTGGTCCAGCGCCGAGCGACGGTCGCGCCGCAGGCACTCCTGGGGAAACGCGGCCAGCTCGAGGGCCAGCACCTCTGCCGCTGTCCGCGCCGTCCCGCGCGGCACCACCCGGTTGACCAGCCCCATCCCGGCCGCCTCCGCCGCGCCGACCGGCCGCCCGGTGAGGATGAGGTCCAGCGCCCGGGAGAGCCCGATGAGCCGCGGCAGCCGGACGGTGCCGCCGTCGATGAGCGGCACGCCCCAGCGCCGGCAGAAGACGCCCAGCGTCGCGTCGTCGGCGGCGACGCGCAGATCGCACCAGAGCGCCAGCTCGAGCCCGCCCGCCACCGCGTAGCCTTCGATGGCGGCGATGACCGGCTTCTCCAGCAGCAGCCGGGTGGGGCCCATCGGCCCGTCGCCATCGGCCTCGACGCGGTTTGGCGCGGCGCCGCCCAGCGCCTTGAGATCGGCGCCGGAGCAGAAGCTGCCGCCCGCGCCCCAGAGCACGGCGACGCTGGCGGAGGGATCGGCGTCAAAGGCGCGGAAGGCGTCGGCCAGCGCCCGGGCGGTGTCGCGGTCGACGGCGTTCCTCGCCTGCGGGCGGTCGAGCACCACCGTGGTCACCGGCCCCTGCTTCTCGACGCGCACGCTCACCGCTCCTGCCCCTGCTGCGCGTGCGCGATGGCGGAGTCCAGCCAGGCGCGCGCGGCCGAGAGGTCGCGGTTGCGCAGCGCCGTCCGGGCACCATCGATGTCGCGCTGCGCCTGGGGCGGAAAGGTCGCCTGCGCCAGCGCCAGCTGATCCTCCACCGCGGAGTCGCCGCCCGCCAGCGCCGCCTGCGCCTGCCGCAGCGCGCTGACGCCCGACTCGCGCTGCTCGCGCTGCGCTTGCTCCCGCTTCTGCGCCGCGGCTTGCTTCTGCTCGCCCTCGGCGAGCTGCGCGCGCAGCACTTGAAGCTGCCGCATCACTTCGCCGAGCTGCTGCGACTGCTGCTGCAGCTGCGCGCGCCCCTGCTCCAGCGCCTCGACGCGGCCGCGAAGCTGCTGCAGCTCGCGCTGCACTTCTTCGGAGGCGGCGATGCGCGGCACCGGCGTCCCTGCGTCGGCCTCGGCGCGCTGCGGGCGAAGCTTGCCGGGCGGATCGGTGCCCAGCAGGTAGGGCCCCGGCGTCCGCACCCGCGCGGTCCCGCCATCCGCCGCCCCGCGCCCCGAGCGGCCCTGCGGGCGCGGCGGGCCGTCGGCGAGAGCCGCTGCCACACAGAGCGCGACGGCAAGGGCAGCGAGGATCCTCATGCGGCCAGCATAGCCATTTCAGGAAAAGTTCGCGGCCGGTGCGGCGGGACGAGGCAACCGCAGGGTGGCGCCGGTGGCCGCGCAGAAGGCCCGCAGCGCCTCGGGAGGGGCGCCCCGCCAGCGCAGCTCCTCCAGTGTCGTCTGCGGCAGCGGGACCTCGCGCACCAGCGTCGCCAGCCTGCGGTAGAGCAGCACGTCGGGCAGCCGCTCGCGCAGCGTCGCCAGCAGCTTGTCCGCTCCCCGCAGCCCCGCGGGCCAGAGCCGGGCGTCGAGCGGAATCTGCTCGAGGTGGAGGAACTGCCCGAGCAGGGCCGAGGCGCTGCGCTCGCCGAAGCCGGGCAGCCCCGGAATGCCGTCGGCGTCGTCGCCCACCAGCGCCAGGAAGTCGGGCACGCTCTCGGGCTTGATCCCGCGCCGGAGCAGCAGCGCCGCTTCGTCGAGGACGCGCTTGCGGATGACGTCGACCTGCACCACCCGGTCGCCGGAGAGGCACTGGCCCAGATCCTTGTCCGGTGTGAGGATGCGGACCTGCGCGACCTGCGCCGCGAAGCGCGCCGCCCCTGTCGCCAGCGCGTCGTCGGCCTCGTAGTCCCGCATCGACCAGACCGGCACGCCCACCGCGCGGGCCGCCTCCTCGGCCAGGTCGAACTGCGCGCGCAGCTCCGGCGGCACGCCTTCGTCGCTCTTGTAGGCGGCGAAGAGGTCGTTGCGGAAGGAGCGGATCGGGTTGTCGAAGGCGATGGCCAGGTGGGTCACCTGCTCGGCAGGATCGGCGAGCAGCCCCAGCAGCGACTGGGCCACTCCCACCGCCGCCTTGACGTCGCGGCCGTCCGGGGAGCGCAGGGAAGGGCGCTTGGAGAAGTGGGCGCGGTACAGCTCGAAGGTGCCGTCGACGAGGTGCAGGCGCATGGGCGCCGAGCTTCGCACAGAATTTCTGGAATGCCCGGGGCTGCCTCGGGGTCCGCACCGGGCTTCTAGCGGCCGGCCTGTCGACCGCAGTCAGGGCAGGGAGCAAAAGGCCCGCCCGGCGGCAGGGCGAGCCTGCACGAATTCTTCGACACCAGTGCGGGCGCCGGACTACAAAAACAGCCCCCCTCGACTGTCCAGCGGTCTGCATCTTTTTCAGAGACTTGCACTTTTCTAGTTTGATGCTGCACAGGCGCGGGTTTTTACTGCCGCATCTGCACGGACGGACCCGGTAGGACTTTAGCGTCACCATTTCAAGGAGCTCGACGTGGGCGAAATGCATGATCCCGGCAACGAGTCGGCCCGCAAGCGCAAGAAGAGCGGCGGCGGCGGCGGCGACGGAGGGGACGGAAATGGAAACGGCAACGGCCCGACCGTGCCCCCCGAAGAGGCGCGCCTCAAGCAGCTGCTCGACGCGCTGACTGCCGCGCAGCACGGCGAGTTCGACGTGCGCCTGCCCTTCACCCGGGGCAGCGGGCTGATGGCCGAGATCGCGCGCTCGTTCAACCAGGTGGTGGCGCGCAACGAAGCCCTCACCAACGAGATCGTCCGCCTCGAGCGCGTGGTCGGCCGCGAAGGCCGCATGACGGAGCGCGCCTCGCTGGGCGACGTGGCCGGCTCGTGGAAGACCTCGGTCGACTCCATCAACGCGCTCATCGCCGACCTGGTGCAGCCGACCACGGAAGTCGCCCGCGTGCTGGTCGCCGTCGCCGAAGGAGACCTGACCCAGAAGATGGCCCTGGAGATCGAAGGCCAGCCGGTCAAGGGCGAGTTCCTCCGCATCGGCACCACCGTGAACGCGATGGTCGATCAGCTCAGCTCCTTCGCCGCGGAAGTGACCCGCGTCGCCAAGGAGGTCGGCACCGACGGCAAGCTGGGCGGCCAGGCCGCCGTTCCGGAAGCGTCGGGCATCTGGCGCGACCTGACCGACAACGTCAACACGCTGGCGTCCAACCTGACCACGCAGGTGCGCAACATCGCGGAAGTGACCACCGCCGTCGCCCGGGGAGACCTGTCGCGCAAGATCACCGTCGACGCGCGCGGAGAAGTGCTCGAGCTGAAGAACACCATCAACACCATGGTCGATCAGCTGAACTCGTTCGCCTCGGAAGTGACCCGCGTCGCCCGCGAAGTCGGCACCGAAGGCAAGCTGGGCGGGCAGGCGGAAGTGCAGGGCGTGTCGGGCGTCTGGAAGGACCTCACCGACAACGTGAACTTCATGGCCTCGAACCTGACCACGCAGGTGCGCGGCATCGTCAAGGTCGTCACCGCGGTCGCCAACGGCGACCTCTCGCAGAAGCTGGTGGTCGAGGCCAAGGGCGAGATCGCCGCGCTGGCCGACACGCTCAACAGCATGACCAAGACGCTGGGCATCTTCGCCGAGCAGGTGACCTCGGTCGCCCGCACCGTCGGCGTCGAAGGGAAGCTGGGCGCGCAGGCCGCGGTGCCGGGCGTCGCCGGAACCTGGAAGGACCTGACCGACAACGTCAACCTGCTCGC